>NZ_CP010429.1:6382500-6615000 GCF_000974425.1 Spirosoma radiotolerans
GTTGCGCTGGATCGACCAAAACCAGATCGGCCCAATACCCTTCCCGAATATAACCACGCCGGTCTATTTGGAAACAGTCGGCGGGCGCGTGACACATTTTCCGGACAAGCGTTTCGAGCGATAGTTTACCCTGTTTTACAAAATCGAGCATGAGCAAAAGCGGATGCTGCACGAGCGGCAAACCCGACGGAGCCTGCCAGTAAGGCTGTTGCTTTTCGGTCCAGGTGTGGGGCGCATGGTCGGTGGCAATAATGTCCAGCCGGTCGTCCTTAAGGCCAGCCAGTAGCGCTTGTTTGTGGTAAGGCGCTTTAATAGCCGGGTTGCACTTGATCAGGTTGCCTAATCGTGCGTAGTCTTCACTATCGAACCACAGATGATGCACACAAACTTCAGCCGTTATGCGCTTTTGGGTAAGGGGTATACTGTTATCAAACAGCGCCAGTTCATCAGCCGTAGAAATATGTAGAATGTGTAAGCGAGTGTTGTGCCGTTTGGCGAGTTCGACAGCCATAGACGAAGAACGCAGGCAGGCATCCTCATTTCGAATCAGAGGATGGAGGCCTGCCGTGGCATGCTCACCGTATTCGGCTTTGTAATGCTCGGTATTGGCCCGAATCGTGGCTTCATCCTCACAGTGGGTGGCAATCAGCATAGGACTTTCCCTAAATAGCTGATCCAGTACCTTTTCATTATCAACCAGCATGTTGCCGGTTGAGGAGCCCATAAATACCTTGATCCCACAAACGTCGTTTATGTTCGTCCGCAGGACTTCATCAAGATTATCGTTCGAGGCACCCATAAAAAATGAGTAATTGGCCAGCGATGTATTGGCCGCAATGGCATATTTCTGCGCCAGTAAGTCCTGCGTCAGCGCGTTGGGAACGGTATTAGGCATTTCCATAAAACTGGTAACGCCCCCGGCCACAGCCGCCCGTGCTTCAGACGCAATTGTGGCCTTGTGCGTCAGGCCAGGCTCCCGAAAATGCACCTGGTCGTCAATAACACCGGGCAGTAAATACTTGCCTTTCGCGTCGATAACCTTGTAAGAGCCCTCATCCGGAATGTGTGTATCAATTCTAGTAATTATACCTAGATCAACACATAAATCGCTTTCGATAATACGATTTTCGTTTACTAACCTGGCATTACGTATTAACAGTTTACTCATCCTCTAAGCGCCTATCCAATAATAAATTAGATTTATCTATAATACAATTCAGCAATAAACGTTCTTTCTTTCATTGCTCAACTGAGTTTACTACCGTTTATCCTTACAAACATAGCGACAAAAGGTAGTTTCATTTCCAGGGTTAGTATGCAAAAAGTTGAAAACATTACTACTCATACGTTATCGAACCCGTCTGTAAGTAAATCACACTATCCATTCGTTGATTGGATTCGATTCGTTGCCATGTTCTCGATCGTTTATGAGCATAGTTTAGTTGCACCGGAGGGAAAACCGGATATGGTACACTTCAACTCGTTCACAGCTATGACTCAGCTGCAACAGGAAGCGTTTTTGTGGATATCTCAACCGTTGAAATTTGGCACCATATGCTTTTTTACTATATCAGGTTTTCTACTTGGAAAACAACTAAAATCAACCCAACAAGCCTTTGCTTATTATAAGAAAAGGTTAGCTGTCGTTGGTATTCCTTTTCTTATTGCTTTTTTGTTATTTTATTTTAAATCGATTGGTTATGGCATTATAGTGGGCCGTTTTGGCTCTTTTATAGAGTCTTTGCCAAAACTGGTTGACCAATTTTGGCAACTCTTATTTACCACTTCGTACTGGTTTATTTTCGTCTTCTTACTTTCCTTAGCCCTTATGCTGTCTGGCTGGCGCTATTTGGGCTTACGTACAATAACTATCCTATCTTTTTTTGCCACGTTGTTTTACGCGGTCAATGTATATACGAACTGGATAGAGCCGCGCCATACGTTTGCTTTCCCCGCTTTCATCTTCTATATATGCCTAGGCGTCTGGCTTTCCCGGCACGATCACTATATTAAATGGGTGCAGAGCTTTTCAATTGGCTGGTTAGGGCTCTTTTTAGCGGTTATCTTTCTGGTAGCGGCCATAGAGAGTGTCCTTCTTTGGCAGCTCAATTCGATTGATCCCAGAAACACATTGCGCATATCAAATCAAGTCTTTTCGCTTGTGGTATTCTTATGTCTTCTGCGTGCTAACTTTTTGCATAAGCTTCCCTTCGTCAATCCTCGGGCAGAGTCATTCGGTATTTACCTATATCATACATTCTTCGTAAGTTTCATCACGAAGTCAGTAACCCTAATACCTGCGCTAGCCTTTCTCGGTTATCAGCCACAGTATACAGGCTGGGAAATGGCAGGCACCTCCATTCTGCGCTTTGTACTGGTGTATGTCAGTACTCTTCTATTCGTAAAATTGGTTAATCAAACCCGCCTTCGCTGGATTCTGGGTAATCATTCGGGGTGAATACCTAGTATTTGAGCGTTTTACGAATCTGCTCGAACAACACTTGGTGGCCCTTGTCGTTGGGATGGATTCCGTCTTTAAATAGTAATTCTGATTTGAATAGATGATCCTCATTAGCCACAGGGTCAAAAAAATTGACAGCAGACGTGCCAAAGGTGTTCATAACCTGATCACGTTGTAGCATGTACTTTTCTGTAGCGGTTGTATCAATTTTACGAGGATGAGAAGTCGTGATAATAACGCGCTTGACTCCAGCCTCTTTTGCTTTATTTTTAATAAGGATGAGATTCGCTATGATCTCACTTACAGAATACCCGTTAGCTACATCATTTGTTGTCATACTGACAATCAATATAGCAGGTTTCTCTTTGAGGGCAGCGGTTAAATTTCGTAATGTATCTACAGCTGGTCTGTTTGGTGCATGAATTGACCCTGTCGGTAGAATCTGATACGTGGTGTACCCCCCCTTAGCTAAATTGACAACATGATTAAGTACAAGTTGATTGGTAAGCAAACCTGCCCATGAGTATTTATAGGCTGATGCACCTACCCCTGACGCTGTAGAAGAGCCAAGGATAACAATGGTTTGTATATACGGTTTTCTGGCGCTTTGAACATTAACGGCGAATGCTGACGCTACTGTTGGGTCGTTGGGCTCTAGTGTAGTACGTGTACAATTTGACAGAAGTGCAATAAATAAAACAGCAAGTAAACTTTTTTGCATAATTGATAAGTGAATACGCTTTTTATCTATAAACTTAATCAATTATGCAATTAGTTGAGTATAAATACCCAATAGATCTACTTTAATTTAATATTTATTTAATACTCGGGCGGCTTCCTTCGCGAAGTACGTCAAAATGACATTTGCTCCGGCCCGTTTTATGGCCATCAGCGACTCCATCATGGCGCGTTCGCCGTCGAGCCAGCCGTTTTGCGCAGCCGCTTTGATCATGGCGTATTCCCCACTGACGTTGTAGGCTGCAATGGGCAGATGGAAGTTATCATTCAGTAATTTAATAATATCCAGATACGCCAGCGCAGGCTTCACCATCAGAAAATCGGCCCCTTCATCGTAGTCAAGTTGAGCTTCAATGAGCGCTTCACGGCTGTTGGCAGGGTTCATCTGGTAGGTTTTCTTGTCGCCAAACTTGGGCGCCGAATCAAGTGCGTCGCGGAAAGGGCCGTAAAAAGCACTCGCATACTTGGCTGCGTAGGACATGATTGCTACGTCGTGGAAGCCACCTTCATCCAGCACCTGCCGCAAATAACCAACGCGTCCATCCATCATATCGGAAGGTCCAACAATATTGGCGCCAGCCTGAGCCTGAGCAAGAGCCATTTTACCCAATACCTCCAGCGTCGGATCGTTGAGTATCTTCCCATTTTCCACAATGCCATCGTGTCCATCTGAACTATATGGGTCCATGGCCACATCGGTCATAATCATGACATCGGGAAAACGGTCTTTGATCGCCCGAATTGTCTGGATGTACAGGCCGTCGGGGTTGTAGCTTTCAGTAGCATACTTATCTTTTTTCGACTCAGCGATATTAGGGAACAGATCGAACGTTTTGACGCCCAGATCAACACAATCCCCGATTTCGTTGAGCAACAAATCCAGTGAATACCGATAAATGCCCGGCATAGAGGAAACTTCCGAGCGAACATTCTGGCCTTCCATGATGAAGACCGGCAAAATAAAATCAGTGACCGACAGGCGGGTTTCCTGCACCATGTCGCGGATAACAGCCGATTGGCGATTCCGGCGCGGACGGCGTATTAAGTTCATGCGTTCTAGCTTATGGTATTTGGTTTACGGTTTGTTGTGTTTACTACATGATGGCTTCCTGGAGTTAGTAAGCCATATAAACCGTATTCTGTAAACCAGAAACCATTAAACAATCAATTTAAATCCTTCGCCGTGTACATTAACGAGCTGAACGGCTGGGTCTTCTTTTAGATATTTACGCAGTTTTGTTACATACACGTCCATGCTTCGGGCATTGAAGTACGAATCGTCGCCCCAAACCATTTTCAGGGCAAAACTACGACTGACCGGCTGATTCAGGTTCTGAGCCAGCAATTTTAATAACTCCGACTCTTTGCTAGTTAGTTTTTGAGGCTGTACGGACGCAGGATCAGCCGACAGCCCGTCCGCCGTTCGGGAAAGAAGCTGGTGCGGATAATCGAACAAAAAGGAGCCGATTTGATACGTGGTCGTTTCGACGGACTCTGTAGTGCGTTGATACCGACGAAGAATAGCCTGAATTCGGAGTAGCAGCTCTTCCATGCTGAATGGCTTCGTCATGTAATCATCGGCTCCCACCTTGAACCCCTGAATCGTGTCTTCCTGCATGGACTTGGCGGTCAGGAAAATGATGGGCACATCCCGATGATCCATTCGAACTTCCTTCGCCAGTGTAAACCCGTCTTTCTTAGGCATCATCACGTCGAAGATACACAGGTCGTAATGGCCCGCCATGAACAATTGCAGGCCCTGGTTTCCATCGGTGGCCCGGTCGGTTTGGTATCCCTTCATGGTCAGGTACTCCTGCACCAAAAGACCCAGATTCGGGTCGTCTTCAACAAGTAAAATGGTTGGCATAAGAAATAAAGAGCGAATAATTGAGTGATTGAATGACTAACTGAGCAACTATTTTGCTGGATGCGCCAGCCTTATTGATTCAATCACTCAATCATTCAAAATTTTATACGGTAAGATCACTTCGAATGAACTGCCTTTTCCGGGCTGGCTTTCAACCAGAATTTGACCGTGGTGTTCCTCAACCATTTTCTTCACATAACTAAGCCCGAGGCCAAAGCCTTTTACATCATGCCGGTTGCCGGTAGGCACCCGGTAGAATTTTTCAAAAATGCGGCTGGTCTGCTCTTTGTTCATACCCAATCCCTGATCCGAAACGGTAATACTGACCCCGGGTATAGAGGATCCACTCGTCATGGTTCCATCGGGGAGACTACGCGTAGTAATGGTAATGTGCGGCCTTTCGGGCGAATATTTCAGCGCGTTATCCAGCAGATTGTACACAATGTTGGTCAGGTGAAGCTCATCGGCTTCTACAACTTCCCGGTCGGCATCAAAGTGAAGATCGACTTCGCCCCCGCGCTGCTCGATTTGCAAGCTCAGGTTATTAAGCACTTTCTCAATGACATCGTGCACGTTGACGGGGCTGATGTTGAGTTTGATTTCTCCCTTATCCAGCAACGCCATTTGTAAAACCTTTTCTACGTGCGAACCCAATCGCCGGGTTTCATCCCGAATGATGCTCATGTAGCGTGTTAGCCGAGAATCTGGCACACTCGGTTCGCGCATTTCCTGATCTGGTGTTTCATTATTGAGCGAGCCGGATCGGGAGCCAAATCTACCATCTCCCCCATTCACTAATGCCGCCGAACGCTGGGCCACCATGTCTGACTGCAGTTGTTCCTGCGCCATTTCTACCGCCAGCGATATGGTTGAAATTGGCGTTTTGAACTCATGCGTCATGTTATTGATAAAGTCATTCTTTATATCGGCTAGTTTCTTCTGCCGAACAATCGTGCTGATGGCGATGTAGAAACAGGCCAGAATGACCAGAATCAGCACGACGGATGCGCCCAATGTGAAGCCCAGGCGGCTGAGGATAAACTCCTGCTGAGTTGGAAAATAAACATACACATAGTTCCCCGTTTCCATCAGGTTGTTGGGAAACAAAGCGGCCTTGTAGCCATTTACATCGAACTGCTGCGCTTCGATACCCTTGGATGTAAACAGGAATCGGGGCTTCTGGCTGGTTCGAACGGCATAGGCAAAGGGAATGCTGATGCCCCGTTCGACCAACGATTGCCGAAGTAAGGTGTCGAGCGCCAACCGGTTGACCCGGTCTTCTATCGGCCGGTCGGATAGAAGCAGGCCCTTGAGCACATCCTTGATCATGTGCGACTGCTCCTCTGTCCGACCCGAATTTGCTAGTCCCGGATGCTGACTGGCGTTGGCCGTATTCGTTGCTGAACCGGGTTTAGTCGATACCAGCGCGTTATCGGTTTGATTCTTTCGACGCTGCGTTGCTCGCCGAAGCTTATTTTTAATGGCCCTCATGGCCGAATCTTGCCTGACCTGATTATTGATCTTGTTCAGTTCTGTGTACATCAGGTTTTCGGCCCACTGATTAAACTGCTGCTGCTGGGCTAATTGCGTCTGCCAATCGCCAACCGCCATCAGTTCATCCTGCTGACGAACAAATTCTTCGACAACCGCCATTTGCTCCGGCGATAGCGGACGGACAATCGGGTGTAATACATCTGACTGCACAACGATGTTCCCCACAGATGTCATTCCGGAGGGAATTACCTGCCGGGCCGCCAGTTGATCGTACGGTGGCAGGTGTAGCTGTTGTTTTTCCTTCAAACGGATTGATTTTGTAGCGACAAGCGATTGTTCAGCGTCGGCTTTTTTAACCGACCGGCCTTCCTTTTTAGCAATGGCCATCAACCGATTCTGGTGTTCACGGGCCTGAACGCGCTGGTTGGTCAGGTAAAAAATCTCCTGCCGTTCCAACGCCCGTACAACCTCCTGCAGGGCATCGGTTACCTTATAGGCGAACTGTTCCCGCTGCAACTGCAAAGCGCTACTGATCCAATAGACCTGCAGCCCTACCAGCCCCAATAGCCCAATCGCCATCAGTGCCACAATCCAGCGTATGCGTTGTTTTGACATTTTTTTACTCGCTCATGCAACCTTCGACCAACTTTCCCATCTATAAGAAACCAGTCGCAAGGGTTAGTAAAAGTACGAACCGAGTTAGCTAGTAATTGGCTCGTTAACAAACTTTAACAACCCCTGTATCAATTGGTTTAGCAACTTATCGTTCCTTCGTTTGCAACTAACTAGTACCATGAAAAAAACAGTTTTTGCCCGATACCAGTTCGTGTCGGCCATGCTGGTGGCCGTCACGTTCAGCGGAGCTGCCCTGGCTCAGAAACAAACCAGCCCGTCAACAAAAACCGGGAAGGGCGATGTAAACGTACGGATCATCGAGCGCAATGGCGATGAAGTCCGTGAAATTGAACGGACATACCACATAAATGGCATGGACGATCCTCAGCGTGATAAAATGGTAATGAAACTGGTTGATTCGCTCAAAGCATCCCGCAAAGACGGCGGCAAACGCCAGATGACCATTATTATCGACGATTCGGACGGCGATCGGACGGTAAATCGCGAACGGATCATGCCAGGTAGACGACGCGCTCCGTCCGATGCCTACGTACAACGCGGTAAACTGCAGCGGAGCGATGCAAATCAGGACTTCTGGAACAACCCAAACTGGCGTTATGAATTTCGGCGCGGAGCCGACTCACTAACCGATCAGCTCAATCGATTCAAGTTTCAGATACCAAGAGATTTTGACCGGCAGCTCGTTCGGCCGTTTGAAGACTGGGCGCGTAATGTCAACGGCAAAGCGTCGACCATTCGTGGACTGGATGCATTCCCCAATAACCCCGATCACGACCAGTTGAATGTTCGTTTTACAGCTCCCGCTAAAGGAGATGTAACCATCACGGTCACCAATCCAAAGGGAAAAGAAGTGGCCAAACGAGAGATCAAAGACTTCTCGGGCGAATTTGTTGGGCAAATTGATCTGGGTAAAAAAGCGCAGGGTGCCTACTTCATCACCGTCACCCAGAATGAAGACGGTGCCGTAAAACGGATTGTGATTGATTAAAGAAACCAACTTGTTTTTGTCATTCCAACCGGTCCGCCGGTGCGGAATGGCAAAAACAAGCAAATTAGGGACTCGATGTTCTAGATTTACGCTGCTCCTGTAATAAACAGAAAAAATATTCTAAAAAATTTAGTACTATGTATTGCAAGATACCAAACTAAACCTATATCTTTGTATTGTTATTAGACATAAGCGGTCATGAAAACTCTCCTGGTTGTCGGCATTTTACTTTTGGGCATTAGTGGACAGGCATTTAGCATGGGGCATCCCCATAACATGTTTGCTGCCCGGAAACAGTTGCGGTCGAAAACAGCAGCTTCAGTTGCTAAAACAAAATCAACAGCTACGGCCTGCTGGCAGCAAACGGTTCAGGAAACGAAAGCCGTCATCGGCGAACGTTTTCTGGCGGCTTTGATGAACGTTCGCCCCGCCCGGCCTTATTAGAGTAGTCACCTTCTCTTTCTGCTTCACCAGTGGTCAGGATCCGCTGCGCTGGTTTCCATTTGCCCGTCTACGGGCTTTTTTCGTTTTGTACCAATTTGACTACACGCCTTCGCACCGTATCCGTTCCTTGCTGATTATCCTTTTGCTATTCTAGATCACTCCGTTTCGGTAATACACTGGGTATTTTTAACTGTGCTGTGTCCTCGTCCACCAGACGAATGGCTTCATTTTTGTAGGTTTTTAACCTGGGCTCGTCCATTTAACTTATTGATTATCTGAATAAAGCCTGACCTTATATTCAATTTAATTTTGTATTAATCCACTAAGCAGAACGATTTATCTAAATTATTTCGTTAAAAAGTTAGACAATTCAATGATTAGTTGTGGTTTACGACAGGCTTTGGCTATTTTTATGGTCTGCCCAAAATTACCGTCAACTGACAACTGTTTTTTATTTACTGAGTGCCCATGCGGAATATTGTTGTACGACCTATTTTACTTGTTGGCCTCTTACTCGTCAGCCTGTTAACCGCTTTTGGCTTAATGAAGCCCGGTCGTAACTTCTGGGCGAAACTTGCTCGGACAACAGCGATTCGAGCAGCGGCCAAACGAACAGCAGCCGCCAACGCCAATCGGCTAGCCCTTGCTTCTTACAAATTTGGCCCGGCTGCCAGGCCCGTAGAGGTGTTCGCCATGTCTGACAGTGGCGAGCATTGGGTTGATAGCGTCTTTCACACGTTGACACCCGAACAGAAAATCGGGCAGTTCTTCATGGTGGCCACGTTTTCGAATCGTCACGACAATCACTATCAATACATCGATCACCTCATTCAAACGAACCATATTGGCGGGTTGATTTTCTTCCAGGGTGGTCCTTACCGGCAGGCCGTTCTAACGAATCGCTACCAGGCCGAATCGAAAGTACCGCTGCTCATTGGCATTGATGGTGAATGGGGACTTGGGATGCGATTAGACAGCACCATGGACTTCCCAAAACAAATGTCACTCGGTGCTATCCGGGATAATGAAGTTATTTACCGGATGGGGGCTGAAATTGGCCGCCAGTGCCAGCGCCTGGGCATTCACATCAACTTTGCTCCGGTATCGGATATCAACAGCAACCCGGCCAATCCAGTGATTGGGGTACGGTCTTTCGGTGAATCAAAAGAGAATGTGGCCTTGAAGGCCTCGGCTTACATGCGGGGATTGCAAGGCACACACGTTATTGCTACAGCCAAGCACTTTCCAGGTCACGGTGACACCAACGTCGACTCGCACCACACGTTGCCAACCGTTAGCCGGTCGTCGGAGCAGATGCGGGAAATTGACCTGTATCCGTTCCGGAAACTTATTGCCGATAGTTTGATGGGCGTTGTTACGGGCCACCTGCATGTACCCGTGATGGATAATACGCCTGCTTTAGCTGCCACGTTATCAGAAAAAATCGTTACGGAACTCCTCAAAAAAGAATTGGGTTTTCGCGGACTGGTTTTTACCGATGCGCTGAATATGGGCGGAATCAGCCGGTCGCCTAAGGCAATGGATGTTAATTTACGGGCGTTAATGGCCGGAAATGACATTCTTCTGTATCCTGAAAACGTGCGGGAGGCAACGACGAACATCATGAATGCCGTTCAGCAGGGCGTTATTTCGCAGGAACTGATCGATGAGAAAGTCAAGAAGATTCTTCGGGCCAAATATTGGGCTGGCCTGGCTCAATATAAACCCATTAACCTGGCGGGCTTATCGACGGACCTCAACTCGCCCGAAGCCAAGTTGCTGAAACAGGAACTTTGTGAGCAGTCGGTAACGGTCGCCGATAACAAGAATAGTCTGTTACCGCTCAAGCACCTGGATACCCTGCGTTTGGCGTCGGTTGCCATTGGCGCCGAGCCAGGCAACGTTTTTCAGAAGACGCTGAATCAATACGCCCCTTTCCAGACGCTTGCTTACCCCGAAAAACCTGTTTCGGAAGCTGATCTAACTAATATTCTGGCGCAGGTTGGCGATGCGAATACGGTTGTGGTTAGCTTCCATCGGATGAGCGAGTCGGCGCTCAGAAAATACGGCATCACAAAACCATCGCTTGACTTAATTACCCGCTTGAAACAGCGTGGAGCGAAAGTAATTGTGACCGCCTTTGGCTCGCCTTATAGCCTGCAACAGTTCACCGGAGCTGATGCGCTGGTTTGTGCTTACCAGGAGCTTGAGGATATGCAGCGTGTCGTACCTCAGATATTGTTTGGCGGGTTAGGATCACAAGGCATGCTACCGGTTTCCATTGGTGACATGAAAGTGGGCATGGGCCTAACGTTGGGCCCTGAAGGGCGGCTTTCGGTTGGCTCACCGGAAAGCGTGGGTATGAAGTCGACGGTGCTTAACCAGATTGATGCCATCGCGCAGGGAGCCGTAAAAAATCATGTCGTGCCCGGCTGCGAGATTCTGGTCGCACGTAAGGGCAAGATTGTGTACAGCAAGAACTTTGGCGCGTTGACCTACTCACCCAACGCCGAAAAAGTAACGGATGAAACGCTGTATGACCTGGCTTCGCTGACAAAAGTCCTGGCAACTCTACAATCCGTTATGGTTCTTTACGACCGAAAACAGATCGATCTTACGCAGAAAGCGTCGTTCTACCTTCCTGAATTAAAGAACACGAATAAGCAAAATATTACCCTTCTGGATTTACTCTGGCATCAATCGGGCATGGTTTCGTTTTACCCAACCACCTGGGATCGCACCCGGCTGCCCGGCGGGGGCCTGAAAGCCGAATACTATGCCTCCGTGCACGACAGTTTGCACACCCTTCAGATTGCCCCAACGCTCTGGGGTGTTCCGGCATTGCGGGATTCGGTCTGGAAATGGGTGGTTCAATCGCCCATGTCGAAGAAAAATGACGAAGCGGGCAGACCCGCTTTCGTGTATAGCGACCTTAATTTCCTGACCTTACAAAAGGTAGTCGAACGGGTAAGCAAGCAGCCATTGGATAAGTTCGTTACGGATAACGTATATAAGCCATTAGGTCTTCATCAACTTGGTTTCACGCCCTTGCAGCGGCTTACTAACCCCAAATGTGCCCCAACCGAACAGGACACGTATTATCGGAACCAGCTTCTGGTCGGTACCGTCCATGATCAGATGGCGGCCGTGCAGGGCGGTATCTCCGGACATGCGGGATTATTTGGCAACGCGCATGATATTGCTACGCTTCTGCAGATGAACCTTCAGAAAGGGGTATATGGCGACGAACGGATTCTCCAGCCAATGACAGTACCTTATTTTACCCAAACGCTCAGTAACCGCAGCCACCGGGCGCTCGGTTGGGATAAGCCTAATCCGGAAAGTGCCAGCAGCGTTTATATGGCACAACAAGTATCCCCCCGTTCGTTCGGGCACACGGGTTTTACCGGAAACGTTGTTTGGGTTGACCCCGATCAGGAGTTGATCTTTGTTTTCCTCTCTAACCGTATTTATCCGACGGCCGGTAACAATTCCATTAACACAACGAAGCTTCGTCGGCGTATTCACGAAGTAATTTATTCGGCTGTTCAATAATCATCGACGGCCCGGCTATTTTACGACAGGTTGAATAAGTAGCTATCTCATTGTTCAATGCCACTTCTGAGTAGAAGTGGCATTTTTATTGCTATGTATGGTTAATTAATTAGATTAATCTGGCTAATTGTTACGCTATTATTCATTGATCTTAGTAATAATACACAAAACGAGCTATTTCTAGCCAAGTTCTTCTGAACACAAGACCTGCCACCGACTTCTGCATATCGTTTATAAATGCGCTAACTTTAGGCTTTCAACTGCTTTATTCTCCTATTTTATGAAGGGACGTATTATCTACTCCTGCTTATTTTTCTCGCTTTTTATGGCTGGGTTGAGCACGCTTAGCTTTTCCCAGACAATTTCTAATGTCACGTTCCCTATTTCTTCTGCCTGTGCGGGTACCAGTACCGGCCTATTGGTTTCCTATACAACCAGCACTTCTTTTGCTGCTGGTAATGTATTCACCGCTTATCTGTCGGATGCTACTGGTACGACATACACAACCGTTATCGGGAGCGTTACAAGCAGAACGGCGACCCCAATTAATGCGACAATTCCTTCATCGGCAGTTATCGGTTCAGGGTATAGGATTCAGGTACGAGCAAGTAGCGGCACATTTGCAAACTCAGGGGCAACCCTTACACTTAGTCAACCACTTGCGCCAGGTGTGACAACACCATTCACGTATTGCGAAGGCGCTCTGGCTGACCAATTAACAGCAAGCAAATCGGCAGGGGGAACACTAAACTGGTATGCAGCCAATCAGACAACCGGAGCCACATCAACGCAAGCGCCCACGCCCAGCACAACAGCCGCGGCCATTGGTAATACCATTTACTACGTTAGCCAGACAATTAGCGGCTGCGAAAGTCCCAAGGCTTCCATTACCGTTACGGTAAGAAATAAGTTAAATGCACCAACCGCTAAATCGCCACAAACAATCTGCCAGGGTGAAAGCCCGAAATCGTTAACAGCGACATTAAGCGATGGCGGTACGCAGCTAAAATGGTATACTGCTTCATCTGGTGGTACCCCATTAGCAGCAGCGCCACAACCATCAATCACCTCAACTTATTATGTTAGTCAGTCAAATTCTACGGATTGCGAAAGCGACCGGACAACCGTTGTCTTTCAGGTCATCGATCTTCCCAGCGCCCCAACTGTAAAAAACCTCTCTTATTGTCAAGGGGTAACAACTGATCCATTAAGCGCAACGCCTACGGGCACGAACTCGCTCTTGTGGTGGGGAACGTCTGCATCGGGCGGCAGCTCAACCACAACGGCTCCCAGCCCCAACAATCAGTCCAGCGCCACATACTACGTCAGCCAAGTTGACAACAATGGCTGCCAAAGCGCCACCCGGTCGCCCATTTCTGTTAGTATCGTGGCAACGCCCACCGAGCCCACCGTTCAGGCTCCCCCGGCTGTTTGTGCTGGCTCGCCCGTTGGCTCATTAACCGCCACCGTAACGTCGTCTGATTATGAATTACGCTGGTGGGGAACGTCTGCTTCAGGCGGCAGCTCAACCACAACGGCTCCTACTGTAAGTAATACGCAAACGGCTACGTACTACGTCAGTCAGGTAGATAAAGTGGGCGGGTGCTCCAGCGCCAGAAAGGGTATAACGGTTACGATCAATAGCCTACCGGCCATACCGACCGTTTCGAGCCCCGTGATTTATTGTCAGGGCAAGCCAACACGGCCATTGCAGGCAAGTGCTAGCAATGGAGCTACCTTAAACTGGTACGGTACCATCGACAAGGATAAAGGGGGCAGCGCAAGCGCTCAGGCCCCATCGCCCCCAACCGACCAGGCAAAAACGAGCCTGTACTACGTAAGCCAGACCAGCGATAAAGGGTGCGAAAGTGAAAACCGGGCAGTCATAACCGTTACCGTAAACAAAACACCCGATCGCCCATCGTTTACCACACCACGCGTCTATTGTGAAGGCGAAACTGCCGATCTCCTGGCAGCAACAACCACCGGAACGCTGAACTGGTATGGCACTGATTCAACCAGTAGCCCCAGCACATCGGCAACCAGACCACAAACAGGCGCATCCTTCGTTGGTACCCAAAATTACTACGTTTCCCAAACCGTTTCGGGCTGTACCAGCAGCATTCAGACTATACCGGTGCAGGTGAAAGATACGCCAAACGCACCCAGCACCTCGTCCATTGACTTTTGTCAGGGAACGGGTGCACCTGCCTTATCGGCTACACTGGTAGCGAACGCGACTGCCAATTGGTATGGCACAAATTCATCAGGTGGCCTGGCATCGCCCACAGCGCCGGTACCTGCCAATAACAACGTCGGTACTACGGTTTATTACGTCAGTCAAACAGTATCCGGTTGCGAGAGTCCCCGCGCTACACTTAATGTTCGGGTGAAAGCGACGCCCGGCGCACCGGGTGTAAACTCACCTAGTTTCTGTAATAGAAGCCAGACGCAACAACTAACTGCTACGGGTGCGGGTTTAAAATGGTATGATGCGTCGGATAATCTATTGAACGGAGGAGCACCGACACCCAGTTCAGATGCCGTGGGAAGCCAGACCTTTAAAGTGTCTCAAACAATTGAAAGTTGTGAAGGGCCGAAAGCAACGATTACCGTTACCATAAAACCTATCCCCGACAAGCCCGGCGTATCAAATCCAGTTTATTGCCAGGCCCAACAGGACCAGCCACAACAGAATATTACATCGTTAGCCGCCAACGTTACCGGGTTAGGCTTTAAATGGTATACGCCATCCGGCTCGTTGCTTTCCAGTGCTCCTATTCCCAGTATTAATCAGTCTGGTACCCAAAAATACCTGGTTAGCCAGACCATTAATGAATGTGAGAGCGATAAAGCAGAAATTCAGGCGACTATTCTAACGCCATCCGCTCCGGCTACGCCAAAGTCGTTGGTCACGTATTGTATCAACGACAAAGCTGTACCGTTAGAAGCAACGGGTGAAACAGGAAGCCAGCTACGATGGGTTGACCCCTATGGTAATGTAACTAATAACGCTCCTACCCCATCGACGTTGAACACAAATGTGCAGCTTCAGGGCGACCCATTTTATGTCTATCAAATTGCCTCCTATGGTTGTTACAGCGCTCGGTCTACAATTCGTGTTGTGGTCAATACCACCCCAACGTTGTCATTATTTGCGCCAACAACCACTGTCAACCTGGGACAGAGAACGCCTTTACAACTCAAATTTACAGGATCGGGGCCCTATAGTTATAGCCTTACCGGCGGTTATTCCGGTACCGCACGCAGCGACACAACGATTTCCGTGTTACCACGCGGCAACACATCATACCTGGTAACGTCTGTCGTCAATGGCTGTGGAACAGGGCTACCGGGCAACACGGCAACCGTATCGGTCCGCGTACCGACCGTATCGACCAGCAACTTAAACGCAACAACACTATGCGCAGGCACATCCCTTTCAGTTCCGTTTACTACAACTGGCGAGTTTAATCCGGGCAATGCGTTTAGAATCGAGGTGGTTAGCCTAGCTGACACGACAAAGAAGTACGCAGCTTCGACAAGTGCCAATAACTCGCCGGTTACCACCTTGTTACCAACAACGTTGCCGGGAGGCCAGTATTACGTTCGGGTAAAAGCCGATAATCCGGAAATAGGCATTACAGGCAGCAACAGCCCTACTATCCTCACCATTCGTTCACTGCCAACGGCCACCCTTAGCGGTACGCAAAACATTTATGAAGGTATACCGGCAAACTTGACCCTTACGTTTGGCGGAGATGGCCCCTGGAATGTAATCTATGCCGACAGCCTGCGCAGCTACCCGTTAACGGTGACCAGTAGCCCTTATGTTGTCGAAGCACGGCCTGCTCGCACAACGACCTATCGGCTAACGAGCGTGAGCAATAGTTGTGGCAACGGTACTCTTTCTGGCACAGCCGTCGTTTCAGTATTACCGCTGCTGGGCGTTGATGACAACTCACTCGATCCATTGGTGAAAGCCTATCCGGTCCCTACAGAAACGATCCTGATCCTTGAATTAAACTTACCCCTAACGCGTGACCCGGCTATAGTAACCCTGACGGATTTAACCGGAAAGCCTGTTTTACAGCAGGCGACACGTAACCAACGGAATGAATTGAATCTTGTCTCGCAGCCGAGTGGTGTATACTTTATGCGCATACAGGTTGGGGATAGGCAAACGGTTCGAAAAATAATGAAACAGTAAACCCTGCCCGATTGCCCACACACATGCCCGACGAGTATTACATGGAGATGGCACTGGCATTGGCCGAAGACGCTGCCGACAACGGAGAAATTCCGGTCGGTGCACTTGTCGTTTGCCGCAATCGGATTATTGCCAAATCCCGGAACCAGACGGAGCAATTAGTTGACGTGACAGCCCATGCCGAGCTAATGGCTATAACATCGGCTGCACACTACTTGGGGAGTAAATACCTTCCTGATTGCACCCTATATGTAACTTTAGAGCCTTGCGTTATGTGTGCAGGGGCTCTTTTCTGGGCGCAGCTTGGCCGTTTGGTGATTGGGGCCAGTGATCCAAAGCGCGGCTATAGCCGCTTTGGATCTGCTCTACTACATCCTAAAACCCGGCTCGAAACAGGCGTACTCGCCGAGGAAAGCCAGGCGTTATTGATGAAGTTTTTTAATCGCTTAAGAACATAATTCGCCGTAGGGTTGTTAACTCAACCGAATAATCTTCCATCTAACTAATTAGCAATAATGGCTTTTGTACTAGACCCACTTCCTTACCCAAGCGATTCGCTCGAACCGAATATCGATAAGCAGACAATGGAAATTCACCACGATAAGCACCACAATGCCTACGTGACGAATTTGAACAACGCCATTGCTGGCACTGATATGGAGAATAAATCCATTGAGGATCTACTGGCCAGCGTGGGCTCCGCACCTGTTGCTGTCCGTAATAATGGTGGTGGTCACTATAATCACACCCTATTCTGGAACACGATTTCGGGTAGTGGCGGTGGTCAGCCAACGGGTACACTGGCTGAAGCTATCACGCAGAAATTTGGTTCGTTTGATGCCTTTAAAGAAGAATTTACAAAGGCGGCTACAACACGTTTCGGTTCAGGTTGGGCTTGGTTAATTGTTACGCCAGAGGGTGAACTGGCCATTACCTCAACGCCAAACCAAGATAATCCCTTGATGGATATTGCCGAAGCGAAAGGATTTCCAATCATTGGTCTCGATGTATGGGAACACGCCTATTACCTCAAATATCAGAACCGTCGGCCCGATTATATTGCCGCTTATTTTAATGTTGTTGACTGGGCCGCTGCCGAAAAACGGTATCAACAAGGCAAACAAGCCTAACAAACAACGAATCGTGAGTTATAAATGATGGGTTTTGTTGATTAGACCTGCAAAAAAACCATTATTTATAACTCATAATTCACAAATCATTATTACTTTTGCACTCCTAAAACGGTGATTGTAGCTCAGTTGGTTAGAGCGCCGGATTGTGGTTCCGGAGGTCGCGGGTTCGAGCCCCGTCTTTCACCCTTCACAGTAAAGGCCTTGATAATTCAAGGCCTTTTTTGTTTTCTCTCCTAATCTATATTCAGAATCAGACGTTTGGCTGTTTTAGGTCTTTCGCATTGTAGTATCGGTATGACATCATAGCCCTGAATGCAACTATTTGCACTAAACTAAATCCATATGCTTAAAAAATTCGTATATTTTGTTTAAGTATTTTTGATTTCTATTAAACAAAAAAGTTTTTTTTGTCGTTTAGTAGTTGTAATTTGTGATACCTTAGCACGTTCACTTAGAGCTTAAAACTGAGATGTTGAACCAGTAAACTGGTCTAAGCGAAAGTCCTTGCCTTCTTCAATTCATGAGTACATACTCAATTAGAGATTTAGAACAACTTTCAGGCATAAAAGCGCATACCTTACGCATTTGGGAACAGCGGTACGCCATTCTCTCGCCTGATCGGACGGATACGAACATTCGTACTTACGGTGACGATGACCTGAAACGGGTTCTTAACATTTCATTGCTCAAAGACCATGGTTACAAGATCTCTGAGATTGCAAAACTCTCTTCTGATGAGTTAAATCGTGAAGTTGTCAAGATTTCGGAACGACAGCTGAATTATCCAGATCAGATTCATGCACTGACCATCTCGATGCTGGATTTGAGCGAAGAGCGCTTTGAAAAAATTATTAGCGCTAACATTGCTCAGTCGGGCTTTGAGAACACAATGGTGAACATTATTTACCCATTCTTGAGCCGCATTGGTACGCTCTGGGTAACGGGCTCCATTGGACCAGCCCAGGAGCATTTTATTACGAACCTGATCCGGCAAAAAATCATTGTGGCCATTGATGGGCTGAGAGGCACGCCCGACAAGCCCGGCAAAACGTACATGCTGTTTTTACCAGAGGGCGAATTCCATGAGATTAGTCTTCTGTTTGCCCATTACATTATTCGCTCGCGATCCAACAAAGTAATTTATCTTGGGCAGAACCTGCCGCTAAATGAGCTGGTATTCGCCCATCAGATCCATCAGCCCGATTATATTTTTACGGTCTTGACGTCGGTTCCGGCCAATCATGAAGTGCAACCCTTTGTCAATCGAATGGCGAAGGCCTTCCCAAACTCACAAATACTTCTGACAGGCTATCAGGTCGTTGGCCAGGATATAGAGACTCCGGGAAACACAGCCATCATCAATCAGATTAACGAATTGATGCGTATTTCGAGCAATTGACCGGCGATTTCTTCGAAAGTGAAGCCCTGCGCTAGGCTATTGCCTGGGCAAAGGCAAGAGCTCGTCGTTCGGCGTAGGTGTATGCGTCACGAACTACCTGAAAACCAACATGGCCGCCGGTTGAGGGCGTTTCCAGAAAAATATAGGGATGCGTTTCCGCAAGCCAGGCAGGTGAGCATTCCGGCGACAGAAGTGGGTCGTTCTGAGCGTTTAGGAGCAGGGTTGGTACGCTGATGCCGGGCATAAAATTGACGGCTGATGCCTGAGTATAGAAGTCGTTGGCGTCCCGATAGTTATTGACTGGTGCCGAAAAAAACTCGTCGAAATCCCGCCACTGTTTTACATCCTTTAACCGGGTCATGTCCAGCCGACCGGGAAATAGGGCCGCCTTTTGACTAATTTTAAGGACTAACTTCCGCCTGAACCGGTTTCGATAGAATCGGTTTGACGGCCGATCCAGTAAAACCGCGCTGGCACCCAGATCGGTGGGGGCCGAAATTGCTACTCCACCTTTAATCACAGCAGGCAGCTGACGGCCGTGAACCCCAAGGTATTTCAGCGTAATATTGCCCCCCATGCTATAGCCAACCAGGACAACCTCGTCATACCGTTTTCGGCGAAGTGCATGGGTGATAACTTCGTTCAGATCGCCAATTTCACCGTGATTATACAGCCGAAACGCCTGATTCATTTCGCCACTACACGAACGGCAATTCCAGGCCAGTACATCGTAATTATGTTCGGCAAACAGTTTGGCCGTGCCTCGAATGTATTGCCGATTGCTGTCGCCTTCCAGGCCATGCGTTAAAATGACCAGTCGATTTTTTCCGTTTTCCAGCCAGTCTAAATCAACGAAATCACCATCTTGCAGGGTTAACCGTTCGCGTTGATACACAACGCCCAGCACCTTTCGCACCAGGCTTGGCATGATGGTTTGTAGGTGACCGTTATACTGATAAGTAGGTGGGCCAGGATAAGTAGACGGAATAAGTGGCATATTGGTAAACAACGGATACTTTTATGGCGTTGTTTCAGAACATATCAACGCAATGCAGTTCGCAAAATATCTTTCCGTCACCATTGCCAGTACAATCAAATTTGCCGGTGGTCCCTTGTCAGGAGCCGCGCTGGGCCTGACCTGGATCGAAACGGCCATTTGTACCATGCTGGGTATGATGATTAGTGTCGTTCTGGTTACCTATGCGGGAGCCGCGATACAAGCCCTTGTCAAACGGTTCAGGTCGGCCCCTCCCAAGCGGTTTACCCGGCGAACACGCATGGCTATTCGAATTTGGAAACGCTTTGGTATGAATGGTATCGCGTTTCTAACGCCCTTGATTTTAACACCAATTGGCGGCACAATTCTGGCCTTATCGTTTGGGGTCAACCGAGGGCGCGTACTGGTATCTATGCTGGTTAGCGCTGTTCTATGGGCAATTGTTCAGACCCTGTTTTTTTATCTGATTCCCGGATTAAAAGGGGTCGTTGGTTAAGCGGGGCTTATCGGCTCACGGTCTGTGGGACAGAAGCTGTTTTTTTGCGAAAATCGCCTTGAGAGAAATATTTTTCGATTAGGCAGTACATCAAAATGAAGAAGTAGCGGCTGCCCATTTCTTTGATCTTCAGTTTCGACTCGCCATACTTCCGATTTGTCCAACTGTTCGGCACTACGGCATATGAATAACCCCGGACGATGGCCTTCAATGGGAGTTCGACCGTTAGGTTGAAATGAGGAGCCAGAAAAGGCTTTATACCCTCGATTGTTTCCCGTTTATAGAGCTTAAAAGCGTTGGTCGTATCGTTGTATTTGATGCCCATCACCATCCGGACGATAAAATTTGCAATTCGGTTAATGAATTTTTTTAGGGTTGGATAATCAACCACTTTACCGCCTTTTTCCCAACGGGAGCCAAAAACGGCATCTACATTGGAATCCAGCATTTTGTTGTAGAACCGCACCAAGTCTTCGGGGTCATCCGAAAGATCGGCCATAAACACGGCGACGCAATCCCCGGAGAATCGTTCCAGGCCATAACGTACAGCGTACCCGAATCCATTCGGCCCGGGATTGGTGTAATAGACAAGCGTCGGAATCTCCGTTGCAGCCAGGCGTTCGAGGACAGCCAGCGTACCATCTTTCGAGTTATCATTCGTCACACAGATTTCGTGCGGAATCCCGTGTTTGGCCAATGTCTGGTAAAGGATACGGAGCGTTGGCGGCAACGACTCTTCCTCATTGTATGCAGGTATGACGACGCTTAGTTTCATAAACAAAAGTAAAAAGAACTATGTCAAAATCAGCTTTTTGGTTTCCAGTGATCAGCCACGTCGGGAACCGCCTGACGAATACGAGCCAGTAAATCGGGGGATAAAGGGCCTAGTTTTTCAGCCTGACGGTTCGCTAAAACCTGTTTCTCGTTACGCATACCGGGAATTACGACGCCTACCGCTTCAGAAGACAAACTGAATCGCAAGGCCGAAGTGGCAAGACCACCAGGCTGTTCATCCAGAAAAGCTAGCTTTCGGGCCGATGTTAACAGCCAGTCACGGTCGCGGTCGGGTAAATAATACCGGTATTGATCCTGCGGGAAAACTGGATCCTGTGTCAGGTAAGCTGGGTTCAGGAAACCCGATGCTAGGGGCACCCGCCCTATAAACAGGTAATCGCCAGCATTAGAAGCGGTAAATAGCAACTCTTCCGCCCGACGATCCAACGCGTTATAAATTACCTCCAGCGCGCTACCAAAACCAGCTTCCAGAACGCGCTTGGCTCCATATACAGAACGTGAACTAACCCCGTAAGCCCGAATTTTTCCGGCCTGTTTTAGTTTTTCAAAAGGGGTTGGGTCGTAGTTGGCCCAATCGAACGCATCAGGAGGGCTATGCAGTAAAAGAAGATCGAGCGTGTCTAGACCTAACCGGCTCAGACTTCCTTCAACGGCTTCGACCAGATACGCTGCACTATAATCCTGAGTCGGCTGGCCGTCCGGCAACTGTCGATTCCCAAATTTTGTGCAAACGAGTTTAGTTAAGTCGGGCTTTTGTGCAAAAGCTTCCTGCAAAATCCGTTCAGACTGGCCGCGGCCGTAGCTGTCAGCCGTATCGAAGAAGTTGATACCCTGCTCCAAGGCGCTGTGCACCGCCCGAATGGCATCGGCTTTATCCACTTCGCCCCAACCGGTTGGGTTACCATTTACAACATTTGGCCCGCCAAACTGCCAGGTACCGAAGCCCAGTCGAGATGTTAGCTGCTCTTTTATGGATACACTCATAGTAAGCGAACAGTCTGGTATTGGTTGAATTAGCCAGCAAAGTCGCTTCATTCAACCAATACCAGACTGCATCTATAGGAATAAGCTTGACTACTCTAAGAATAGCCTAAGCATATTCTTATGTAAAATTAATAAACGGCGTCGGCAGCCGGCGTGATAATAATTTTCCCTTTGATGAGGCTGCGCTGACCTGGGAATTCAGCAAAGAATGCATTACGCCCGTGCATAACCCGGTCATCGTGGAAGAATACGGCCTCGCCTTTCTTCAGTTGAACAGGCAAAATAATACCGGCATTCATGATCCGACTTTCGAGGAACTGGTGAAAACGCTCGCACATGTCCAGCACTTCCGGTGAATTTTCTTCTCGCGACAGACAGAAGTAGTTCCAGTTGGCCAGATAACCTTCTCCGTCTTTATCAATGATCTTCCGCACTTTGCGAGCGCCCCCTTTGGAATGGACAACGTCCGTGCTCATCAACTCTTCCAGTAAAGCGTCTTCGCCATCCAGCTTCATGCACTCGATCAAGTTGGGTAAATCAAAGAAGGTAGTTGCCCCACCGATTTTTGCGTTAGATGCACAATAAAAGAAGTTAACGGCCTCTTCGCCCCCTAACTCAACATATGAATCATCTGTGTGCAAGGGTTGGCGGGTATTGCTAGACCGGTAGCGATCAGGAATTTGTGGATCGTAGGTAATGTCAATCCAGCGATTTCCAGTCATCTTACCCGTAGCCAGATCTTCGTCGGCAGCATGAATACGGCCAACCGTTTCCGATAGTTTGCTGTAGAAATCGTGTACGGGCAGGTCTTCACGGAAATCAGACAGGAAAACCAGTTTATTATTCTGAACGGCTTCTTTTACGTTCTGAATCGTTTCTTCCGGCGTTGTATAGGCAACTTGCTGAAAAAAATTCATAGCCTCTTTAGTTTCGTTATTTAGTTCACAAAATAGGAAAAGTGTAACAATTGCCCAAATGCGGGTAACCGAGTTACTCAATTATTTAGAATACGGTGTAGGCCGATAGCCACTACGCCGTAAGCACGCTGTAGAACAGGCGGAGTTAAATGGTCGTAAACAATCGTTTTCAAATCGGGCCAATTTGGTTTCGCCAGCGAGTAATACTGAGTAACCAGTTTTAACTTTCCCAGGTAAGAACCACGGAACTGCCTGCTCTTCAACATCATCCGATAATAACGGGCTATGTTTTTTCTCAGCAGCCGATCATATTGGTAGTTCAGTTCGCGGTTAATATTGCTGTACATATCAATCCGGTTTTGCAGAAAAACGGCGTCATCATACTTATCCGTAAAGCTGGTGCCATTGCTGTTTTTCCGGTAGACCGACATGACATCCGGCAAATACCCGATTTTTCCCATCTTGGCTTTCAGAATCAACCGGGGAATGTCGCCACTGACTGATTCACTAAACCAGGCGGGATATTCTTTTATAGAATTCCGATACAGCGTACTGGAGGTAGCCATAAACCAGATTTCATCTTCCCCAATCAAATCTTCTATCGTATAGAAGGGCTTCATATCAGGCCCGTTGAGCACGTGTGACGGACTTCCATCCTCATACGTGATCAGGGCATTATGAAAAGCCATCGAATAATCGGGGTGAGCGTCCAGCAGATCGACCTGTTTTTGTAGTTTCAGGGGATCAGTCAAATAGTCGTCGCCGTCGATCAACGCATAATATTCGCCGGTCGCCCGCTTTAGCGTTTCCAGAAAGTTAATCCCGCCATTTTTACCCATGTTACGCGGGTGAAGCACCCCTTTCACTAAGCCGGGATGCTGGCGCTCGTATTCCTGAATGATCTCCCGTGTACCATCGCTTGAAAAATCATCGCCGACTAAGATTTCGATTGGAAACGTAGTCTTTTGAGCCAGAACACTGTCAATGGCCTGGCGAATGAAATTTTTCTGATTGTAGGTAATAATCAGGACACTAACTTTTAGCATAACAATCGGGATTCGGTTTATAAACAACCGCTAAAGCGGCTTCTTTGTCTATAAACCGTAAGCTATAAACTAAACAACAGCCTCCGACGTAGCGTTTTTAGCCGTCTGAATCTGCGCTTTCCAACCCTGTGGTTCTTCTTTATCGGCGGGTGTTGCCCAGGGATCATAGAATGGTAGAATAGCCACCCAACGTCCGGCAGGATCATCCCAGCTAAAGCGATCAGCAAAACTTGATGGGCTAACCCAGTGCGGTAAATCATACCGGAACAGGATCAAATCGCCAATATCCTGGAAACCTTCTGTTTCAACGATATGGTCATTGATAACGTAGCCGGTTCCACCGGATGTGTAATCCTTTCCGTACTGATTCAGCGCTAGAATCGTGCCTACTTTCTGCGGGTTGAGCGGGTGCCAGTGCCGACCGAAGAAGCTTCCTCCCAAGGGGTAGTGCGTTACCTGCGGGTGAAAGTAAGGCTGTCCTTTGCGAATGCCATATTCTTCGTTATTTCCGGTTAGGTCATTCCAGAATTGGCGCATTGGCGTGAAAACCTGCATAAGCTGTTGCTGCGTTGGCTCTTCAAGATCCAGAATGGCATCGAAGGTATGGTCATGAAACAATTGCGGTGCCTGCTGAATCTTGGCAATGTGCAGCCGCTGCTTATGCTGATTGTTGTCAAATGGGTCAGGACCTTCGGCTAACGGCGTTTTAGAGGCCCATTCGTGGGTTGTCCTGATAACGCTCCGCAATGTCTCCTCCGGAATGCCCGTTTTAATGATAACAATGTTTGGCTCATTGACCAATCGCATCACTTCTTCATAGGGAACTTCAGGAACGATTCTGCCGTCCTTGAACTCCGCATCAATTTTTATCAGGTATTTTGCAACTTCTTTCATAGCAAAAAACGTATAAATGCGCGACTACCCGCGGCTGTTTTTACTTATTTAAATTGTGTCACAAAGTAGGGCGGTATCTGGGGAAAACACAACCCTCCCGATACTGATTTTCATCAGCCTGCGGGCTGAGTTGCGTAGCCAAATCCCGATGCACCAAATCCATTTCCGTTATACAACATTACCCACTGGTCGTTCTGTTTGAAAATGTGGCAATAGTCCATCATCATTGAGTCCCAGCCCTCTGCTGACCGTTCGATTCCCGCCTGATCATCTTTGCGCTCCCAGGTGATGCCATCTTTCGATTCGGCGTACCCAATTCGGTAACTCCGCTGAACATCGGTCCGGTAGTTGGTCGCATTGCGATACGAAAAATACATTTTGTACAAATCGTCACCACTCGAATCGGTATCTTTATACACCGTTGGCCGACCAATGGCATCCGTAAACTGATCGTAACCAACACAAACGTGGCCGGTACGTTTCCAATTGAGTCCATCGTTCGACTCGGCGTACTTCACGTCGTAAAAAGGTTCGGGATGACCATTGATCACCTCGATCTTTGTACATGAAAGGTACCACATCCGCCACCGGATGGAGCCATCGGCCTGCTCTTCTCGCATAACGCAGGGTTGTGCAATCCAGACCTGGTCATAGATGGACCGATCAAGAATTGGTCCCGTATATTTCCGTTCAAAGGTCAGCCCCCCGTCACGGCTAATAGCCAGGCCAATGGAAAGCCGATAACTGGCCGTTTCGCTTTTGTTCCAGCCCGTGTAATACAACCAGATTTCGTCACCTACAGGTAAGAACCAGGAAGGCATGGTTCCTGTTTCGTCAAACATGCCAACAGCGCCCTTTGTCAGGCACGGTTTGTCATGAATATAGATCACCTCAGACAGATTATCGGGATTCAGTTCAACGAACGAAACAGCCGACGCAACTTCGTCATCGCGGGTAGAAAAATAGACCCGCACTTTATCCGCCATTGGATAACCAAAGGGAACCTGCGCGTGGGTGCGGCTAAATGGTTTCGAACCGTCGGGTTTATAAACTAGTCCTTGCTTTTGCCAGGTCATTCGGATCAGGTCTTCTATAAGGTTAAATACCCACCATCTTCCGGCCGTATTTTATAGTGACACGGTCGGAAGATGATGGGTACGTTTATTAAATCGTTGGGGCTAAGCGGGAAACCATGCTGCTGTGGATTTGCGACATTGTCTCCTTTAGATCAAATGTCCAGTCCCAGCCGGGATAGTGCTGTTTGAACTTAGTCAGGTCGGAAATATACCAGATATGGTCACCGCTGCGGTTGGTTTCCGAATATTGGTAGTTCATCTTGTTGCCCGAAATTGTCTCGCAGAGCGCAATGGCTTCGAGCATGGAACAGTTCGCATACCGGCCACCGCCTGCATTGTAGACTTCGCCCGGACGCGGGTTCTGGTAAAAATGCCAGAACATATTCACGAGATCCCAGCTATGGATGTTGTCCCGAACCTGCTTGCCTTTATAGCCAAAGATGGTATACTGATTTCCGGTAATGGCGCATTTCATCAAATACGACAGAAATCCATGCAACTGGGCGCCGGAGTGATTTGGGCCGGTTAAACAGCCACCCCGGAACACACCGGTATTCATTCCAAAATACCGACCATATTCCTGCACCATGATATCGGCTGCTACTTTCGATGCACCAAAAACCGAGTGTTTGGTATGGTCGAGGCTCATGTGTTCATCGATCCCGTTTTCGAAATAGGGATGGTCGTGATCAATTTCCCAGCGTGTTTCGGTTTCGATAAGCGGCAAAAAGTTAGGGTTGTCACCGTATACTTTATTCGTCGATGTAAAAATAAACACAGCCTCGGGACAGTGCAGGCGGGTCATCTCCAGCATGTTGAGGGTCCCAACAGCATTAACGCCAAAGTCGGTAAATGGCTCACGGGCGGCCCAGTCGTGGCTGGGTTGAGCGGCCGTATGTAACACCAGTTTAATATCGGTGCCGAATTCCTGGAAAATTGTTTCCAGTTGAGCTACTTCCCGAATATCGGCGGACCGGTGCTGGTAATTGGTATACGCTTGGGCCAGGCGGTTGCGGTTCCATTCTGTTGAGCCATCGGCGCCAAAGAAGTACTGCCGCATATTGTTGTCTATACCAACAACTAAATCAAATTTATCCGCGAAGAAGGCCACCGCTTCGCTACCGATCAAACCGGCAGATCCCGTAACTAATGCAATTTTCATATCGTTTTCAGGTCGTAGTGAAAGTTCCCTATTCAAAAAATTCTATTTTTCAAGAATTTGACTGAACAAAGTAACGCAAAAATCCAGACTTACATTCCCTTTATTGTCCTATTTAAGCAAACAGAGGATGCAATTTAGCAAGCGGAAAAACGACAGCGATGGAATCAGCGTCTATTCGCCAATCCATCGCTGTCGTTATGTCAATTGAGTGATCAGGAAAATTAGGCACCCTGACCTATTGTACCAGCTCCAAATAGTTTTTGACGGATCTTCTGCGTCCGGGCATCTAGATCTGGATTAGGCGTGTATTTGTATTTTGTCTGCACAGCCGCCGAGTCTCTACCAGCGCCATATACTTCTGGGTCACCCGCCCGATAGCCAGCCCGATAGTCGTCGGCCCGGAAATCCTTTTGACGGATTGAGTTATATTTTTGATAGTCGCAGGATGTCAGCGATAAGGCCGCTACAGCCAACAAACCTATGCTTAGTACGCGTTTCATAGCCACTTGATTACGAATTGATTCGGCAAAAATAGGTTAGACCACTTAGGTTTCCAAACAAGAATACTCAGTTCTTACCGCGCTGAGATAGGATACGTTTATTTTTTCGACCGGTTTGGCAAGCTCTAACGAATAGACTCTTGTCCAGGCTGGTGGAATCACCGATACGATCACTCAGTGGGCCGGGTTCTTCAGGCGTTCAATTTCTGACCAGACAAAACCTATTAACTCCTGGATATGCTCATAGGAAAAGTCGAATGGCACATCGGCGGCTGCATATATCTCCCGAATGGGCGCTTTATAACCCAGACTTAACGCACTCTTGTAGCCGGCCAAACCCGCCTTTGGGTCGCGCCGGTAATTGCGCCACACGCCAATGGCACCTAATTGGGCAATACCATATTCGATGTAGTAAAATGGCACTTCATACAGGTGTAACTGCCGCTGCCAGATGTATTCCTGGTAAAACGCAAAGCCGTCCCAACTGGTAACCGTATCGGCAAACTGATTGTAAATCCGGACCCAGTTTTCACCTCGTTCAGCGTCCGTATGCGTCGGGTTCTCATAAATCCAGTGCTGAAACTTGTCAATCGTGGCTACCCAGGGCAGCGTCTCAATGATGGATTCGAGGTGCTGAAGTTTGGCGCGACGCAGTTCATCCGGATTATCAAAAAATACATCCCAATGATCCATCGATAATAACTCCATACTCATAGACGCTAATTCAGCAACTTCCATGGGCGGATTCCGAAAGGCTTTCAATGACAGATCACGCGTGAGAAACGAGTGAACGGCATGGCCACCTTCGTGTACCATCGTGACCAGATCACGCAGGCTTGACGTAGCATTCATGAAAATGAACGGCACTCCAATTTCTTCGAGTGGGTAGTTGTATCCGCCCGGTGCTTTCCCTTTTCGCGACTCCAGATCAAGGTGACCCATGGCGCGCATGATGCGCAGGTCGTCACCTAGTTCACGATCAAGCCGATCAAAACACTCGATTGCTTTTTCGAGGAGTTCGCTTCCGGTCGAGAACGGTTTCAACGGCGCGCGACCTTCTAAATCGACCTTGGCGTCCCAGGGCCGGAGCGGGTCAACTGAAGGATCAGACGCCTGTAACTTTAGTTTGCGTTCTTCGGCGAGCTTGTTCACGAAGGGCACAACGGCCTGCGCTACGGAGTTATGAAAATCAAAGCAGTCCTGCGGACTATAATCGAATCGACCCAGAGCCGCAAACGCGTAATCGCGAAAGTTATCGAAGCCAGCATTCAGAGCAATTTGATTTCGCAGATCGCGCAACCGGTCGAAAAGCTGATCAAGCTCCTCATGATCCTGATAACGCCGTTCCCAGATTTTGCGCCAAGCCTCCTCCCGCACAGCCCGGTCCGTCGATTGAAGTCGGTCACTGGCTTCGGGAAGGGTCATTTCGCGGCCGTCAATCGTTACAGTCATCGCCCCAACGATTGCTCCGTATTTGCGCTCTTCGGTCTGAAGTTCGGTTTGGAGCGGGACATTTTCATCTCGGTAAATCTCAATAGCCTTCTTCATTCCCCGCACCATTACATCGTAGCCATCGTCGGTTAGCTGGCTTAGGAACGGGCTGTTCACGGCTTTCAGGTCCAGCTCGTTTCCATAGGTCGTCATGGGTGGCTGAATGTCTGAAATGAAGAAATTCAGTTTATCCACCAAATCTTCATTGGCGGTATCGCAAGTCATGCGAATGTACCGCCACGCAAAATTTTCGGATAAGTACGACTCCAGTTCGCTCCGGTCAATCAGCCATTGTTTCAGTTCTTCGGCATTGTCAATCGAGCGATCCAGCAGTTCTTCATAAAGCGGCTTTACATCATCCCAACTGCTTAGTTCAATGGTTTCCCCAATGAATGAGCGTGTTGGCCGGGCCGGCAGGTTTAGGGTTTGATTTGCTGTCATAAGTATTGTTACGTAGCGTGGCTAGATTTTAGCTTACGTTTTACGGGGTTTATATGGGTCAAAAGCTACGTTACTGTAAGTCATTATGAAACTTTTTTGTTCATAAACTTGCAACTACGAAAACGTTCGTATATGTTTACTACGAAATTATTCGTAGATAGATATGAAGCCAACCGACTCTGAACTGGAAATCCTGCATGTACTCTGGGCAAACGGTCCCAGCACCGTGCGGCAAGTACATGAGAAACTGAGCCAAAGCCGCGACATTGGGTACACAACAGCCTTGAAACTGATGCAGATTATGCATGAAAAGGGGTTCTTATCACGCGAGGAAGACGCCCGCTCACACACGTATGCAGCCCTTGTCAGCGAAGAAGATACCCAACGGGGGCTGGTTGATCGCTTTGTGGAAACGGCCTTTCGCGGATCAGCGTCGAAACTGATCATGCAGGTGTTGGGGCATCATAAAGCATCGCGTCAGGAGCTGGACGAAATAAAAAGACTACTAAACGATCTTGACCGCGATTCGTAGGATCTTCCCTGATTTACCTAACTGATCGATCATCCGTGGAAACCACACTTTGATTTGCTAAACCAACAGACAACACGTTTATGAACTCGTTCAATTTTCTATCAAGTCCGGTTGCCGACGCGCTTGGCTGGACCCTGCTTCACGCGGTCTGGCAAGGGTTTGCGTTGGTACTACCCGCAGCGGTGGCCTTACATCTGCTGCGGAGCCGGTCGAGCGCCCTGCGCTACCGAATCGGCACGTTTACGCTGCTCAGCCAGTTGCTGGTTTCGACCGCTACGTTTATCTGGTGCTATACGCCGGTAGCTACGATCCACTCCTCGACGTCTGTGATGATGACGGTTCAGGCACTGCCCGTTCGCTGGCAGTCTGTTGCACAAACATTACCCTGGCATCAGCAAATGCAGTTGTTTTTGGCGAACCACCTGGGCCAGTTTGTGCTCATGTATCTGATTGGCGTAGCCCTTTTCGGACTACGGCTGGCTGGTGGCTGGCTATACTTACAACGACTCACCCAAACTGCTACCCAACCCGCTGCGTCCATATGTCTGCAACTCGCCAACCGCATTCGGTCGACGCTGGCTATCAAGATCGTCGTTCAGGTACGGGAATCAGCTCGCACTACCGTTCCTATGGTCGTTGGTGTCCTGAAGCCTGTTCTGCTACTGCCAGTTGGCCTGGTTACCAACCTCACATCGCGCGAAATAGAAGCCGTTTTAGCGCATGAATTGGCGCACATCAAACGCCATGATTACGCCGTTAACCTGCTTCAATCGGTAGTAGAAGTACTTTACTTCTTCCACCCGGCTCTATGGTGGCTGTCGGCGCGGGTGCGGGAAGAACGCGAACATTGCTGTGACGATCTGGCGGTGCAGGCCTGCGGTGGCGACGGTCGCATTCTGGCGCAGGCTCTGGCGCATGTCGAAGAACTCCGGCTAACTCCGGCACCCTCAGCTCCGGCGCTGGCCATGGCCCTAACAACCAACCGGCAACAGTTACTACACCGGGTTCAACGAATGCTGGGTGTTCCAACCCGTCCGTTCGTTTCCAACGGCAGTTTGGCCGGTTTAACTCTGGCAACGATTCTGTTGATGAGCATATCCGTTTATGCAATGCAAAAACAGAATCAGCCCAAGCCCACCAAGAGTTCATCACCGTCAACCCGTCGGCACAAGACTGGCAATGGGAGTGAGTTTAGCATGATCGACAACAAAAAGGTCGATTACATTATCTGGAAAGGCCAGAAACTACCAGCCAGCCGCATTGCCCGATTGCAAAAGCAATTCGACCTGGTTATGTCAGGCCAACTTTCGCTTGATGCTGTAAAACAACCTGATCGGGATATTCTGCTCACCATAATAGAAACGAATCAGGGCCATCAGGAAGGCATGGAGGCATTAGCAGAAGGCTTAAGCCACATTGACTACAGCAACATTGTCGCATCAGCCTTGAAAAACGTCCCCCTTAGTCCAGATGGAACTGTGGAGGGATTGGCTAAGGTGGATTATGATTCGATCATCAATAATGCATTTGCATCGTTACCGACCTTAAACGCTCTGTCCGACTCTCACGATAAGCTCAATCAGCGTCTGCTTGATACGGATTCTCTTCCCGAAGAATTCCATAACAAGTTCTTGGACCTCAAGCTTAAATACGATCAATTACATAGCCAGTTAACTGCGAACGAAAAGGCGATGGAAGATTACATTGCGAAAATGAGGGAACCTTCAAATCAGCGCCAACGCCTGTATCTGGAGCAGCGTAAATTACAGGAGGAGATGGCATACTTGCAAAAACAAGCTTCCAGAGCCGACTTCCGTACGCTCAACGATGCGCTTTTAGCGGAAATGGCCACTGCCGAACGTAATCTATCAGAAGCCCGTAAACGACTGAATGAATTTACCTACAAGGAGATTAACCCGTATTCAGACAGTTTGTCTAAAACGTTTAAGCGATTGAGACGATTAAGAGACTCTATCCGAATAAATGAAGAACAGATAATCCGATTAACGCCTGAAGCACTTGAAACCCCGGAACCACCGAAGGCCAACATCCATACTCCACGGGGAGTCATTGCACCAGCCGCCCCCATCCCCCCAGCGGCATCAGTGCGTGCAATACCCGCTCCAAAGCCAGCCCCGGCGGCTCCCGCACTGGCACCAACACCTGCGGTCCCGGCAACTTCCATACGAGGCCGAAGAATGGCAACTCCGAAGCCCGCGCTGCCACCAGTCCCCGAACGGCCGTAGTTCACTAAATAAAAACAAGTAGGCAGGAAGCTGATGGCTTCCTGCCTACTTGGTACGATATTCTTATGTATTGTGTCTACGGGACCGTGTCCTCACGGCCTATAGACTTGGCTGGCGCTTGTGTGGTCCGTGAGGACACGGACCACGGACAAACCTTATAATTAGTCGATTTCAATCACGACATCGCGGCCAACGGGGTGTGCCACGCAAGTAAGTACATATCCGGCTTTTAATTCTGATTCCGAAAGGCCGTCTTCTTCGTCCAGTTTAACTTTTCCCGAAATGCATTTGCCCAGGCAAGCGGTACACATGCCCGCCTGACACGAATAGGGCAGATCAATATCCAGATCCAAAGCAGCTTCCAGAATGGTTTGATGGGGCGCCACGGCAAATTTATACTCGCTGCCCTCATACAGTACCGTCACTTCAGGCGAACCACTATCGCCCGCAGTTAGTGGTTCCTCCACAACTTCACCAGCCGCAACAGGCGCCGTCGCGTAGCTTTCCTTATGGACACGCTCCGCCGAAACACCGACCAGCGACAAGGCCGAACGGGCTTCGGCCATCATACCATCGGGACCGCAGAGGTAAAAGCTCGCATTCTGAAGATCGGCTTTAGGCAACTGATCGAATAATCGGGTAAGCGTGTGCTGGTTTAAGCGCCCTTCGGCTCCTGCCCAGCCAGCCGATGGCTGACTCAGCACGTGGGTTACCTGAAAGCGCGACTTGCCGTAGGCCTGCTCCATGGCGTCCAGATGGGCTTTATAAATAATTGACTCCTCGTTGCGGTTGCCGTAAATAAGCCACACGCGGCTGTTTGGCTCCACGTGAAGGGCCGATTTAGCCATCGAAAACAGGGGTGTAATGCCACTACCCGCGCCAATCAAGACAATAGTCCGGCGGCTTTGCGGATCGAGTTTTGGCACAAATGTGCCCATTGGCTCCAGCGTTTCAAGAATGTCGCCCGGCTTAATGCGGTCGAGGAGATAATTGGACGCCAGTCCACCCGGTACACGCTTTACAGATACCGATAAAGACACATCGACATGGGGCGATGAGGCCATGGAATAAGATCGACGAACTTTTTGACCGTTTATGTTGAGCAGAAATGTCAGAAATTGGCCCGGCTGGTAGCGAATTTCCTCGCTGATGGGATGCCAGAAACTTATGGTTACCGCGTCGCTCGTTTCCCGATTGACGTCTTTTACTTTTAAAAAATACCGATTTGCCATTACTATTCAGGTTGTCTTTCACTACCGGGCGAACCAATCGAGCAGACCTACGCGACCGGCAGATTATGTCCGCTGTAGCGGCTCTGTTTTCGTTAGTCCCCGTTTTATTTAATTGACTTCTTTCCGACAAAGGTACAAGTGAACACTGGGAACTTACCCATTTTTATGAAAATCAACTAACTCATCAGCAGGGGCTTTAATACTACGACCCATTGTTAAACCGGTTTGTTTTACCGCCTGTTGCAGCAAATCAGAAAAATAGTAGGCAATAGACCCGACAAAGTGAACCGGCCACTGGCTCGCTTCCGGAAAGCGCTTAACGTACGTTGTCAGGAATAAAACAAACGCATCGGTAACCAACTGGGCGATGTAGGGATGAGTTAAATGAGTGAACAAAAAGGGCGTAAATGAAGCAAAATAGCGGTTAGGAAACGGCTTTTGGTAAGCGTTTTCCAGCAATGTTGGGCGGTCGAGGGCGTATTGATTCTGAAAGGCCTCCTGAAGTTCAGCGGGCAGGCGGTCCTGAAAAAAATCGCGAACCAGTGTTTTGCCAAGATACCCCCCACTCCCTTCGTCACCAAGCCAGAAGCCCAGCGACTGAATCCCGCAAATAGTAGTAGTCCCATCATAACAGCAGGCATTGGCTCCTGTTCCCAGAATACACACGATACCCGACTGATGGCCCATGGCCGCTCTGGCGGCACCAAGCATGTCGCTATTGACCTCAACAAGCTGTAAGCCCGGCAACACCAGGTGCAGGGCATCGGCTATGATGTAATTGACCGACGGGCCTGTGCAGCCGGTTCCGTAGTAGAACACTTTGGTTAAGCTGGCCTGCTTCAGATGCGGCAGTAATTGTGCCTGCAATGTTGCCGCTATTTGTTGGGCGTTTTGATAATATGGATTGAAGCCATCCGTTTGAATAGCAAGGGAATGACCCGTATTTGTATCGACAAGACGCCAGTCGGTTTTTGTCGATCCACTATCAGCAATTAAAAACATAAAATATAGTACGGATTACGATCTGGGATAGCCCTAAACTAATTTCCCAACGGCAGAAAACCGGGCAAAAACGCCGTTGGTATGCGGAGCATCACTGAGCTCATCGGTGAGATCCTGACCAGCCCAATGTTCATAGTGTTTACCATTGCGCCAGAGCCGGGACGCCGACAGGTCGTAAATGACTCCTTCATAAGCACACCAGATTTCATCACGGTCCTGGCCATTACGGAGGGCTAATTGTGAACGGGTGTATACAGGAAGTGATGGATTATTTACGGGCATCGTATCCGATCAGTCAAAGAAGGATAATTATTAAGTATCGCTTTTGTTAGTAACGACAAAATTAGCGTAACTTAGCCACTTCTGTTCCTACTGCATTTGTTTAACCATGAGAAAGACTCATCACATCGCTTTTCTTTCACTTTTAGTTTTTTTGGGTGCCCTTATGGGCTGTAGTGGCAACAAGCCAGCCCCCGTTTCAGAACGTATTGCCAAAATCTGGACGGCCAGTAAAGTAGACGAGAACAAAATAACGGTCTACACCAAAGGGGGAGCCTCCAATGTTCGTAATTACACATCGTTCAAACTGGATTTGAGTCAGGCTCCAACCGTAAAATACACAGAGTTCGACGGGAACACATTCGTGGGGAAATACTCGCTTCCAACCGATAATCGCCTTGTACTGACTGACCTGAACCCAGTACCGACTGGTCTTACTACCGGCACCATTGAGTTTACCATTAACTCAATTGATGACAACAACCTGAGTTTGTCGCGCACAACCACAAGCCAGAAAACCGGCGGTACCTTAAATGATTACACGCTGACGAATCCGTAAGGCTTCTGTAAACCAATTCAACCTGAAAGCCGTTCCGTATGTCAATCGGAGCGGCTTTTTGGTTCTATAAGATTAATTTAACCACGTCGGACCGCCGAAGCGGAGGCATGGAGAACACAGAGCTGTAAACTATCGTTTTTAGCTGTTTTAATCTCCGTGCCTCTGCTTCGGCGGTCCGACGTGGTTAATAAATTTGCCCAATGCTTATTAATTACTTAGAGTGATAATGACTGACCTAAATAAACTTGGCGAAATTGGCCTGATCGAGCGTATTCGGCAGGCCACAACGGCACCAACGCATACAGAAACGATTCGGGGTATTGGCGATGATGCCGCTGTGTTCGATTGGGAAACGGATTACGGTTTGCTCTCTACCGATATGCTGGTTGAGGGCATTCATTTTGATCTGACGTATGTTCCCTTGAAACACCTGGGCTATAAGGCTGTCACGTATGGCGTTTCGGATATTGCAGCCATGAATGGACTACCCATTCAGATCACCGTTAGCATTGCCCTAAGCAGTCGGTTTCCGGTAGAAGCCATCGATGAATTATATGAAGGCATCCGGGCAGCCTGTGACGCGTATAATGTCGATTTGGTGGGTGGTGATACAACCGCATCCCGGTCAGGGTTAATTATTTCGGTATCCGTCGTGGGTAAGGTCCCGAAAGAGTTGATCACCTATCGCAACACCGCCAAAGCCAACGATGTTGTGTGTGTTACCGGCGATTTAGGCGCAGCCTATCTTGGTCTGCAACTGCTGGAACGAGAGAAACAAGTATATCTGGCCGATCCCAATATGCAGCCTAATCTTTCCGAAGAGCGGGCTTACCTGGTCCAGCGTCAACTCCGGCCCGACGCCCGCACGGACATGGTTCACGAACTTCGTGACCTTGGTATACGCCCGACGGCGATGATCGACATTTCGGACGGTCTGGCTTCTGAACTACTTCACATTTGCCACCAATCCGGGACCGGAGCGGTAATTTTTGACGAAAATATACCCATCGATGACCAGACGCATCTGGCCGCTGACGAGTTTAAAATCAGCCCCATTACGGCAGCTTTAAACGGGGGCGAAGATTACGAACTCCTGTTTACCGTTCGGCCGCAGGAATTCGAAAAACTAGCCACGAACGCTCGAATCACCGCCATTGGCTATTTGACCGATACGCCATCACAAATCGTGTTGGCCACTAAGGCCGGGCAGCAGACACCAATTCGTGCCCAGGGTTGGAATACAGCTGCGGATTAAATTAATTGGTAGGAACAGGCTCATTGATTTGCAATGAAAAAGACAGGTATTCAGGCGGCTTATTACTTCGAGTAAATCAGTCCAGCGGTTTTACGCCTTTTTCTATAACCAAGTTCTACCTCAGACAAAAAATGCAGAAGCGGGTTCGATTCGATTTTGAGTTTTATTTTACGAATGGCGGCAGTTTGACTGGTCAGGACTTCCGGCTGGATATTGACGGTGAAGACATTTCTGACCAGGCATTAGCCGACTATGTCATCGCCGATTTACGCCTGCTAATGGTTGGACAAACCCGTATTTTCAACAAAAAAATCATTACCGAAGCGCATAAGCGAAAGCCGGTAGCATCATCGTCCGGCCAACGCAGTAAGCTGATTGACCTGAGCCATATAATTGAAAACGGGCTTATCACCTATAAAGGCTTACCCGCTCCCATCGTCTGTGATTACCTAAGCCGGGAAAACTCGCGTCAACTTTATGAAGCGGGAACGGAGTTTCAGATTGGCAAAATTGAGATGGTAACCAATACCGGCACCTACCTGGATTGCCCCTTTCATCGGTACGAACAAGGAAAGGATTTGTCGGAGGTTAGCCTTGACGCCTTCACCGATCTGGAAGGAACCGTCATTCATGTACCACACACAGATACACTGGCAATTACGGAAAAGCATCTGCAACAGTACGAAATCCGAAACCGGGCCGTTCTGATCCATACTGGCTGGGCTGACTTCTGGAATACAGAAGCCTACTACGAACATCATCCGTTTTTGACTGCCGATGCCGCTTTGTATTTACGGGACTGTGGCGCCAAACTAGTGGGCATCGATTCGCACAACATTGATGATACAACAGGCAAAAGTCGTCCGGTACACACGACATTATTAGGCGCAGATATATTGATTGTTGAACACCTGTGCAATCTGGAACTGCTACCAACAACAGGCTTTACCTTCAGTGCTACACCCCCCAAGTTCAGAGGAGTCGGCACATTTCCGGTGCGGGCGCTGGCGAAGGTATATTGAAGCCGTGGGTACACTATCCCTGCTTAACGTAGGTATAAATCAATTCCGACACGGTAGCCATCGTAGCTACTGTAGCCTTGTCATCTTTGATGTCTTTCGATAAAAGTACCAGAACATATTTTCGGCCATCGGGCAGGAAAACGATGCCGGAATCGTGCCGGACGCCAGCGATTGAGCCTGTTTTATGAGCTACCTTCACATCGCGGGGTAGCTTCCCTGGAATAGCATCGTTGAATTTCTGATCGAGCAACGTCTTAATCATGGCATTTGAGGCCTGCGGGTTCACCGCTTTCCCGATGGCGATCTTCTCAAAAATCACCATCAAATCATAAGCCGTTACCGTATTGTTAAGCCCCTGTGCAAACGCTTTGCTATCTTCTACACCCCGCCTTACCTGAATGTCCTTAGCCCCCAGGTCGCGCATGGTTTGGGTTACGTTTTGCGCCCCGACCCGCTCAATGACCATGTTTGTAGCCAGATTGCTGCTCACGATAATCATGTCATACACCAGGGCTTCCAGTGTACGCTTCGTCCCAATGGCTTTGTAGATGTTTGTATCGCTGTCTTCGGTAGCATGCAGGCTGTAGGTGCTCCCATCGACAATGCTTTTGAACTCGGTCTTGATTGTCAGGGAATCCGACAGCGCCAGTTTATGTTGAGCAGCCTGTTTGTAAACTTCGATCATAACGGGCGTTTTCATGGTACTGGCCGCATGAAACACGTCCCGCTCTCGAACGAGCAATTCGTTTCCCGTGGCTAAATCCCTGAAGGCCACCGCAAAAACGCCGGGTTGTTTGCTCAACTCCTGCTCTATTTGTTTACGTAATTGAGGCATTGTCAGCCGGGGTTGAGCAGACACCGATTGCCAATGCGTCAATAAACAAAGAAAATTCAGAATCAGAACTACAGCTTTACCTTGTGCTAAACCCATATCTACAGAAAGACGTTTGATGATCGTAAGATCAAAAATGCAGTCAAATCCGCAGCTTTCCTCATTTAACCCGCACGAATTTCGAATAGCAAGGTTGTGCCTGGTTGCAGTTTGTCAGTAGCATCAGCATATCCTGCTGCACCACCATCCGCTGCTGAAAGGGAATTGTAGCCCGGTTGGTATTAATGAAAAAGTTAATGAAAAGGCTGTCGGGATAGGTTGCATCGACCCGATAATACTTGATTGGCGCATAATACGTCATCTCGCTCCCACTGTGCGTTAGCTGGCCATCGGCACCGAAGGTAAGGGTCTGGGCGGGCGTGGGTGTATAATATTTTGTGGTATAGAACGATGTGTCGCGTTTGACAAAGACGGTATCCTTCTCGGTTATGAGTGAATCCTTCTTAATGACCTGACCGCCTACCGTCACGGAAACAGTATCGTGCTGGGTAACGAGGACTTCGGTAAGGACCGATTTAACCGAATCTTTGGAGAAGTAACGCTCTACCAACCGCCAGGTGCCCGTAATACGGGAATCGCCCGGTCCCGGAGAGAAACTGGTCGCCGTATCCTTACAGTCGATAAGAAGGCTCGCCAGTAGCAGAGCCAAACTAAGGTAGAGTGTTTTTTTCACGAGGTAAGTAGCTGTTCGTTAGCTTAACGAACACAAGGCTTTCACCATTGCTTCGTTCGTTGAACGGAGTCTGTCTTTTATAGCAACTCCGGCTGCTCAACCCGATGATCGGATTGGGTAGCCGGAGCCATAAACAGAAGCCGATAAAAAAGGTCTAAACAAACTCCATGCCTCTTTCTTTGGCATCGGCCACAAAGCTCTTCACTTTTTGCTCTTCTTCTTTCCGACAGATCATCAGTACGTTATCATACTCGGCCACAATGTAACCGTCCAGACCATTGACAACCACTAACCGATCTTTCGGCGTTTTAATGATGCAGTTTTTAGTATCGTATAACATAATATGCCCGTCGATCACATTGAGGTCATCGTTTTTATCGGATACCTCGTAAAGCGATTTCCAGGTACCGAGATCCGACCAGCCAAAATCACTTAACACAACATAAACGTTGTCGGCTTTTTCCATCACCCCGTTGTCGATGGAAATGCTACCGGTTAGTGAGTACGCTTTATCGACAAAAGCTTTTTCTCGTTCCGTATAATAGGTGTCGCTTCCCTCAGCAAAAATCTCGGCGATTTCGGGCAGATAGGTTTCAAACGCCTTGATGATGGATTGTACATTCCAGACGAAAATACCGGCATTCCAGACGAATTCACCGCTTTCAACAAACTGCTGCGCCAGTTCAAGATGTGGTTTTTCCGTAAACGTTTTTACTCGCCGTGGAGCCGAATTTTTGTTGGTATTTTCCGACTCTGTAATGTACTGAATGTAGCCATAACCCGTGTCCGGGCGGCTCGGCTGAATGCCTAGCGTGACCAGAATATCCTGATCTTTGGTCGCATCAAGAGCCGACTGGATTGTTCGCTTAAACTCTTCTTCCTTCAGAATAATATGGTCGGCGGGAGCAACAACGATGTTTGCTTGCGGGTCGCGCTGTGCAATTTTATAACAGGCATAGGCAATACAGGGAGCGGTGTTCCGCGCAATGGGCTCGCACAATACCTGATCGTCAGAAAGTTGCGGAAGCTGCTTCTGGCAAAGGTCTTTGTAAAGCGAACTGGTAACGATATAAATATTTTCGGGAGGGCAAACGCCATCGAAACGATCAGCGGTTTGTTGCAACAGGGTTCGGCCCGTACCGAGCACATCGTGGAATTGCTTGGGATAACTCGTGCGACTGAAAGGCCAGAAGCGCGTTCCGACGCCCCCCGCCATGATTACAACGTAGGTATGATTCATGGATGCTAGACTAATTTATGACAAAAATGCCACTATAAAGTTAATTTACGAAGTGCCAGTTTTGTTTCACAACTAAAAGTATCCATAAAGTTTAAAAATAAAACCTATAGTATACAAAATAAACCAACACATTGATTACACCCTATACAACCTAATAGTCGCCCCCAATTGTTCGAAGGAGAGCAACGGCATACTGAACTTCCTGACTACGAAGCTGTACCAACTGCTGTTCTGTCGTCAAAACGGTTCGTTGCGCATCGAGTACTTCCAGATAAGTAGCCAGTCCACGGACATACAATTCACGGTTATATTGCTCCGTCCGGCGAGCTAGCGTCAGTGTTTGCGCCTGTAAATCAAGCTGCTGACGAAGCAGTGTCAGGTTGTCAAGCGCGGTTTCTGCATCCCGCTGGGCCAGTTGGAGAGCCTGTAAATAAATTTGCTGATTTGTTTGCGTTTGCTGCCGGGCCAGTGCAATGTTTTGCCGGGCCCGATGGCCTTCGTAAATCGGCACGGACGCATTGACGCCTACAATGTACGTAGCTGCACTGGGCGTAAACCACGAGCCGATTTTACCCGATAAAATACCGCCAGAGCCAATAAGCGTAACCCGTGGCTGCGTGCTTGCTTGCTGGAGAATAACCTGGGCTGCAGCCACCTGATTCTGCCGGATATACTGGACTAGATCAGGTCGGCGCTGAAGCTGGTCGGCGGTGACGCTGGCGTAGGGGTAGGTTGGCACTGTAGATGGCAACGCACCCGACGGAATGGAAAATGTAGTGGGATCCTGACCACATAGTTGAGCCAGTCCGTTCACTAATTCGACACGAGCCCGTTCCAGACCTTTGAGCGTAACCTGTAAACCAGCATAATCGGTTTCGGCCCGTTGCACATCGATCTGGTTGATTAACCCAACCCGGAAGCGTTCCCGAAGAATGGATAATGTGGTATCCCGCGATTGGATATTCCGACGAAAAACGGCTTGCTCAGCGTCATTACCCCGGATGAGCATGTACGTCCGGGCAATATCAGACGCCAGCGAGAGCCGGAAAGAAAGGTAGTCTGCATCACTGGCCTGCGCCTGTAAATTGGCGACCGTTATGCCACCCCGGATGCGTTTGAATAAATCCAGTTCATAACTGGCATCAATTGGCAGCAATTGAAACGTGTTCAACTGAAAACGCGGCAGCAAATCCGACTGATTGGCGACAGAGAGCGGTCGGCGTTCAGACAAACTCTGGGTTGTTACCAAGGCCGAGCTTCGCAGGGAGGGTGACAAAAACGATTGGGCAACTCGCAGTCGAATCCGCGACTCTTCCAGGCGGCTCAAGGCAGCCCGCAGGTTAGGACTATTATCCAAACCCAATTGAATCAGCGATTCCAGCGTGGGGTCGCTAAACCGACGAAAACCACTAACGGTTAAGGTTGGACTTAGATCAAGAGCTGTAACGGTTGCTCCCGGCACGGCATTACCGGCTGGAGTAGGCCCCTGTGGCTGCACTGTACCCGGTGCATTGGCAGGACCAGCGCTGGGTTGAACCGTAACGGAGCCACCTGGAGCATTCAGGGGAGCCGTTTGTGCATTGACCTGGCCGACGAACAGACTAAAAAAGAAAACACTACTGAAAAATTTGATCATCGCTGAGCTATTGTTTTGCCGGCTGCGGCCTTTCGAAATCTTACTTTTTGACCATCCCGTAACCGGTCATTAGGATTTGTAACAACAAGTTCCTGGCCCGTCAGACCATTCACGGCTTCAAGCGTTGTTCCATAGTCGCGTCCTAGCGTAATCGGCACAAAGTGAACGCGCTGACCCGCATCAACCACCACGACACGCGGCCCTTCGGCGGTGATCTGTAAGGCGTTTGCCGGAATCAGAACGGGTGCCTGAGCGCTGATCATATCGAACTTAACCAGGCTATACAGCCCCGAAGGTAACCCCTGTTTCGGATTTGGAATAACGACTTCGGCCAATAATGTTCGGGAATCGCTCCGCAACGCCCCGGACGTATGCATAACCGTCCCCTTAAACGCTTGATTTTTCAATTCAGGAATAACGACCGTAGCAGGCATGCCAATTTTCATATATTGGTAATACGTCTGTGGCACATCGACAAAAACGCGCAATGACCCGACTTCCGACAAGGTAAATAGCGGTTGTCCAACGCCCGGCGAGACAATGGTTCCGTTTTCAGCGGTCCGGCTGGTGATGATCCCACTAAAGGGTGCCCGGATCTGCTGTAAGTTTTTCAACGCTTCGAGCCGACCCAGATTGGCCTGCGCCACGGTCACGGCCGACTTGCGGGTGTCAATATCCTGCCGTGCAATGGCACCGGGCAGTTGAACGCTCTGCAACCGGTCCAGGTTGACCTGCGCCAGTTGCTGGTCGGCTTTAGCGCGGGCAATGTCCTGATCAAGTTCCGGCGCATCAATGGTAGCCAGCAATTGTCCCTGCTTTACTTTCGCGCCAATATCGACATACCAGCGACGCAAAAAACCCTGTGTCCGCGCATACAGAGGTGTCTGCCGAAAGGGTTGAATTTGCCCCGGCAAGGTCAGCCCGGTTGTATCGGACGAGTGCTTCAGTGGCACGGCGTTCACAATCGGATCACGGTTCTTTTCTTCCGAGACAGCGGCTTTCAATTCCTGCGTATTGCGGATGCGCGGCAGTACACCGAAAAAGACAAACACCGCGATAAGCAGTAGCAAAGGAATGAGTATACGGAGTGCTTTCATAAGGATGATTGACCGGTTAAGGTGTCTATCTGCACGACGGCCTCTTTATTGAGTGGCCCGTACAAATGGGGGAATGGTTCCTGATTCGTGGCCAGTTCATAGCGCAAATCACTGGTTAGCTTATCGGTATCAACGTGCAGGAGCAGCAAGTCAGGCACGTGTTGATAATAGCGACTTAACGTTCCGGCCACCTGCTCTTTCGTAGACAGATGAATAAACCCTTCTGTCTGCAGGCTGGTGGCTTCGTAACTGGGCTGGCTTTCCTGCCTTGCCCAGTCGGCGGCTGAAACGATATGATAAATCAAGTTCATAATATTGGTTTTTGTCATTCCGACGAAGGAGGAATCTTATACTCTCCTGTCAGGCAACTTTAAGATTCTTCCTTCGTCGGAATGACAAAAAATTACATAGGTTTTGGCTTCCGGGCCAGATAGCTAAAGACGACGGGAACGAATAACAGTGTAGTAAACGTAGCCAGCAGCAAACCGCCAATAACAGCGCGGCCCAATGGCGCGTTTTGCTCCCCTCCTTCACCCAGACCCAACGACATGGGCAGCATACCGATTATCATGGCAATAGCTGTCATCAGGATTGGCCGTAGCCGGGTTCGTCCCGCTTCGAGAGCCGCTTCGTAGGCATTTCCACCGACTTCAGGCAAATGATCTTTAGCGAAACTGACCAGCAAAATACTATTCGCCGTGGCCACACCAACGCTCATGATTGCGCCCATCAGCGAGGGAATGCTAAAAGTTGTTCCCGTCAGAAACAGCATCCAGACCATGCCGCACAAGGCGCCGGGCAAAGCCGTAATGATGATGAACGGATAACGAAACGACTGAAAATTGACGACCATGAGCAGATAAACCAGTAAAGCCGCAAAAACAATACCCAGGCCCAGTCGGCTAAACGCGCTCTCCATGCTTTCGACCTGTCCCCGAATCGAGACGACATTACCCGGTTTCAGCTGTGTCTTGTATTCAGCCGTGATTTCTTCCAGCGCTTTGGCAACAGAGCCCAAATCGGTTTTTTCGACTGATGCATACACGTCGTAAGTCGGCTGAGTATTGACCCGATTGATGATGACCGGCGCTGTGGTACGCTTCATGGTCATTACGTTGCTGAGCAGTTGCGGGGTAGCCCGATCGGCCTGTCCCGCAGCAATCGGTGTCTGCAGCAACTTGTCGTAGGAATCCAGTTTGTAAGGGGGCGTCTGCACGGCAATAATGTACGGAAAACCACTAACCGGATCGGGCCAGAAGTTGGGGCGGGTTTGCCCGGTTCCACTTAAAGATATATTTAAGTTGGTGGCCACCCGTTGCTCCGTCAGGCCAAACTGCCCGGCGCGTTCCCGATCAACATTCAGGAAGAGTTCGGGGGCATCCAGTACCTGGTGTAAGTGTACATCCACCGCGCCCGGCACCTGTGCGATTTTAGTTTCCAGCTCGCGGGCAACTTTCAGGTTATTTGCCCGATCAAAGCCGGACACCTGCACGTCGATGGCGGCCGTCAGACCAAAGTTCAGGATTTGGCTAACAATATCGGCGGGCAGAAAAAAGTACGTAACATCGGGCATTTCTTCGCGCAACCGGGCCCGCAACTCCCGCACATAGTCCGCGGTTGGATGCGACCGCTCCTCACCAAGAGAAATCAACAACTCTGCATCGGCCGAACTGGCGGATGAGTTATCGGAAAAGAAAAAGTTATAGCGTTCCGACGTCAGACCAATGTTGCTGATAACCGAGCTTATTTCCTCTTCCGGAATCACCTCCCGCACAATCTCGGCGGTTTGGGCCGTTATCTGCTCCGACGATTCAAGCCTTGTTCCGGCTGGCGCGCGCAGATGCAATCGAATTTGCCCTCCATCGACCTGCGGAAAGAAATCACGCCCGACAAAGGGCAACAATACGCCCGTAAAAACAATCACTACCAGAAACACACCCAACACCACCCGACGGTTGTTGAGTACCCATTCCAACGCCCGGATATAGCGTAGTTGAAACCGCTCGAAACCCTCGTTAAACCGGTTATAAAAGCGCGCAAAGGCATTTGGCCGTTTTGCCGTCTCATGCCCATGCTGCGACTCACCTTTCAGCATCAGATCGGCCAGGGCAGGAACCAGTGTCCGCGAGAGTATATAAGACGCCAGCATGGCAAACACCACCGCTTCGGCGAGTGGGCCAAACAGAAATCGCGCCGGGCCTTCCAGAAACAGAACTGATGTAAATACGATACAGATCGTTAGCGTCGATACCAGCGTTGGCGTCGCAATCTGTTGGGCTCCTTCCAGAATAGCCTGCCGCAAGGGCATACCCAACTCTTCATTCCGGTGAATGTTTTCGATCGTCACCGTGGCATCATCAACCAGGATACCAATGGCGAGAGCCAGCCCGCCTAATGTCTGAATGTTGAGTGTCTCCCCCATCAGATACAGCACAATCAGCGAGGCCAGAATCGACAAAGGAATCGAAATAGCAACGATCAGTGTGCTGCGCCAACTTCCCAGAAACAGTAAAATCAAGCCTGCTGTGAGTAGGGCAGCTATCATTCCTTCTACCAATACGCCTTTGATAGACGCCCGCACAAAAACGGACTGATCAAACAAGGCTTCGAGACGCAGGTTTGATGGAGCAGCCGCCCGAACGGTCGGCAAAATCTGGTTCTTGATTTTATCGACGATCTGGGTAGTCGATGCGTTACCCGTTTTCACAATCCGCATCAGCACGCCCTTACTTCCATCCTGCTTAACAATGTTCGATTGCACGGCAGCTCCATCGTGTACGTTGGCAACATCGCGCATGTGCACGGTCGTACTGCCAATCGTCTTGATCGGAATATCGTTGAGGGTTGTAATCACATCCGGCTTGGAGTTCAGACGGACGTTGTATTCTCGTTCGGCCAGCCGCAACGAACCACCAGGCAGTGTCAGGTTCTGGGCTGCTACGGCGTTCGTTACTTCCTCGGGGGTAACGTTGTACGCCACCAGTTGGTCAGGCTCCAGATCGACCGCAATCTGCCGGGTTTTTCCGCCGAAAGCCTGGGAGAGACGGCTTCCGGGCACCGTCGAAATCTGCGGCCGGACCCGCGTTTGAGCATAGTCAGTAATTTGGGCTTCGGTCAGGCTATCGGATGACAGACCAAGTTGCAGTACGGGTACATCAGTCGCGTTATACCGAACAATGAGAGGAGGCTGCGTGCCAGGCGGCATCCGAACCAGAATCGTTTGCGAAATAGCTGTAACCTGCGCCAGCGCTTCTTCTATTTTAACCGATGGCTGGAAGAAAATCTTTAGGACAGCCGTACCATTATACGTTTGCGATTCGAGCCGCTGAATATCGCTAACGTTGTTGATCAGGGAGGTTTCGGAGAAGTTCGTGATCATCTTCTCCATTTCATTCGTAGAAAGGCCACTGTAGCCCCAGATCACAGAAACAACCGGGATATTGATCCGGGGAAAGATATCGGTTGGCATTTGTGTGACCGACAGCCCGCCCATAATGATGATTAGCAGCGCCATCACGGCGATGGTATATTTCTTTTCAAGTGCCAGGCGAACAATCCACATGATGAATCAAGTAAGTAATTAGCAGCTACTGCGTTAAGCATCAGGGCTACTTACGCAACGGGTCAAAATTAGGGCTACGCCAGGCAGCAGAACAGGTATGTTTTGTAGATTCACTGGTAGAAAGTGCAGATACTAAAACCTGGGATATAAAAATTACCAGTTATCCTTGTTCTATGCGGCTAATGCATAGTGTTGTTCGCGGTAGGCACGAGGGGTTATACCCGTTATACTCTTGAAGAATTTTGTAAAATTGGAGGGATCATCAAAATGAAGCTGATAGCCTATTTCGGCTACGGTGAGGTTCGTATTCCGAATCAAATTCTGAGCTTCAAACGCCGTCCGCTCCCGTATGTGCTGCAGCGCTGTTTTACCCGTATACTTTTTGAGTATATCGCTGAGGTAGTGCGGGTGTATGTGCAGTCGGTTGGCGGCTTCATGGACCGTCAGCAGCACCGTCGATTCCCGCGTAGGATCAGGTAGATAGTACATCTGCAACAAACTCTGAAACCGCTCAACCAGCGATACAGGCTGCGAGTACTCAATAGCCGAAAGCGTCTGACGGTAAATCTGTCGGCTTTTGATCAGAGATGCTTGAAGTAAATGGTAAATCAAATCCAGCCGATCCGATTTAGAGCGCGTGGGATGGCTGGCTTCCGTAACAATGAGTTCAAACTGATGCGCTAGTTCATTGGCCTCATCTGACTTGATATGAATCAACGGCTGAGCCCCCTTCCGGTAAAAGGGATATTCATGCATGGGGTCCGACAGCATAGACCGTTTAGTTACGAATTCTGCTGTAAACATCAGCACATAGCCGTGCCACTGATCTTCCTTGTGAATGGATCGAACTGTCCAGGGACGAAGAAAATACAGCGTACCCGGCTGAACGCGGTAAGGTACTCCATCCAAGTGAATGGTCCCCGTTCCTTCGGTTACCAGAGCGGCTACATAGGTACTGCTTCGAAAAGGGGGAATTATTTCGCCCGGCCCACCAAACTGCTCAAACGGGAAAATGCCAAAACAGCGGTTGGTAGCGTCAATCGACTTGACGGCCTTCAAAAAATCCGGCAAATTATCGTAGTACGGAATCGGTTGAGCTTCCACGTAGGCTAAAGTGACAGGACAGACAAAAGGGATTTATTAACACAAACTCATTCAAGCGTATTACTTTCCAATAACAGCAATTACATCGATTCTAGATATGTAAAAACGAGAAAGCACCGCTCGTGCGCCAACAAAACCCATTTAACACTAGGCAATTTAGTTGTATTATTCTAAAAAATGAATTGCACTAATTGAATTATTCGAAGAATAAATTACTCACACCGGCAGAAGCGTGCGGTGTAATACAGGAGCTTGAGGATTAACTTTCAGTGGTAGACTGGCCTGTTGTTCATTAATACGATTTCACTGGGTAATCGGGCCTGGTTGGGCTTACTCAAACAAGCCCATCTTATTACCTTATTGTGTAGAAGATACCCTAGCCGACTTTTCCTCTACGCTAACTTTAGGCCGACTGAAATCACCACATAATGCTCGAAATACAGCTGGCGCGTATTTATCAAGGACTACCATTAGCAGCATGCAAATACCCAGACCAATTAAGGGGCTCATTAGATGAAAAAATCCGCCCGTTACGATTGATTTTGCGAAGATTCGATGGAAAACAAGGTTGACAACAGGGTGGTATAAATAAAGCGGTAAGGAGTACCGTCTGCCATAGTAGCTAAGCGGATACTCCGGAGAGATAGATAGTCGTAATGATAATAGAAAGATACCAACCGAAAGCGGTAAGGTGCCTGCGAGAAAGTTTACCTTGGCTGCGCTGGGCATAAAGCTTGACAAGAACGACACCTCAACTAGTTGAAGGCCAATACCAAGGGCAATTAGTATGTAGGCAGTCAGTCTGGATACATGTCTATCTAACGCATGCTTGGAAATTAAAAACCCAATGCATAAAAAAGGAACGGATAATAAAGAGCGGGCATAAATTGGGTGAGGTCCAAGGCCCAGCAGGGAGTTGTAAGGTATGAAAATCAGGATAATCAGCAGACTAACCACGACCACAAAAGGCAACAACTTGTCTAATTTAAAATGTAACAGGAACCAGAGCGCCAGATAACCCAGCATCATGGAGGTGAGAAACCACAGATGAAAATAAACGCCCGTTAATAATGTAAAGTAGGTAATCAGGGGCTTGATCGTTCCTTCAGTAAGTAAAGTAAACAGTAAATAAAATAGGTTGACGAACAGCGTGACAAACAATAGATTTCTAATTGTTTTAGTAAAAGCCTGAACCGGCCGGACAGCATAGCTTTTCTGAAAATAATAGCCTGCAACCATAAAAAAGAATGGGACTACCCATCGTCCTAACACGCCCAATAAGCTCAGCGTAGGGCGATACTCTGAGTAGATACTGTGACATAAAAAAACTAGACAAGCGCCTAAAAACCGAAAAACATCTATACTTCCATTACGTTGATTCATGATTCATATAACTGGCGAGCCAGCGTAGTTTGATGAACAACCTGATTGTTATATTGCTAATTATATATGATTCAGTAGACCTTTTTCGGCGATAAATAAGTATTTCTCCAATGTATAGATAAGCTTCGTGTTAGCCTCTTGTGTCCATACAGACACAGGGAAATTGACATAAAATGTAATTGGAGCAGCACGAGTATAGTATTAACCGCTTTAATTCTCTAGAATGCGTCTACAATTTAATATATTTTGGCTTTTTTATAACATAATGTTTATATAATCAATTATTCGGTTCTTTAAAATACATATTTGGGTCTATTCTCTCTAATGTCCAACCACCTTGCAGGAAAATAGAAAGCTCGTAGTGCATTTACAGTAACGCCGTTTGGTAGTAAGGTTAAAGCAGAAATCGTCGTAATTTTGTGCTAAACAAAATTGATTTCAGTTATGCCAAAGGCACAAATGAATACCGACAAGGGCACAATGCTCATTGAGTTTTTCGAGAAAGATGCTCCTAAGGCGGTCGATAACTTTATTACCCTGGCCAAGAAGGGCTTTTATGACGGGGTTAAATTTCACCGCGTAATCCCAAATTTCATGATTCAGGGGGGCGATCCGACGGGTACCGGCGCAGGTGGACCAGGCTATACTATTGATTGTGAACTTACTGGCGAGAATCAGTACCACGATCGGGGTGTTTTATCCATGGCTCACCGGGGGCGTAATACGGGCGGTTCACAGTTTTTCATCTGTCATAACCGCCAGAACACCGCTCACCTCGACCGGAACCACACGGTTTTTGGCAAAGTGGTCGACGGTTTGGACGTAATCGACCAGATTCAGCAGGGTGACAAAATCAACAGCATCACAGTGCTGGAAGATTAGTATAAACTGATAACAACATTAAACGACATACCCCGCCCCTGATTCAGGGGCGGGGTATGTCGTTTAATGTTTCTCAACTATAGGCGGGCGTCTTCTTCGAAATGAGTCCCGAAATGGCCAGCCCCACGGCAGCAATCGCTCCGGCTCCGGCAATTAACTGAACCTGGCTATAGCCCTTCTGTTCGGCAGCAATCGCCACGTAAGCCCAGGTAAACACCAGAATATAGGCCACACTCCGGTAACGGTTGAAAACGATTGCACCTACAACCAGTCCAACGATGAGTATGGCCATTGCCCATGACTGTTCGCTCAGGCCCATCAGACTAAACTCTGTCGATTTTAAAAACACTGTTACGTTTAAAATCGTAGCCACGGTAAGCCAGCCGAAGTAAATTGAAAACGGAATCCGGGCCAGCCATGTTTCCGTTGCCGAAGCTGGAGATTCAGGTAATGTAGCGTCCGGGTCCGTATCAACCAGGGGCGTTGTAGCTCCCCGTAAGCCACGCCGAACGAGCAGTTGCTGTTCAATGACCACCAGCGAGAACAGCATCACCAGAATAACCAGCAAGGCAATGCCAATACGCTCGTTATTAAAAAGCGGGCTCCAGGCTGCATTCCCAAACGCATTGAGTACTACCCACCAGCCAATCGCCCGGAAGCGGGGATTTTCTCGTTGAGCGCTCAGGCCCTGGTAAATGGCAAAACCCAGCAGGCCTAGAAAAATGATTCCCCAAATCGAAAAGGCATAACCCGCCGGCGTAATCAGCGTGTGGTACTTGTCGGAAATTACCTTATTTGTTTGTCCCCCAAAAGCTCCCGTGTTGGAGAGGTAATTCATCACAATAAGCGTGATGATGCTGAACATGACAAAGAACTGACGTAGTTTATCGGATTGCATAAAACGAAAGGGCTTGGTTACCAATTGATAACCAAGCCCTTCAAGCTAGTGTTTCCCGAAGGGGAAGCGTTATAACTCCAGAATTTTAATTTCTGTCCGACGGTTGCGCTGGTGTTCCTCTTCGGTCTTGGCATTTTTAACGACCAACCGCGTTTCGCCATACCCTTTGGCCACCAGCCGGTCGGCCGAAATACCCTGCGACACAATGTAATCCACCGCAGCTTTGGCTCGATTTTGCGACAACTTCATGTTGTATGCATCAGGCGCCCGAACGTCCGTATGTGAGCTAAGTTCGAGTTTGAGCGTTGGGTTGTCTTTCAAAATCACAACGATTTTGTCAAGCTCCGGCGCAGCATCCGATCGAATGTTGTATTTATCGAGATCGTAGTAAATGTTTTCGAGAACAAACGTTTTGTTTAGCAGCGACCGATCGAGCAAAAGATCGACAGTAAATGTTGTATCGGTTTGCGGTTTGGTCAGGAAGACGGCAGGAATGCTTCTACCTTGCATCGTAAACGGCTCCCGGCGGGTCAGGTAACCTTTTCGTTCGGCCAGAAGTGTATAGTCTTTGCCTTCTGTTAATGGATATTTCCCAAACGTTCCGGGCTGACCCGTTACGACTTCGGCAATTGGCTGGCCCGTTGCGTCGTCCAGAATCCGAACGCGTGCCGAATCGAGCGGGGCAGTGGGTGTCTCATTGGCCAAAACCGTTCCAGCAATGAAATAGCGAACGATTTTGGGAGCGTTGGCCGGTGGTGGCGTTTGCACGATAATCGTTGTGGTATCGGTTGGTGGGCCTTCCTGGAAGAAATAAATGTCATCATCGCCTTTTCCTCCGCTCCGGTTCGAGGCCATATAGCCTTTGGTGGCTTCGGTATAAATCAGGCCGAAGTCATCGGCGGGCGAGTTGATGGGCTGTCCCATATTTTCAACCCGTGTAACGCCCCCTGAACGCGTAGCCACGAACACGTCTAATTTTCCTAAACCCGGATGACCATCCGAAGCAAAATATAATTTTGCATTGGGCGCTACGTAGGGAAACATCTCGTCGCCGGGCGTATTGATATCGCGGCCCATGTTGACGGGACGGCTGAAGCGGCCGGATGCATCAATACTGGTCCGATACAGGTCAATACCACCAGCACCACCGGCCCGATTTGAAGCAAAGTAAAGCGTTTTTCCATCGGCCGAAAACGCGGGCGATCCGTCCCAGGCCAGCGAATCACTGATGGGCAAACGCAGTGGCTGGCTCCAGGTGTTGTTGTCGCCCAGGCGGCTAATGTACAAGTCGACATCGAGGCCACCTTTCCGTTTGCCATTGTTACCCCGCGCCAGGATCATGGTTTTCCCATCTTTTGAGAAAGCCGGTGTCCCTTCGTTCACGTCGCCCTGAAAGACATTGTTGCTGAACACCTCGGGCGTACCTGAAGCACCACCCGGATTTCCGGTCTCGTCGGGCTTCTGGTCGGGCAACGCTTTGCTTAGCTTCGTTTTATATAACCCCAGCATAGGCTGGCCATTGTTCTTATACACAGTCTCTTTCCGGGAGGCCGTAAATACCAAGTCCTCACCCCGAACGACTGGTGCAAATTCAGCCCCCGGCGAGTTCAGGTTACCCATGTTGCGGAGCGTGATGAGCGATTTGTTCTGGGCAATAGCATCAATCGCCTTCAGCGTTTCTACTTCCCGTTTGGCTTTGTCGAGCGTAGCTTTTGCGGCTGTCTTTGGCGCATTGGCCAGGTATTGCTGCAACTGCTGCAGGGCTGCGGCATAGTTTCCCTGCGATTTTAGGGCATACGCGTAATTGAAGTGGGCGTCGGGCTCTTTGGTACCCGCTTCAATGGCCTTCTGATAAAAGGGGACGGCCTCACCAAACCGGTTCGATAAGCGGTAGGATTCAGCGGTATAATAATTCAGGCGGGCCGGGTCGATATCGCCCTTTGCTGCTTTCTGAAACTGGGTTAGTGCCAGATTATATTCGCCAGCATCATAGTGACGGACACCTTTCTTATACGCCTGCATGGCTGAATTGCAGCCCGTTAGTCCGCTGGCCAGACCTAACACTACGAGCAGTACAGATAACGTATTGGTTTTCATAGGACTAAAAAAGCAAATCGCTGATTCTCGCCCAAGATAATGCAAATTTGGGCGGGTCTTACTTTTAACGATTACAATTGGTTTTTATTGAGGATTGTTTCACAGTAAAAACGGGTGAAAACCCGCGCTTTGTACGAATCTGTTTTAAGGATTCCAAAGCACGGGCTTTCACCCGTTTTAATTATGAACAGGTTTCTTACGCTTGTTGCCCCACGCCCATTTCCTCAGCAACTTCCGTTGCATAGGCATCCGTCGGAATGCAGGAACAAACCAGGTTCCGGTCACCATAGGCCGAATCAATACGACTCACACTTGGCCAGAACTTACGAGCCCGCACCTGTGGCAACGGATACACTGCTTTTTCGCGGCTGTACGGGCGCGTCCAGTTGTCGCTCAAGGCAACCGTAGCGGTGTGTGGCGCGTATTTCAGTACATTGCTGGCCCGGTCGGCGTCTCCTGCTTCAATTTCGCGAATTTCATTTCGGATAGCAATCATGGCCTCGCAGAAGCGATCCAGTTCAGCTTTTGATTCCGATTCTGTTGGCTCGATCATCAGCGTACCAGCCACTGGGAACGAGACAGTTGGCGCATGGAAGCCATAATCCATCAATCGTTTGGCGATGTCTTCAACTTCAACGCCAGATGTCGCTTTGAACGGACGGCAATCGAGAATCATTTCATGCGCGCAACGACCATTCGTACCTGTATACAACGTGTCGTAATGCCCTTCCAAACGAGCTTTGATGTAGTTGGCGTTCAGAATAGCTCGTTTCGTGGCATTCGTTAATCCTTCGCCCCCCATCATCGCAATGTAGGCATACGAAATAGTGAGGATACTCGCCGAGCCGTAGGGGGCCGCCGAAACAGCATGAATGGCCTGATCGCCCCCAATGTGCACCACGGCATGACCGGGAAGGAACGGTACCAACTGCGGAGCGACACCAATTGGCCCCATGCCTGGCCCGCCCCCGCCATGCGGAATGCAGAATGTTTTATGAAGATTCAGGTGACACACATCGGCACCAATCGTAGCTGGTGACGTCAGACCAACCTGCGCGTTCATGTTCGCACCATCCATGTAGACCTGCCCACCATGTTCGTGAATGATGGAGCAGATTTCTTTGATGCTTTCTTCAAATACCCCGTGTGTCGATGGGTACGTTACCATCAGACACGACAGGTCATTGCTGTACTGCTCCGCTTTCGCCTTCAAGTCAGCTACGTCAATGTTGCCGCGCTCATCGCATTTGACAATGACCACCTTCATACCAGCCATAACAGCGCTGGCGGGGTTGGTTCCATGCGCTGATTGTGGGATAAGCGAAATAGTCCGGTGAGCATCGCCCCGACTTTCGTGATACGCCCGAATAACCATTAATCCGGCGTATTCACCCTGAGCGCCCGAGTTTGGTTGCAGCGACATGGCGGCAAAGCCCGTTATCTCGCAAAGCCAGGCATTTAGTTCGGCAAACATCTGCTGATAGCCGGTCGTTTGGTCTTTCGGCGCGAAGGGATGCAGTTTGCCCAGTTCAGGCCAGGTAACCGGAATCATTTCGGCCGTCGCGTTCAGTTTCATGGTGCAGCTACCGAGCGAAATCATCGAATGAACCAGCGAAAGATCCTTTTCTTCCAGCGATTTTAGGTAACGCAGCATTTCGTGTTCCGTATGGTGCGTATTGAATACCGGATGCGTGAGGTAGTCCGACTGCCGGATGAGTGGCTCAGGCCAGGTAATTTCCAGACTTTCCAGAATAGCCTCCATATCGGCTTTGATGCCGAAAACAGTCAGCAATTCGGTTACGTCGTGTAATGATTTTGCTTCATCGAACGAGACGCCTACGTGCTCTTCATCGTCAAAATAACGCAGGTTAATCTGAGCAGCCTTTGCCGATTTTTTCAGCGATTCGGTGTCCAGCACCTTTACCGTAACCGTATCGAAGTAATTTTCTGTATTTACCTCGTAGCCGTTCCAGCGAAGCGCCGTTGCGAAAATCTTAGTCAGTGCATGTACCTGCTCCGCAATGGCGCGCAGCCGTTGTGGACCGTGATAAACAGCATAGCTTCCGGCCATAACGGCCAGCAGCACCTGTGCGGTACAGATGTTCGAGGTCGCTTTTTCCCGACGAATGTGTTGCTCGCGCGTCTGGAGCGCCATCCGCAGGGCAGGTTTGCCCTCGGCATCCTGAGATACACCGATAATCCGTCCCGGAATCTGCCGTTTGAAGGCATCGCGGGTTGCGAAGAAAGCCGCGTGCGGACCACCGTAGCCCATAGGTACGCCAAACCGTTGCGATGAGCCAACCACAACATCAGCGCCCATTTCGCCGGGTGAGGTGAGCAAGGTGAGCGCCAGCAAATCGGCAGCAACAGCCACCGTAATGCTCAGTTCATGAGCAGCAGCAATCAGATCGGTGTAGTTGAATACTTCACCGTCCGAAGCCGGGTATTGCAGCAGCATGCCGAAGATCTGGCCACTGGTGAGATCAACCGTGCGGTGGTCGCCAACCAGGATGGTAACACCAATGGGCGTGGCCCGTGTCAGCAGTACATCGATAGTTTGGGGATGGCACCGATCCGAAACGAAAAATGTCGTCGCGGCTTTCTTTTGCGCCGGACGCATGGCAAACAGCATGTGCATCGCTTCGGCGGCAGCGGTGGCTTCGTCGAGGAGGGATGCATTGGCCAGATCCATGCCCGTCAGGTCCGATACGACCGTCTGAAAATTAAGCAGCGCTTCGAGCCGTCCCTGGGCAATTTCGGCCTGATAAGGCGTATAGGCCGTGTACCAGGCTGGATTTTCGAGAATATTGCGAAGAATAACGTTTGGCGTCAGCGTATCGTAATACCCCGTACCGATGTATGATTTAAAGATTTTATTTTGCCCGGCCACCTTTTTAAAATCAGTCAGAAAAGCGGTTTCTGACTTGGGTGCGGGGAGGTTCAGTGGCGTTGCCAGTCGAATAGCGTCGGGTACGGTTTGACCAATCAGTTCGTCGATGGTTTCGGCCCCAATGGTCTGGAGCATGTCGGCCAGAGCCGTGTCAGTCTGACCGTGATGACGGTCTTCAAATATGTCTGTTTGTTGAAGCTTTAGTTTCATGCCTGAATCGACCACCTTTTCGTTTTAATGAAAACTCAAATTTACGGCAGAAGGTGCAAACTCCGGTATAAGTTACCAATATTGTGGCCCGATAATTGCCGACTCTACCCTGATGCATCAAAATGACTTACCTTTAATATCGGTTATCATGCCGGTTTATAACGGCGAACGCTTCCTTGCCGAAGCGATAGAAAGTATTTTGGCGCAGGAATACACAAATTTTGAACTGCTGATTCTGGACAATGGCTCGACCGATGGAACACCTGACCTGCTATCTCATTTTGCCCGGCTCGACAGCCGGATTCGGTTATTGCATGAACCAAACCCGCTGGGTTACGGGGGCGAAGTAGCCAGTAACATAGCGACAAAGCAGGCAAAGGGGAAATTTATTGCCAAACTCGATTCCGATGACATTGCCACACCAGATCGGCTGGCTAAACAGGCAGGCTATCTGATGGACCATCCCGATGTGTTTCTGGTGGGTAGTCAATTGACGCTTATCAACGAAAGAGGCCAAGTTACGGGTACCCGCCTGTACCCGCTCACGCATGAGGAAATTTACAACGAGTTTTACCTTCGCTTCCCGATAGCGAACCCCGCCATTATGTATCGAAATGATCTGAGTGAGGATTTATACCAGATTCGGTTTCCTCACTTCAACGATTATTACAGTTTGTTCCGGTTACTTCAGGAAGGTTATCGCGTATATAATCTGCCCGAAACGTTGACTGCTTACCGGGTTCACACGACGAATACCGTATTCACCAATCTGCGGACCAAATGGCGCAGTAATGTAGCGATTAAAAAAGCTTTTGTTCATGAGTTTGGCTACTCGCCCCCCTGGATACACCAGCTTAAAATAGTGGCTATCACATGGGTCATTAACCTGTTTCCTGAACCTATGCTTATCAAATCAATGAATAAGGCCCGTCAGTTAATTAATGCCTAATCAACCATGATCGGACGCATCCTTAAAATCGGCTCCCAAATCGTTTGGGGTGGCGTGAAAGCCATACCAGCCTACGTCAGTGATTATTTTGCGCTGAAGAAACAGTTAAACGGGCATTCCGACTTCCCAATCCGCAGTTATTATCCAGCTATTTTCGACCGGTACGCAGAAAGCGGTGAACTGATAAAGCATTATTTTCTTCAGGACTTGTATGTAGCCCAGCGCATTTTCAAAAACAACCCTATCAAACACGTAGATATTGGCTCCCGTATCGACGGATTTGTCGGGCACGTGGCGGCTTACCGGCCCATCGAAATTATTGACATCAGGCCCCTGACCCGATCCATTCGCAACGTCAGCTTTCGGCAGGCCGATTTGATGAACCTGCCCGCCGACCTGATTCGCTCGACCGACTCCATTTCAGCCCTGCACGCTATCGAACACTTTGGCCTCGGTCGTTATGGCGACCCCATTGACGCCAATGGCCATATTAAAGCTCTGGATAATATTCGACAGATTATTAAGCCAGGTGGTACGTTCTATTTCTCGTCGCCCATTGGCCCGCAGGGAATTGTGTATAATGCCCATCGCGTGTTTTCAGTTGGTTATCTTGTGGCCTTGTTTGAGCCACATTATACGATCGAGCGTTTTTCATATATCGATGACAATGAACAATTCATAGAGGATGCTGACTGCCGTTCGGATGCCGCTCAACGTAATTTTGGCTGTAGTTATGGCTGTGGAATTTTTGAGATGACTCGACGAATTGACTGATCTTATGAAACGATTTCTACAATGGCTACTAGCTCCAATTCGCATTACGCTACTACAGCCGGTTTACGAAAAACTGTATTTGTTTACGATTTATGCTATGAATTATGGGGGTGGCTCATTTACCGACGATAGCGGAGAGCGGCACGTGGTTCGGCATGTTGCACAAAAAACGGCAGGCCAACCCGGTCCGGCTATGATTTTCGATGTGGGAGCCAATGTAGGCACCTACGCCCGTATGCTGCTAAACGAGTTTGGCGATAAAGCTATTATCCACTGCTTTGAGCCGTCGCAGGTTACCCATCAGACATTGATCGCCAATATTCCTGAGCCAAACGTCAAAAAGCATAACATCGGGCTGAGTCATGAGGCTGGTGAACTGGCTCTGTACACCGACGCTGAACAGTCAGGCATGACCTCGGTTTATAAGCGAGATTTGCAGCACATCAACGTATCCTTTGCCCAGCACGAAGTAGCTACGTTCAATACGGTCGATGGATTTTCGGAAAATCAGAACATTCAGCAAATCGATTTATTGAAAATTGACGTAGAAGGGCATGAACTGGCGGTTTTGAAAGGGGCACAGCGAATGATTAAGGAGCAGCGAATCCGATTTATTCAATTCGAATTTGGGGGAACGAGTATCGACTCGCGCACTTATTTTCGGGATTTCTGGAACCTGCTTTCGCCTACTTACACCCTCTACCGGATTGTTGGAAATGGCCTTCGCCGGATTGATGCGTACTCTGAGTTTCTCGAAATATTCGTAACCGTTAATTTTCTGGCTGAACGCAAATAAGCAGCCTGCTTATCCCCGACCTAGCGTTATGGTAATTTCTGTTCTTGCGGGTGGACTAGGCAATCAGTTATTTCAGTATGCATTCGGGTTCAGCCTTGCCCAACAACGCAAAACCGAACTCCGGTTGGAACGTCATCTACTGGAAAGCCGGACGCTGGCCCGGCTGCGGAACTATACGCCCCGCCAGTATGAATTGAGTGTTTTTGGGATTGACCAACTGGATTCCTCGCTTTATGATACCCTGCGCTGCCTGAGTCGAACACTGCTTCCTGGTCAACAGGCCGTTCTGCTGCGCGAATCGGCACCAGCAACCTTAACGTCGTTGACCCAGTCTGATACCCAGTTGGAAGATGCCTTTTGTGTCGGCTATTGGCAATCAGAAAGTTATTTTAAACCAGTTGAAGTAGCTCTTCGGCAACAACTGACAGTTAAAAAGCCGCTCTCCAATCTGACTCTGCGTATGGCCGAAACAATTTTTTCATCTGCAAACGCTACGTTTGTCCACATCCGCCGGGGCGACTATATAACCAATACTAAGGCGAATCGGCACCATGGCGTTTGCGGTGAAGCCTACTACCGCAGGGCGGTCGAATACCTGCATCAACAAGCCTCTGATATTCAGTTTTTTGTCTTTTCCGATGATCAGGCCTGGGTCAAACGCGAATTGGGCGCTTTGCTTAGCCCGGCTATCTTTGTTGAGCACAACACAGGCGTCGATAGTTGGCAGGACATGTATCTGATGAGTTTATGCCGCCATGCCATTGTGGCCAACAGTTCATTTAGCTGGTGGGGAGCCTGGCTGAACCCTGACCTGAATCGTATTGTTGTGGCTCCTCAACAGTGGTTTGCGGTTAACCGGTTAACTCAGCCTGCGGTTGCGCCTTCTCACTGGATTACGGTATAACTTAACGCTCATATTCTATGATTCGGCAGGCCCTTGCACCTTACTGGCATACATTTTATGACCGAATGATGGCTGGTCGCCGGAAAAAGTTTTACGGAACCCTAATCCATCCCGGCGACTTATGTTTCGATGTAGGGGCTAACATTGGGAATCGAACGGCCATTTTTCTTGCGCTCAATGCACGGGTTGTTGCCGTTGAGCCGCAGCCCGCCTGTGTTGAGCGCTTAACCCGCCGATTTAAGGATCGAATTACGGTTATAGCCAAAGGGCTGGGAGCCCAAGAGGGCGAGTTACCAATACACATCGGCAGTAATAGCACTTTATCGAGCTTTTCGGAAGAGTGGATTGATACTGTGCAGGACCGATTTGCTGGTTACAAATGGACGGAAACCCTGACCGTTCCGGTAACAACGCTCGACCAACTGATTGCGGCCTATGGCGTACCGTCTTTCTGTAAGATTGACGTAGAAGGGTTCGAATTGCAGGTGTTGCAGGGATTAACGCAGCCAATTCCGATGCTTTCGCTCGAATATGCCGTACCTGAGGCCAAAAACAACCTTGTTGCCGCCATCGACTTGCTCAGTTCTCTTGCAACAGATGTACGGTTCAATTATTCTCCCGGCGAAAGTATGCGGATGGCGATGCCGTCGTTCATTCCGTTGCCTGAGTTCAAAGAACACATTAACTCTCAAACGTTTGAGCAAACGCTTTTCGGCGACGTGTATGTCAAAAGTTTGTTTTAAACACGCTGGTTCTCCCTAAGCGTTCACCTCAGGATTGGTTGCCAGCCTACGGCAATTCTTGATGGCATTCTGCCGGATAATCTGCGTCAAAATTATATCGTGCTGTAGCAACCGGCGATATAATATGGCAATTAAGAGCAGGAATCCGGTAAATAACAAGTAAAAGACCAGGTCGACACCCCGGCCAACACCCATCAGCGTTGCCAGATAAACGGGCAGGATAGGAACAGCTACGAACAAAATCCCGGCGAAGACAATCCCGATAAAAAACAGGCGGTATAGCAGCCGATTTCGGAACAGGCGAAGCGAAGCAATTGCCACGACCAGCAATAAAGCCGATAGCAAAAGCTGAATAGGCGTGAGTGTAAATTGAATGTCAGCCGTCATTAGCGAAAATATTTATTGATAAATACATCGATTAAGATATCGATAGCGCCCTGCCAACGTTGCCCTTTCACCTGGGAATACTCCGAATAAACAATATGCGTTGGACATTCGACATAACGCAGCTTCTGCCGTCGAATGTGCATCAGTATTTCGGATGCGTGGGCCATCCGGTTTTCCTTCAGTTGAATAACTCGCAACGCCTGCCGATTCATAACCCGGAAGCCATTGTGAGCGTCGGAAAGCCACAAGCCTGTCAGCAGGCCGTTAACCAGTCGGGCAACCCGCAGCAACAACCGTCTGAGACGCGGAATGGCCAGAAGGTCTTCCTGCCGCATAAATCGTGACCCCAGCACCACATCAACTTTTTGAGTTTTAAGGACCCCAACAAACCGATCAATATCGGCCGGGTTATGCTGCCCGTCGGCGTCGAAATGAACCACAATATCGGCTCCCTGCTGAAGCGCGAAGTCCATGCCGGTTTGCAAAGCGGCTCCCTGCCCCAGATTGATGTCGTGGCGCAGGTAATAGATGGGCAAATCGCGCACGGCATTGGCCGTATCGTCGGTAGAGGCATCGTCGATGAGTACAATCTGATACTGGTTACCCAGCGCCCGGATAGTCTGGCGAATGACCTTACCTTCATTGAAGGAAGGTATCAGAATGAAAATCTGGTCAGTCATTAGTACGGTAGATTTCAATATTACCCATTTTCGCCACTTGCTTCATGCACCGAATCTCTACCGGTTGTGGAGTTCGGTCGAACATAATGTAGCGCACATTGAGTTTTCTAAGCTTAGGCGAGCAGGGATCCAGGGCAACCTGATACCCATCTTCATACCCATTTTGAATGATAACCGTATCGGGATGAGCCGGGTCGATATAGCTACCATATACGGCATGTGCATACCGGTTGTAGGCCGAGTCTCGTTTGGCCGTTGGGTCCAGTACGTGCATTGTTTTAAAATCAGGCTGGTTTTTCACTCCACTCAATTGATTCACGCCCGTAGCGGTAACCAAGTAAGTAAGGTATTGACTGCCAAGCACAACCCAGCGGGCCTTAGGGTCCTGTAGATGAATTTCCCGCACTTTCTGATACAAGGCGTTTTGAGTAATGGGTACCATGCCTTTGCCAACGGGGTTAATTTTCAGATTGGGCAGCGTAAACAGGACAATAGCGCCTGCAATGACTACTTCTTTATAGCGAAATGTGGAAATGGGCAGCAGCAGGAAATTGAGCCCAATAAAAAAGAGTGTCGGCAGAAATAATTGATGCGATTTATAAATCCCATCGGCATCGTTCAGGTTCAGCCAGGCGGCATAAATCATGAACGCCACCACGCCAGCGCTTAGCAATGCCGCTACCGAACCGGTAAGCGTAATTTTCTTCGCATGGATATAGCTCAGATACAGTACAGCCAGCACCACATTGCCAATACCAAACGGAATTTGTGTTCGACGGGTTGGGCTAACGTCGAGCAGGGTTGCCTTCGCCAGAAATTCAGGAAAACCAACTTCAATCCAGATTAGCAAAATCAGTACGTAGCCTAGAATAATGGCCAGCAGTGGGTCAACTTTTCGGGTACGGACAAAATAAATCAGCGTACAAACGGTAATGACCGGCGTAAACGTGATGAAGTGGGAAGACTCGCAAATGTTAAGCCAGCTTTTAGGAAACACCTGATCATTGAGCAGCCAGCCGGCAAAGTATTCGGAAAACCAGTTGGCAATAAAGCCCGTACCACCGGTTTCGCTGCGTTTGCCTGGATAAACCGTATTGGACATCACGTCGATGGTTGATTTAGCATCCATATAATAGGTATAGAAGACTACCCCCATCAGGGCAAAAGCCAGTGCAAACACGCCCAATTTCATGCCTACCTTACTTAACAGCAATTGTTTGTCGTAATGCCGCCAGGTGTATCCTACCAGCAGAAACAACAATAAATAGCCCAACGGTACCTGATAGGGTGGATACAGGGTTAGAGCAAACATGGAAAAGCACCAGAAGAACAGGACACCCGCGATGAGTATGGTCCGGGTTTTGGTTGAAAAGAACATATACGCCGATGCCACCAGCATACCAAATCCGGCATAGATACTGGTGAGCAGGAAGAACGACCACCAAGCTAAACCCGGCGAAAAAACCAGCCAGAAAGCACCTAATACCGATAACCAGAACTGGTTACGCGTCAGAAGCATAAACGCCAGCATGACCGAGATAAGACCGAAACAAAGAATAAAATTCCAGCGCCAGGCAAACCCATGCTCAACATCAAAGAGGAAAAATCCCCAATAGTCAGGACGAAAAAACGAGACGAAGTGGTTGATGGGGAAATAGCCCACTAGCGCAACTTTTTCGCCCCCAATGGCCGGATTTTCAAGGGGAAACCCCTGGTTCGCCTGCGAGAGCATAAACGGGGCCAAAATAGCCCATTCATCCATCCGTATCGGTTTGGGCGTACCGGAAATAATTCCCCGACGGGCATCCGAACCGTCAGGAATAACGGTATTCCACATCCCTATCGACGAGTAATTAATCTTGGCCAGCGTTAGCAGGATAAACAATCCCACGCAGATTCCCAGAAACCATTTCACTCGTCTATCGAACCGAATTAGTTCAAAAGGCCGTTCATCTGGCATCACCTCCGATTGGGAAACAGCAGGTTTAGGCGCTTTGACTGGCTGATACGGGTCTATTCTGGTTTCTGGCTTAGCTTGCTTAATAACCGGGCCGGAGGGAGCAGTGGCAGGCGGGCCTTTTCTTTTTTTCGACATGAGTTCGACTACGGAGATCGATAGTATGGGCTTGGACTGGTATTTGCTAATACCTAATCAAACTTACTAATACCATGCCAAATTTACCACAGCCCTGTATTGTCTTTCTCATAATAACTAATTTCCGCGAATGAAGAAGGCAGTTGTGCGGCAGGCTTTGCCGGTTATTCTGGCCGCTGGCTTGTTGTGGTACGTTCTAAAAGATATTCCCCTGGCCGAACTGGGCGCTCAATTTCGTCAGGCTAACTATCGCTGGCTGATCGTTGTCGGGTTGGTTATTAGTTTATATCATCTCACACGGGCGGCCCGATGGCAACTTACCTTACAGGCTTTAGGCTACCGTCCTTCTCTGTTCCGTACAACAGTGGCCTTACTGGCAGGTACAATGGCCAGCATGATCATTCCGGGTGCGGGCGAACTTACCCGTTGCGGCACTCTCCAACGAACAGATGATATCCCAATTGCACAAGGATTAGGTTCAGTCGTAGCCGAGCGGGTAATTGATTTACTGATGCTGGGTGTCCTGATCGGTCTGACACTTTTTCTTGAGTTCAAGCGAGTCGGGCAATACATCGCAGATTTACTTACGCCTACCCTTACACGCATCACCTCTGGGGGGCAATCCAGGCCAATTCTCATCGGCTTGCTGGTTATAATAGTCCTGTTAACAGGAATCGGTTACGGGTTATTTAACAATCAATCATTTCGTCAACATCCCCTGGCGAAACGAATTGGTGCTATTGGTCGCAATGTGGGTACAGGATTTCTGGCCATTCGAAAGCTGAAACAACCTGGCTTATTTATCGGTCTCACCCTGGCTGGCTACCTATTAGCTTTTCTGACTACGTACATCCTCTTTTTCGCTTCTACACAAACCCGTGCGTTTCCTCCATCGGCTGCGCTGACCATTTTAACTGTAAGTTCTTTAGGTGGAATAGCCGTCCCAACGCAGGGTGGGATGGGCACCTATCATTTTCTGGTCAGTCGGGTACTAATGCTTTATGGAATGAACAAAACGGCGAGTGTTGTGCTGGCAACCTTCTTTCATGCAGCTCAAACGGGCTTTTCACTACTGTTTTCCAGCTTGAGCTTTTTGCTTATTCCTATACTCATCCAGCGCAAGGTAAGTAAACGTATAAGTTGATCAATTGCGACAAGCGTATGGTCACTGCAGGACACGGGAGCGAGGTTTGCAGGCTCAGTACAATTCATAAGATAAAGACGGCCTTTTCCTGCTCAGTTCTTCCCTCCACTTACTTTCCCGGCCCTAGCCGGGACGCCCGGTTGGGTAATCTCAAAGTTCTCTTTCTGCTTGGCATCGGCCACCATTTTGCGAACGTCGGCGAGCAGCTTTTTGGCATCGTACACCACGCCGTCTTTCACCGTGTAGGTAACCCCACCGATACGCTCCACTTCATTTTTGTCGCTGAGGTGGATGGCCCCCGTTCCGTAAAGAACTTTCAGATTGGCGAGTGGATTCTGATCGACAATGACGAAATCAGCGAGTTTACCAACCTCAACCGATCCAATCTGGTCAGCCATACCCAGAGCCTCAGCCCCTTTTAGGGTGGCGGCCCGGATAACTTCGAGCGGGTGAAACCCGGCTTCCCGCAGGAGTTCAAGTTCACGGATATAGGCAAATCCGTAAAGCTGATAAATAAACCCGGAATCAGACCCCGCCGTAACACGCCCGCCCCGATTTTTGTATTCGTTGATGAAGGTCATCCAAAGCTGATAATTCTTTTTCCAGGCCACCTCCTGCTCCGTTCCCCACGAATGCCAATACGACCCATGCGAAATCCGGCTTGGCCCATAAAAACGCCACAAGCTCGGCATCGTGTAGTCATCGTGCCATTCGGCGCGCCGGGCCAGCATCAGCTCCCGGTTAGCTTCGTAGATATTGAAAGTAGGATCAAGGGTAAAATCAAGGGCGATCAGTTCATCCATCACCTTGTTCCAGCGGTCGGTGCCGGGTTTGGCGGCCTGTTGCCAGAGATTGCCCGCTTCCTCGAACCGGTTTTGTTCGTTATTGTAATTATAATCGGCGGGGTAATCCTGAACGGTTTTATCGTCGAAAAGAGCTTCAGGAAGGCCATACCAGTGTTCCAGCGAGGTCAGGCCCGCTTTAGCCGTTGCCAGCGCGTTCATGCGAGCCACTTCCAGTTGGGCATGGTGACAGGCCGACCGCAGGCCAAGCTTCTTGTTTTCTTCCAGGGCTGCCCGAAAAATAGACGGTTCAGCCCCAAAAAACTTGATTCCGTCGGCGCCACGTTTGGCGTTCTGCTGCACCCAGGCGCGCGCCTGTTCGGGCGTGCTGATGGGCTCTTTGGCTCCTTGACCAAATACCGTGTAGGCTTTAATGCGCGGAGCCGTAATTTCGTTACGTTCGCTTTTAGCCCGATGCTCCAGTACCCAGTCGAGGCCGTTGCCACAGGATGGGTCCCGAATCGTAGTGATACCATGACCAAGCCAGAGCTTGAACACATATTCAGCATTAGCGCCCTGCGCCTGGCCACCAATGTGGCCGTGCATATCCACAAAGCCGGGCATCAGGTACATTCCCTCGCAGTTCAGTTCTTTATCGCCGGGGCCCGCTTGCGGACGTCCTTTAGGATCAATCGGAACACCCGGATAGCCAACTTGCTTGATTTGGGCGATTCGGTTTTTTTCCACCACAATATCGACGGGACCGTAGGGCGGAGCGCCTGTACTGTTGACCAGCGTGACGCCCCGAATGATGAGTTTCCCGAACGGACCATCGCCTTCATGGCGGGCAGGCGACTTCTCGACTTGAGCAAATGAACCGAAAAAGGTGAAGAATACGACACTAACCGAAAAGAGCAGTCGGGTATAAATTTTGGCCATGTTGAAGAAGATCGTTCAGCTAAACAGTTGTAAGATAAGCGAAACTACCGAACTTTTGCCCCGTTAAGCACACTTTACTATACGGAACCAATAATTAACGTATCGACGGGTTACGCCCCGAAAGGCTCATGACTAAATACATTGCCCTTTTTCTGTTGTTCCTTTTATCAGCCTGTTCCAGCGATGGCGACAAGACCAAAACCCGTACCGACGAGCCGATTTATACGCTCATCTTTTTAGATAAAACACGCAGCGTTAACGTCAACAATGCGTTTGTTGCCCGGAAATATCAGCAGGCGCTGAATGAAATTATTGAGCAGAACATCCGGCATAAAGGCGACAAACTCGAGGTCTATTTCATTCACGAAAATACCTCGAAAGCCCGCGCACTGACCATTACGACCCGCACCGACATGGAAGATGTATCAGCTGCCAGCGCCACCGACCGCGAAGCGGCCGAAACCGAATTTGACCTGGCGCTCAGCCGCGAAAAAGCGCAAATACGCCAGCGGGTATTCCAACAATTGGGGGCACAAAACGCAGGCGCGTCCAATCAGGAAACCGACATTTGGGCCAGCCTGCCCGTTATTGCCAAGGCAAACGAATCGGGGGCTACCGTGAATGTGTATTACCTAAGCGACATGATCGAAAGCGTGAAAGGCCCCACCCGACGGAATTTTCAGGTGAAGCCTCCCAAAGACAATGCTCAGGCTGATGAGTGGGCCAAAGCCGATGCGGGTCAATTGAAACGTTACACCATTGGCAGCCCCACCATCACCATGATTTTGCCCTTTGAACCCAATGCGTCGGTTAAGCAGAACAATCCGGCCGTGACCCAATACTGGCAAACCCTGTTTTCGGACTTGGGTGCTGGTACTGTAGAGGAGCAATAACTATTATTCTGTAACCGTTTCTCCGGCCGGAATCTCAAACTGATACCCTACGGAAAATCCGGAAAAATCGTTTTTTAAGCAATGCGAGGTTAATGACAAGCCCTCCCCTTCCCGACGAACAGACAGGTAATGAAACAACGGCTTGTAGTTTGTCGCCAGATCGGGCAATCGACTGGGTGACACATTTAGAGGTTGTTTGAGCCCTCCGCCCCCACCGATGACCAGAAACGTTTTGCCCTCAAACTGATAGCGCTCAAACGCGTGGGAGTGGCCCGTAATGAACAACCGCCCTTTCTGCGACCGCACATAAGCCGGAACAAACCGCTGCTGGACCAGCTTGGATGAGCCAACCAGTTTACTGTTTGAATAAGGCGCATGGTGGCAAGTGACAATAACGACCTTCACAGATGGGTCTTCATCCAGGTCTTTTAACGTTTGCTCATACCAGGTCTGCTGTTTCACTAAATCCGCTACGGAGAGAATACTGAAATTAGAATTCAACATAACAACCGCAATCGCATCGGTTATTTTTACATAACCGGTCGGATTGTGTTCCGGGAAACGAAGCTGGAAGTTTTTAGCCCCTTTGCGCGGGCGGCCCATTACATCGTGATTGCCCATGATGGCATAAACAGCCGTTCCTACGGCCGTGCAGCTAGCCAGAAACTGGTCGATAACCCGCCACTTATTCGACCGGTAACCCAGCGAAACAATATCGCCCAGCCAATAAAGAACGGCGGGTTTCAGGCGAACAATCTCATTGAAAATGGTGGTCGTTGCCTTGGTATTCTGGTGGGTGCGCAATACCAGACGCTCTACCCACATGGGTGCCTGCGTATCGCTTAAAAAAAATATATCTCGTTGATTAACTTCCTGTTCCATAACGTTCTACTAACAACTTACCACGAAAACGCCCGCCAAACGAGCTGGACTTCGGCCGTAAATGCCGCATTTTGAGCAGCTACGGCGTCAAACCATTTCAATTCACCGGCTACTCTAAAACGACGACCAATCGGATACGTGTATGAAGCTGCGGCCATCCAGCCCAAACTAGTTGTATTGGCAGTAACAGTACCCACATAATCCAACCGGGAGTAATTAAAATAGGCTCCTGTTCCGGCCGTCACCGCCAGGCGTCGGGTCAATGTCCGATCTGTACCCTTCAGCCAGGCCAGCGGCATTGAAAAGACCAATAGGACCGGAACTGCCGACACATACAAATGAACTGGGTCATTGGCCACCCGCCCCCGGTAACTATACATCGTTGTCCATCCCGTTTCCAGACCCACCCGCAGGCGGTGATCCGGATACCACATGACCCGCAGTGACCCAGGCGCCCCAAACCGACTCAAGTGCTTTTGTTCGATTGTATTTGGCACACCAAGGTGCGTTGCATAATACGACAGGCCGCCCCCTGCGGTCACCACAATGGTATAAGGTCCACGTTGAGTAGCTATTGAATCGGGCATGTAAGTTGGCTGACCTTTGGCTGACTGATGGCCAGCAAACAGATAGATGATTAACGCTATAGTTTGTAAACAAACTCGCATAGGATTACTGCTGTTCAACATAATGGTAGTAAGCAACGACTGGCGAGTAGTTAGACAAAATACCGTCGAAGTTATTCTGGCTGATAAATTCGCGAATAAACTCCGTTTCGTCGAGCGTCCAGACGAACACGGTCCGCCCTTCGGCTTTCATGGCGGCAACTTCTTCCGTTTGCGGACCAAGCGTCCAGCGGGGTGCCCATATTCGGGCGCCCAAACTGCGTGTGATGGCCGTATCTAACTCACACAGGATCGGCGTATTTTCTTTATCGGCCAGAGCCTCATAGGATTTTACAGCATCGGTGCTTGGCAGCCCAATTACGATGCGCAGGTTCCGTCCGGCCTGTAAAGCCTTTTGCCGATACTTTCGCTGAATAGCCTGTACCTTATCCATGGGGCCAATGTATTTGGTATCGAGCCAGACAAAACTCAGAGCCGTATTACTGACAACTGTTTCCAGGGCTTCTTCCAGAGTTGGGATTTTTTCGCCATTGACCAGTCGGACCAGCGAACTCAGCTGCTGGTAAGTATAGTTTTCCACCGGGCCGGTTAAACCACTTTTTTGAATAAGCCGCAGGTTGAGGGTATTATCATGGTACAAAATTGGAACGCCATCTTTTGTATAACGCACATCAATTTCGATCCCGGTTGCCCCTAAGCGTGACGCCAGCTTGATGATCTCAACCGAATTTTCGGAGGCTGGCAACAAATCCGATGTGCGGCCTCCGCTCCGGTGGGCCATAATGGCAAAAGGTCGCTGATTCAGGGGACGCTTATAGGTAAGGATTAAAGGCGTAGCAGGCTGAGCCGTCTTTTCGCCATATAACCCCGTCAGTACCAGCGTGTCGCCCGTCGCTAATTGGCCCAAAAAGGGTTGTAACTGACCGTTATGCCGGGCTTTAAGGGTTAGGCTGGTCAACCCAGTAGCCGTATTGACTAGTTTACGCCAATAGCCATTCACTACTAAACTATCTGTCTGAGTACCAACTTCCAGGTTAAAAAATCCCGCATCAAGTCCCGTAAAAATGGATAGGTAGTGTGTTGTATCAGACCCATTCAGGAGGTACGTCCACTTTAATGCCACCTGATCGCCAAACTGGCTGGACCCAGCCGTAACGGTATATACGCCTTCCATTGCCTGCCTGACGGAAGGCACAAACCGGCCCGAGCCAGGTGTATTCGTAAAGGTATACGGAACGGGTGCTTCGTAATCTTTTCGACAACTATTGAAGCCTATAAGGACTACCCCCAGGCCAATGAAATGGATCAGTTTCACAGGATAAAGCCGAAAATAAGTTGAGGATAGAACAGGTCCCGATCAAACGTGTCATAAAGCGACCACAACTGCCAGTTAAAATTGGAGTAAGCCGCCCGTATGCCAACAGAAACGTGGGTTTTATTATAAAAAGGCTGTTCCAAAACGGCTGTGAAGGCCACGCCGTTTATTTGCCGTTTATTGTATTCGACCGCCAGTGAACCTACCTGCGATTTATAATACAGGTCAATAATCGCTTCGGATCGAACCGTTAGCTGCAGGTCTCTGGTCAGTCGATACCCCACCGATAAATTTGGGAACGTTTCGATCCCATACGCCTGGCTGTTGAATACGTCTTTGATTAGCAATGCGCCAAACCAGCCGTGTAGATCATAGCCTACGGATGCCGACAGCCGATTGGTGATGGGCGTGGCCCACCGTAAGCCTACACCCAGGTTACTTTGTACGAGTTGCGTTTGTATACGGCCTACTGCGTATAAGTGCCTGCCCAGGGCTCGCTGAATGTTGAAATCAATGGCCGGTACACTAACACGGACCTCTTCGGTTAACTCGGGTGGTGTAGTTGTAAATACGGCCCCGATAGATCTTCGCCACTTAGTTGCCGGCGGTGATTGTGGAAAGTAAATACCTGGCTGCGCGGGCCAGGGCTTGGTTGCTTGTGCCATTGCGGCCGATGCTGCGAACATCATCAAACAACCGATCTGGCAATGTCTGGTAATTATTTTTTCGATGGTGGCCACTTGACAACTACTATGAAAGTCAAATGGAATAAACTGCAGGGATACGAAATATGTTATAAACACATAAGAATATACGTCACATAAGAACCGCTGATCAGTTAATTAGTTGATTTTCCATTGTTGAACCAACTGGCCAAACAACATCAATAATTTTCCAGATGACCCAGGTTTAGTTAAAAAGGCATTGGCTCCCAACTCCATAGCCTTCGCTTCATCTTCATAATGGCTTGACGTCGTTAAAACCACTACTGGAAGACTTTTATAGGCTGGCTCAGCTCGCAATTGCTGTAGGACTTCAAACCCATTCAGGTGAGGCATATTTAAATCAAGTAGAATAAGACTGGGCTTAATATCACTTTCATCAAGAGCGGGCAGCAGTTCCTCACCATCATTCAATCGCCTGACATTAACTGGTGGCTTCAAGGTTTTGAAGGCGATCTCAAACAGATATTGATCGTCTTCATCGTCGTCTACAATCCAGACAACAGGTGGGGAGTGAACAGACATAAAGTAAAGTAAAAGGACACTATCTGATGTTAATACATGAATGAAGCAACTGTAAACATACCCAATAAATCGGTTAACACGGCAGCGGAACTGTTAAGTGGAGCGTATACCTTATCCAATGGGCCTACATTATTGTAAGCGGCTACTTTTCTTGTTATTATGTGAATAAATAACCTGCGTCAGTAAATCAGTCAAATTCTAGTAAGCCAATGGGCAAAAATGACAACTAAAGCTAGGCTTTTATCCGTTTTCAATAGATATGTTGGCAATTGGCTAAATCCAGGGTTAGGCCTCATGGTGATCTTGTAAATCCTTACCTGATTCAATAGGGGTGTTGCAGAACGATCGTTCTTCTTTACAGTAGGGAATGGCCGGAGATAGAATTGCCAGCCTTAACTAGTTGGTCTCGGCATTGCCTTGTTCATCGGCTGTATGGGCTTGTATGGCCTCGTCCTGTTCATGGTCGTGCAGCGAACTAAAGAGGTTGGCGTACGCAAAGTTTTAGGGGCTGGTATGGGCAGTATTCTGTGGCCGTTCAGTCGGGAGCTTGTGCGACTGATTGGCCTGGCTTTCATTCTGGCTGCCCCTGTGGCGTGGTGGGTGATGAGTGGCTGGCTGAACAATTTTGTCTATAAGATTTCGCTCAGCCCTTTCATTTTTCTGCTGGCCTTGCTGGCAACGGGAGTCGTTGCGCTGCTCACGGTGATTTTTCAGAGCGTGAAGGCGGCTCTGATGAACCCGGTGAAGTCATTACGGAGCGAATAAGGAGGTGGTTGGAACATCAGCCAGCCTGAATTCTTTGTTACACCATTAATTGAAGCTCGCTCTAAATTCCAGAGGAGAAAAATTCGTTTTTGATTTAAACAATTTGCTGAACGATTGCGGATGCTCGAAGCCTAACTGATAAGCTATTTCGCCTACCGTCAGGTTACTGATTGTTAAAACTTCCTTTGCCTTCTCGATGAGTTTATGGTGAATATATTGCTGCGTATTCTGTCCGGTTAGTGTCCGCAACAAATCGCCTAAGTATCTTGGTGAAACATGTAATTCGTCTGCCAGAAACTGAACCGTTGGCAATCCATTCACTAAGGCCGTTTCATCGTTAAAATAGGTGTGTAGCAATAAGTCTACTTTTCCCAGCAACGCATTATTCATAGGTTTTCGGGTGATAAACTGACGTTTATAGAAGCGCTGACTATAGTTCAACAGCAGTTCCAGTTGCGCGATCAATACATCCTGGCTGAGGTCATCGATTGCCGCTTCCAGCTCGTCGCCTATGTTTTTAGCTATAGCGGTAATGATTGTCTTTTCTTTATCCGATACGTGTAGCGATTCGGTAACCGAGTAAGCGAAAAAACCATAATTTTTGATTTTGGTATCCAGCTGATAACTCCGCAAAAAATCGGGATGTATCAGTAAAGTAAAACCTGAGCTTGAATCTGAGATTTCAAGTCCGGTTAACGGCTGCCCAGGCGATGTAAAAAACATACCACCTTCATCAAAATCATACGTAGTTTGTCCGTATCTCATTCGGCAACCGGCCGAGTCGTTGTAAGTAATGTTGTAAAAGTCCATTGCAAAAGTGGGGGCCAGCATTTCGCTGGTGATTTTCACTTTGCTGTAGTCGAGCAGGCTGATCAGTGGATGCAGAGGCTGCGGCAAACCAAAAGCCCGTTGCATTTCTGTAATAGAATGATAGATGCGTGGTTTGTTTCTTGGTTCTCCTTTCATGGCTATGTAACGTTACTGCCGGTACAAATTGTGCCAATATGTACCGGCAAAGTATTTTTAGAATTCCGGTTATGCATCAGCCAGCATTTGCTTAATGCCTTCTCTGAAAGCCTCATCACCTACGGCAAGGCGCTGTGCATACATAGTTTTTGCATCTTCGCCACATACATAGCGCAACGTGTTCTTGCCATCAGTAGCGGCCTGGTACACGACGTCTGCAATCAGCTCTGCGGTAGAAACGATTTTATCAGGAGCGGTGGCAGCCAGAAACTTACTCAACAAGGTTTCGTAAGCCGGATGCGAAGCAATCACTGATTTAGTCCCTATTTCGGTAGCCACCAGACCGGGTTCTATGGTTTTGATGCCAATGCCAAATTGGTTCAATTCAAACGACAGACTTTCGCTCCAGCCTTCCAGCGCCCATTTACTGGCATCGTACATGGAACTGACAGGGAAACCCATCAAACCAGCTAACGAACCAGTGGTTATAAAAAGTCCGGCTTTCTTCTCCCGGAAATAGGGAATAAAAGCCTGCGTAACACGAACAACACCCAGGAAATTGGTTTCCATTTGACGAACCAGTTGTTGGTCGGTGATGGCTTCCAAGGCGCCCATCAGTGCGTAACCTGCATTGTTAAACACGACGTCTATAGGGCCCAACGCCAGTGCTTTTTGTGTGGTCTCTATAATCTGTTCTCTGTCGGTCACATCTAGTGGCAGCAGGGTTACATTATCCAACGAATTTAACTCTTTCTCATCTTCCGGCTTACGCATGGTCGCAATCACACTCCAGCCTTTATTGGCAAACAGTTTTGCTGTTGCCTTACCAATTCCTGCCGAAGCTCCAGTAATAAAAATGGTCTTTGTCATTTTTTCGTTCTTTTTTAGAGATACAAAGCTCCTTGGCCAATGCTTGCGGCCCGTAGTCAAACTGGCGAATCTTGTAGTCAAACTGGTGAGAGACCCAATTCTCACGCACTATTCGGCGAACGGCAGTAACTATATAGTTCTACCCTGTCCATTTCCTGTTCATTAATGTGCCGACCGTTTTAGCCATCCTGGATGGATTAGTCTCTTCTCTGAAGAGTATCCTGTTTTTATAATGTTTAGTAAACCAAATTGACTACCCTCTCGTTGAGTCACTAGTTTATTGTCTACCTGATTCGTTTATGCAACCGGCCATTTCTGCGACATCCCCTGCCATTCCTACCGGCCTAATCCGGGTTATTATTGTTATTACGGCTATATCGGCCGCTGTTATGGAGCTCATCGACGTCACTATAGTCAATGTAGCCCTGAATGAAATTGCGGGTGCCTTAGGTGCCACGATCGAAGATGTGGCCTGGGTAGTTACCTCCTACGCCATCGCCAACGTGATCATTATTCCCATGACCGGTTTTCTGGCTGATTATTTCGGGCGCAAGAAGTACTATGTGGCCTCCATTATTCTGTTTACCATTGCTTCCTATTTCTGCGCCAGCTCGACTAATTTGTGGGAATTAGTGTTCTGGCGATTTATCCAGGGGATGGGTGGAGGAGCGCTGTTATCGACTTCGCAAGGTATTATTTTTGACGCCTTCCCGCCGGAAAAACGTGGTATCGCTTCGGGTATTTTTGGTATGGGCATTATCCTGGGGCCAACGTTGGGACCATTTCTGGGCGGTGTGATTGTCGACAACTACCACTGGTCGTATATTTTCTACGTCAACGTGCCCATTGGCATTATAGCTACCATTCTAACCCTACTTTACATCGCTAAAAAGCCGGGCGAGGGCACTCGCAAGCACCAGATAAAGATTGATTACCCGGGAATCTTATTATTGGCGGTGGGCGTGGGCTCGCTGCAATATGTACTTGAGAAAGGGCAGTCGGATGACTGGTTTGATTCACAAACCATTATGCTGCTGACGGTAACGGCCGTGGTAGGGCTGGTCGGATTCGTCTGGCGGCAACTGACCACCGACCATCCGGTGGTCAACCTGCGGGTGCTGGGTAAGGGCACGCTTGGGGTGTCCACTATTTTTAGCTTTGTAGCTGGCCTTGGGCTGTTTACCTCCGTTTTTGTGTATCCGGTGCTGGTTCAGCGCATCAATGGATTCACGCCTACGATGACAGGTATTTCCTTGCTTTGGCCAACCCTGGTGGGTATTCCTCTGTTCCCTCTGATTGGTAAACGACTTTCAGTAGGGGCCTCTCCACTCCCTTTTATTATTGTGGGTATGTGTACGTTTGTGGTGTTCGGCTTCTATAGCGGTACCCTGAACGGGCAGGCCAATCAATGGGACTTTTTCTGGGCGCAGTTGATGCGTGTCTTTGCCGTAACGATGCTGCAGTTACCGCTCATTAATCAGGCCGTCGCGGGCTTACCGCCCCAGGACTTCCCCTCAGCCATCGCTCTTAATAATATGATTCGGCAATTAGGCGGGGCTTTTGGCATTGCCTTAGCCAACACATTCGTCACCCGCGATTATGCCCAGCATCGGTACGATTTAGTCAGTAATCTCGACCCCTCTAACCCCCTGCTCACAGAGCGACTCAATTTGCTGGGTGGAGCCAGTCAGCGGGCTTACAAAATTCTGGATCTGACGGTGGATAGACAGGCTTACCTGCTGGCCTACCTGGATACGTTTCGACTAGTGGGTATTTTCTTCCTGGCCATTCTGCCCTTGGTTTATTTCCTGCGGACCAAAAAGAAATCGGCTGCGGAGGTAGCTTTAGCGGCTCAAGCCATGTCGGAAGCCCATTAAGAAAAAGGCATACCTTACCCGTACGTTTAAACAGTAATTGTTACTGTTTCAATTTGGCTATGTTCGAAAGTTAAGTTAACCGAACGCTCCCCCTTGGGCCGGGTCCTATGGACTACGTTTTTAGGAACACTGAAAAGTTGACCGGGAGCCAACTCAATGGTTTCACTCTCCAGATCAATCAGTAAAATACCCTCAATCGTGATAAATGTCTCATCTGAGTTGGGATGATAATGCCAGTAATAAGGCTGAGTCATCACACTTAACTTAACCACATGGTCATTAACGGTAGTTAACGAGAAGTTCGCATAGTTGGTCGTCACGGCGCGGATCAGGTCGCCCAAATCAAGTCGGGTCAGTGGGGCATCATTCATAAGGGGCTAACAGTTAGATTAAATTATATAAAGTTCTTGTGTCGTCGTAAATCCTCTACAAACGAGATAGCTCCAGTAGTTCATCAAAGATTGGTGTGGTCTACGTTTTCCAGTAAACACTTCGTCTATTAGTTGCCGGAAAGATTAGAGGACTCAAGTTGGTGGCGACAATATAGCCACACCTGTTGTACAAGCGACTCTTTCACATAGATAGCTAGCAGGAGCGTAACCAATTCTATTCCGTAAACTCTCTGGTTTAATGTTTAGCTGTATAATAAGCACAATTTGACTACTAAATTTATTGAGATTGACGTGGGTAAGACGACTAATCGCCCGAAGCGGCTCAAAGCCATAGCGATTTGAAAAGAAAGGCAACCCTTCTACTAATTACCAAATTGACCCGGTTGACTCCACAACATTGCCTTCATTTTTACTTTTGCAATTAAGGGGTTGAGTTCGTCTGGGCTGATGCACCACAAGCGAATGCCCTGATCACTGGCCTTGGTAGGCCATGAAGCCGAGTAGGATTTTAATACATGGAGTTCTTTTGTCAGATAAACGTCTTTAACTTTCACCGTCAATAATTAGCTGAATCGAACATGAAAACCAAAACTCTGCTATTCATAGCGGGTGCCTTACTGGCGTTGCCATCCTGTGGCCAAACTACATCTGAAAACACAACGGCTTCTGGGCAGACGAGTCCCGTAGAAACCAAAGAGCCTAACTCGGACTATAAACCTGCTTTTGCGGGCCAAACCCGGATCGCTGGCGTGAAGTCGACCACCAACTACGAAGGCAAAATACTTACAGAAGCGCTAAAATTTCCATGGGGAATAGCAACCCTACCCGATGGTCGGCTGCTCATTACCGAGCGGGAAGGGACGATGCGCATCGTCACGCCAGCGGGAAAGGTGGGAGAAGCTATTGCGGGACTTCCAAAAGTTAATTCATCCGGCCAGGGAGGCCTGTTGGGAATTCGCGTTGACCCGGCTTTCAAGACGAATCGAATGGTCTACTGGGTGTTTTCGGAACCAAGCCCTGAGGGAAATCTGACGGCAGTTGCCAAAGGTAAATTGTCTGCCGACGAAAAAAAGATGGAGGGTGCAACAGTCATTTATCGGGCCACACCCGCTTACAAAGGGAATCTGCACTACGGCGGCCGTATACTTATTGCTCCAGACGGCAATCTGTTTATCAGCACCGGAGAGCGTTCGGATCTGGTTACCCGGCCACAAGCCCAGTCGCTCAATTCAGGCTTGGGAAAAGTCATTCGGATAACGAAAGAAGGCAAACCCGCTGCGGGTAATCCATTTGCCAGCCAGGCCGGTGCTCGACCTGAACTGTACTCTTATGGGCACCGGAATGTACAAAGCCTGGCTTTCGACCCGGTAACAGGCGATTTGTGGGAAGCCGAATTCGGGCCACGAGGAGGGGATGAACTAAACCATATTCAACCCGGCAAGAATTACGGCTGGCCAACCATTACGTATGGGATCGAATACAGTGGCGAAAAAGTAGGCAATGCCATTCAGCAAAAAGAAGGTCTTGAACAACCGGTCTATTATTGGGACCCGGTCGTTTCGCCAAGTGGCATGACGTTCTATAGCAGCGATCGTATCCCGGAATGGAAAAACAATCTTTTCATTGGTTCCTTAAGTGGGATGCACGTTCTAAGACTTATCCTTAAGGATAACAAAGTAGTCGGCGAAGAACGGCTGCTAGCGGATCAATATCAGCGTTTCCGGGATATAACCCAGAGTAACGACGGAGCCTTATACGCGATTACTGACCAGGGAAGGTTATATCGCATCGATAAGAAGTAATGTCCACCACTCATCGATCGTCATGTAGCTAGTTCTGCTTACGATTGGTTTTAGCCATCCGCCTATCCAGATGATGTGCTGCCTTTAGGCAGCTATCATCTGGATAGGCGATGATACCTGAAGAGTACTTAGTGATGCAATAACCTTAGCTCAAAAGAAAGTAATCAGTGTATGGCCAACTTATTTGAGCGAGTAAGCTTTAACTGTGTTGTGAAAAAAGGTGGGCACGAACAACATTTTTGTCGCTGCACTATAGCCAATATCAGCCGAGTTTATTTTCTGAGTGGAAGTATCCATTTTTAGCTCAGACTTGCCATCAGCATGAATGTACCAGACTTTTCCGGCCCACTCGGTCACTATATAGGTCTTGTTTCCCAGGGCCACAATCCCATCAATACCGCCCGAAACCTTGGCAATCGTGCTGAGTTGTTTGGTCACAGGATTTAGACTCAACAGGGTGCCGTCACCGTTGCCAATTAGTAATTGATTGTTCTCAAACAGGAGTCCATTGGTACCTTTGAGCGGTTCACCAGCTAAAACAAGGCTGGTTTTTCCATTGGTTATGGCCCACACTTTACTGTCGTTTGAGTCGGTGACATACACCACCCCTTTTTTGGTGTCAACGGCAATATCATTGAGAAATTTAGCGCCTTCAATTGGATATCGGTTCAGAATCTTTCCCGTAGCCAGGGCAATTTCGGCAACCTGTGTCATTTCGGTCACGTACAGCTTATCCCCCAGGATACCCATTCCTTTGGTCGAATTGAGGTTGTCCGTAAATTTCAACTGAATCACCTTACCATCCAGACCTACTTTGGCAATGTAGCTACTTTTGTTCTCCAAGGCTGGACCGCCATTGATACAGGCTACATACAGGACCTTCTGGCCGGGATCAACTAAAACGCTTTCGGGTGTGCGGAGCGTAGTATCGCTTTCCCAAACAGGCTTTAGCTCAACAGATTGGGCCTGAACCAAAAAAGTCAGGCTAACTAATAGACTGGGCAGTAAAATAAGGAATGGTTTTGCCATGAGTTGTCAGGATTTGAGAAATGAAAATAACGCTAGGCTAGGTTTCAATAGGCGAGCAATTTACCGATTATCTGTCAATTATCGTATGCTACGAATTACAGTTAACAATTATCAAAACCATTCAATAGTAACGATACCAGCTTGCCCTTAAAACCGTTTAATCGGCTGTTAATACTTGTCGTTTTCCAAATCCAGTTACAGCCTATCAAATAGAGCCGTTAACTTTAATTTAATCATTCTATGAAAATTGGACAAGACCCTTGCCCAGCAACGCTAGGTATAGTTCGTCAGACGAGTAGACCTGACGCTTACTTATAACCCAGGCCCGCTAGTGCTTGCCAGTGGCCACAGGGCCGCTATCCAGCAACGGCTTAGCAAAAAAGGAGTCCCAGGAAACACAAGACAGAAACGAGCCGCAGGGATATCCCTACTTACCTTTTGCTGTTGAAGACGATGTATGATTAATTCGCCAGACCAATCTGACGAACTACTAAACTCCATGGTACTATGTCTTCATCTCACCTTGCTCCTTTAGCTTACCTGCTTAGCTATGCTAACGCCCGAACTCCATCCAAAACAAACCGGCAGAATCAGTCTAGTCAACCCTGGTTATCACACATTGGGAAGCGCGGGGTAGCCTACTGGTTGATTTGCCTGCTCCCTGGTGCCCTTTGGGCTCAACCCACTAACTATGTCGCTAATGTGGCCAATGCCACTGCGCCCGCCACCAACAACACCTTCATTGGCCCTCAAGCCGGTCAACACTCCTCAGGCTATGACAATGTCTTGATCGGCTACCAGACAGGCGATAGCAGTGCCGGTCATCGCAACCTATTTGTTGGCTATCAGGCGGGCCTGATTAATACAGGCGATTACAACATTTTTATTGGAGCCTCCACCGGGGTGGCTAACACCAGCGGGTCTAACAACCAATTTATTGGGGAGGGGGCCGGGGCGGCCAACACCACTGGGGGCAGCAACACCTTCATAGGTAGCTCCGCGGGGCTCTCGAATCGAACTGGCAGCAGCAACTGTTTCATAGGTTACTGGGCTGGCCTATACAATACCACAGGCGTGGCCAACACGTTCTTAGGAGCCTCCGCCGGCAACAGTAACCAGACGGGAACCAACAACACCTTTGTGGGCACCGGCTCGGGGTCACAGAACAATACGGGGCAGCAAAATACGTTCCTGGGCCAAGCTGCCGGGGGTAGTAATACGCAGGGCAGTCAGAATACCTTTGTGGGCGCCGGGGCGGGCTATCGCAATACAACAGGCTCCAGCAACACTTTAGTGGGCCACCAAGCTGGCCAGTACATTACCACCGGCAGCCACAACATCATTGTAGGCCCTAATTCCGGAACGGCCATTACCGATGGCAGCGAAAACGTACTGATGGGTTACAACAGTCAGGCTGAGGATGGTATTTTCAATGGCATTGCCATCGGTTCCAATAGCCGGGTAGCCAGCAGCAATGCCCTAATCCTGGGTAATGGGGTGAATGTAGGCATTGGTACCTCAGCGCCAACCGACCGCCTGGAGGTGGTGGGTCCATCGGCGGACAAAAGCGGTCTTCGTCTGACTAAGCTGACCACTGCCAGCCCTACCCAGCGCACCACCGATGAGTTTCTAACAGTGGATGAACGGGGGGAAGTAGTCAAAGCAAAGTATCAACTACGCATCAACCAGGTCAGTGAGTGGAGCGACCATGTCTTTAGTTCGGGCTATAGTCTGCGTACCTTGTCAGCGGTGGCTGCTTATGTTGGTCAACATGGTCACCTGCCCGGTGTCCCTTCGGCAGAACAGGTGATCAAGGAAGGGGTTGATCTAGTCAAGATGAATGCTACCTTGCTGGAAAAGGTAGAGGAGTTAACGTTGTATAGCATTGAACAGGATCAAAAAGCGCAGCGACAGGGCGAACGAATTACTCAATTAGAGCAACTCGTTAGGCAACTTCTTGAGAAGAAGTAAGCTGGCTAATTAAGGATTAACTAAAAAACGCTCAGGCAGTAGGTCAGGGCTTTTTTTCATTATAAATACGGTTCTTCTTAAGGTTGTAGCTGATGTTAGTCTATCTCAAATAAGGCACCCAAGTGAGACGAGAAGCATTAATATTGGGGCGTTTAGGGAGACACTTTAGCGACTAAAATAGGCAAGCTCAGGGATAATGACTGCTAAGGCGGATTGACACATCATCTAATAGCATTAAGCTAGCCCCCGAACAGATAGACTGATTGTCAAAATGTGTCAGATTTTCCCACTTTTGTATCAGTTCAGACCGGCGCTCTTGTTCAAACTTTGCCTCATCATTTAAACTACAATAAAGATGAGCAAAACCATTCTAATTACCGGTGCATCTCGTGGCTTTGGCCAACTGTGGACCAAAGCCTTTCTGCAACAAGGCTATCAGGTAGCCGCCACCGCTCGGAACCTGGCCAGCCTGAACAAATTGAAAGCTCAGTTTGGTCCCCAATTGCTACCCATTCAATTGGATGTGACCGACCGAGGGGCGGCTAGCCGGGCCGTAGAGCAAACCAAGACGCAGTTTGGCCGCTTGGACGTACTGATCAACAACGCGGGCTATGGCCTCTTTGGTAGTGTCGAAGAAACCAGTGAACAACAGGCGCGCGATCTGATGGAGACCAACTTTTTTGGCTTGCTCTGGCTGACCCAGGCCGCCTTGCCCATCATGCGTGAGCAAGGTTATGGCCACATCATTCAGGTATCCAGCGTATTGGGGCTGATCACCTGGCCTAATGTGGGGCTTTACAATGCCTCCAAATTCGCCGTTGAAGGCCTGAGCGAAACGCTAGCTTCAGAAGTAACCGACTTTGGCATTCACGTTAGCCTGGTGGAGCCAGCCCCCTATGCCACCGACTATGCTGGCTCCTCGGCCGTAATCACCCAACCTTTAGCAGCTTATGCCCCCCTAAAAGCAAGATTACAGGCCTCATATGCCGACCTCTCCGTGGGTCAGCCCGAAGCTACTACTGCTGCGATTATCCAGCTTATTGAGAGTGAGCAACCACCGCTGCGGCTGCTGCTTGGCAAACTTGCCTACCCCTTAGTTAAACAAGGCTACGATAGTCGGTTTGCCGAATGGGACGCCTGGGAACAGGTCGCTACGGCCGCACATGGCGATTAACAAACAAATCCGGATAAATCTACACCGATTTTCGGTGTAGATTTATCCGGATTATTGACTTCTATACCTGACACATGCTTCATTTCAACACCCTAAGCGCCATGCGCCGTCAGCTGGGCCTCACTCCGCCCGAGCATCCTCAACTGGCCCTGGAACGGGGGCTGCAACGATGCCCTCTGGATGGAGAAGCCTTTACGACCGATTGCTACGGAATCATGTTCAAAAAACTCAAAGCCGGCGTCATGTTGTATGGGCGTACAGTCTATGATCATGCCAACGGCGCGCTGTCGTTTGTGAAGCCTCGGCAACGAATTGAGTTTCGTAACCTGGAGGTCGAGGAAGATAGTTTCTTGTTGTTTGTGCATGAGGATTACTTTTTGGGTCATCCGCTGCACGAACGAATTGGCCGCTACTCGTATTTCGATTACGAAGTGAGCGAAGCGCTACACCTCTCTCCGCGGGAAGAACAGATCATCTGGGACCTATTTATGAAGATCGAAACCGAGTATTACAGTAATCCGGATGAGTACAGTCGGCTGATTATCCTGACCCACCTGGACTCGCTATTGACGTATGACCAGCGCTTTTACAAGCGTCAGTTTATCAACCGCACCGAGTTATCGGGCCAAACGGTGTCGAAGTTCAACCAAGCGTTATGGGTTTATTTCAGGGATGGCTTACTGCAAACCGAGGGCTTGCCAACGGTACAGCAGTTGGCCGCTCAATTGAATGTATCGTCCCGCTACCTGAGCGATCTGCTCAAGCAGGAGACTGGCAAAACGGCCATCGAACTGATTCACATTGGCCTGATTAATGAAGCGAAGAATCGGCTCAAGCAGAACGAACTAAGTATCTCGGAGATCGCCTATACGATGGGTTTCGATAACCCCTCTTACTTTTCAAGGCTCTTTAAAAAGGAAGTGGGCCTCACCCCACTCGGGTTCAAAAAGGGACTGGTTGACTAGGCTGGTCAGGTAGTGATCATCGAAACAGACATCTTAACGGTTCGGACAGAACGCTACCCAAAAGTCAACGCTTTTTTAAGCTTTCTTAGTTACTGTGCACTACTTATTCTCACAAAAGGCTCCGGCATGGGACAAAGATGGCTTTGCGCACCCCGTAATTCGGGCGTTATTTTAAATACGGCTACTCTAAATTGCTTAGAAAAACGTCAATTTAGAGTAGCCGTATTTAAAATAACGCCCTATTTTGTATATCAGGCGATCTTTAGTTTTGCCCGATACCGGCTTAGGGTTTCACGCGTTATGCCCAAATAACTGGCGATGTATTGCAGGGGAACTCGTTTAAAAATTTTAGGATGCTCATCGACTAAAGCCCGGAAGCGCACTTCCGGATGGTCTATGAGAAATGCCGCTTCACGTTTTTCGGCCCGAATAAATTGATCTTGGGCGATGATCCGCCCAAGCTTTTGCCAGGCAGGAAAATGATCATAGAGCCACAATACATCGTCATAAAAAAGCTCGATCAATTGGGTGTCTTCCAGGGCTTCAATATACAAGGCCGAAGGTTCCTGAGCGAAGAAGCCGGCAAACGAACCGACGAGGCCGTTTTCAAATATAAAATCTTTGCATACCTCCCGATCTTCGAGCTGGTAGTACGAGCGAACGGAACCCCTCTCAATAAAGGCAATACTGGTACAGGCATCACCGGCTTTGAGAAAATGATCTCCCTTTTTTACCAGTCGGGTGTGCAGCACATTCGCCAAAGCGGCCTTTTCTTCCGCCGATGGATTAATTAGTCGCTCGATGTTAAATAAGACGCGCATAAAATGGTATGGGTCCGTGAAATCCTAAATATAAGATATCTGATTCATCTGTCCCACCCCCCCTGTATGAATTGCTGAAATTGCTGAATGAACTGTAGAATCCATTCATTTTATTGAATGACTCATCACCCAACTTAACAACAAATGGCTAATTATCAATAATTTATCTCAACGGAGCTTTTGCAACTCTTTTTTAAGATTTCAGCAGCTTTTGTGATTTGAATCAAATAGAGAAGACCCGACACGGCCTTTACTTTGCATCAACAAAAACAAAAAACAACATGAACAACACAAACACGTTAGTGTCCCAAAACCACGAGCAGCTTATTGTGCTGACTACCCTGATTACCCTGCAGATTCCGACTGCGGCTACTGAAGGTCGATATGCGGTTTGGGAAGAGATGGTACCACCGCTGGCCGGTCCACCACCCCACAGTCACCCCGACGAAGAGATTTTCTATATCATCGACGGCTCATTTGAGTTTATGCTTCACGAACCTAATAACCTAATTCCTGCCACAACGGGGGCCGTTGTCCGCGTGCCGGCTCATGCGCTGCATACCTACAAAAACGTGGGTGCTACAACAGGGAAACTGCTGACGATTGCTATGCCGGGCAAACTAGAGGCTTATTTCCGGGCCGTTGGTAAACCGGTCGCATCAGCACAGGACATCCCCGATCTGACGCAGGTGCCCGATTTTGCCAATCTGGATGTGGCCGATTTTTTGCGACTGGCTCCTCAGCACGAAGTTGCGTTTTATCTGCCCCAAATGGCCGTCTAACGGCAGCCAAAGCACCGCAAAACAAATTAAACGTTGTTGGTCTATGCAGCCTTGTTCCACTCGTTCTGCCTTGCCTGAAAACTCTCTTTCGGCTACCTTTAAACCAAAAACCAAACAGATGGTAACCGTCGAACGGATAAAAAACGCGGCTGGCGACATCTACGCGATTCTGAGCTACGAGCCCAACAAAAACTACCTGCTGATGAAGTGGGTGGGTTACTCCTCTGAAGATGAAGTGAAGCAAGCTTCGATGAAGATGATTGCCTGGCAACAGAGTGAGGGCGTTGCCAAAAACTGCCGCGTTCATGTCCACGACACAAAGGAAATCGAGGGAGCCTGGGTTGGCGTTGTTGACTGGATCAACAACGACATGTTTCCCCGTTGTTATCAGGCAGGCTTACGCTATAACCTCAGTATCACCTCGCCTGATCTGTTCTCAAAATTGTCGTCGGTAGCCTTGCAACAGCAGAAATCTTGGCAGGTGCCGACCATCCTATTTGAAAGTTTAGTCCAGGCTGAACATTGGATCAGTCTGCACATCAAACCTTTGTAGATTCTCAATTTTCAATTCCAGGTTTTCTGACTCAAAAGGTCAGCCAGAACCACTATGTCTACTTTTTCACAGCAAATACACATTCAGATAAACATGAAAACGACTAAAACGTTGTTAAGAGGGGGTTGCGTCGTCACCATGGACGAGCAAGGCCACGTTTTTAAATGCGCTGATGTACTCATTACCGGCGAAAAAATTACAGCAATCCAGCCAGATATTGACGCCGACGACTGCGTTGTACTTGATGCCAGCCACCAGATTGTTATGCCTGGTTTCATTGACACACATCGCCACGTTTGGGAGAGTGTAATTCGTGGCACCGCAGGTAATTATTCACTCATGGAATATCTGCAGCATATTCTGGGACCGCTGGCTGCTTCGTTTCGGCCGCAGGATGTCTACACGGCCAATTTACTAGGCGCTCTTGAAGCCCTGGACGCGGGTATTACCACCTTGTTTGACTGGTCGCACATTATGAACTCGCCCGACCATGCCGACTGTGCCATTGCCGGTCTGAAGGAGTCGGGCATCAGAGCCGTGTTTGGGTATGGAACGCCCGGCACCTCCGTATGGGAGTGGTTTTATGAGAGCAAGCTCACGCACCCAACGGATATCGAACGCCTGTGTCAGCAGCATTTTAATTCTTCCGATCAGTTGGTTACCCCAGCGATGGCCATTCGGGGACCGGAATATTCCGAGTTTGCCGTGGCTGTTAAGGATATAACCATGGCCCGGCGGCTTAATCTACCTATTTCGATGCATGCGGGTTGTGGCACATTTGCCGGTAAATATCAGGCTGTTCAGCAATTAGCCACTGCTGGATTGCTGGGACCAGATCTGAATATTGCCCATGGTAATTACCTGACTATCGAAGATTTTACCCGGCTTGCCGACAACGGTTGTTCGGTGTCGATTACGCCCGAAGTGGAAATGCAAATGGGCCTGGGTTTTCCGGCCACGGGCAGGGCCATGGCGGGTGGAATAGCCCCCTCGCTGGGTGTGGATGTGGTTTCCGGCGTCAGTGGCGATCTGTTCACGCAAATGCGGATAGCGCTGCAAACCGAACGGGCCCTGGCCAATGATGGGCTTCTACGCGTTGGCGAAATGCCCCAGCACATATCCCTGACTATGGCTGACGCCTTAACATGGGCTACCGTCAACGGAGCCAAAGCCCTGAATTTAGACCGGAAAACGGGCTCGTTGACGCCGGGCAAACAGGCCGATTTGATTATGCTGAATACTACCAAGATGAATCTCTCGCCCATGGCCGATCCGATAGCCGCCATTGTTTCACAAGCTAACGCAGGTAATGTCGATTCGGTATTTGTGGCGGGGAAAGCCGTTAAGCGCAATGGCCAATTACTCCATCCGCAACTAGATTCCATTCGGCAGCAGGCCTACAAAACGGCGGGATATCTGGTCGAGAAGGCCCTTATGACAAGTATGGCGCAAGTTTAACCGTCTGGCCAAGAACCTATTCTAATCGAATTTAAGCAACTTCAGGTAGCCTTGCTACGCATCAAAAACCAACAACAATCATGAACCTTAAAACAATCAACCCTTGGCAATGGCAAAATAATTTTGGCTACGCCCAAGCCGTAGAAATCACTCAGCATCAGGGTACCTTATACTGTGCAGGCCAGGCGGCAATAGATGCCGACGGCAATCCGGTGGGCGGCAGCATGACCGAACAAGTGCAGCTTAGTCTGCAAAATTTAGAAACCGTTATCAATAAAGCGGGCTACCACCCGGCGCACATCATCCGTTTAAATTTGTACACCACCTCGATTCCGGATTTCTTCGCAGCTTATGGGACACTCATGGCCTGGTTACAGGCGCACCGGGTAACGCCATCCTGTACGCTGGTTCAGGTAGAGGCTCTGGCGTATCCGGCCCTCACCATCGAAATTGAAGCTACGGTCGTTCGCTAAAGCTTACCCAGCACAAACATCTCCCTTTCGACGTATATACTATATCGTTACCAAAAAAATGCCTCAATCCTTCTGGTATTTTGCTGGAGCGATCCACAACAGTAAATACCAACTTATTAATTATCCCATGAATTCTCTAACACGCTTATGTATAGCCGCTAGCCTTATTAGTCTGGCAGCCTGCTCCACGCCGGCGAGTGAAGGGGTTGTCCTTGTATTCAATGACCCAAATCCTCAATGGGGTTACGCATCGGGCCGGGTGGTCGATTGGCAGAACAAGCCCATCGAAGGGGCCAAAAGTACAATCAATAACACGGGTGGCGTGGTCTGGTCAATAACCTATTCAGCTATACCGACGCCTTTGGCAAGCTCGGTACGGGTGGCGGTCTACTGAGCGGCTCGTATTATGTGCGGAGACACGTTACGGTCAACTACCTGAATTATCCTTTCAAACTGGCTTTGTTTGTGGAGGATGACAACACGTTTTCGCCCGAAGCGAGGGCCATAAAAAACCTGCTTCTGGCCATTGCTGGCACCCGGTCAACCTTCGGTGATAGTGGCTTGTACTTATGAGCTCGGATTGCTACCGGGGTTCACTGGGCGTGACGACGTACTGGATAACGGGCAATTGCCCCAGTTGGAATGTAGAAACCCGAACCCTTCGTGCTGAATTACTGATTTATCCTGGATAGCGCTTTGCCATGATCCGCAGTCATCGCGTATATCAAGTAGCGAATGACTATTCTGCGTGTCAACAGAACGTAATTAAACAAGTGGCAACCCATTTTAATGAACTACAGGCGGGTAAAGAACTGCTATTCAAACGATCTATTGGCTTAATAGAAAAATGAACGCGCTAGGTTATGAGAAAGTCAGTAATTTTAAAGGTCATGATGAGTAAATGAAATGAGCCGTTTAAGGATTAATGATGTAGGATTGAGAGTGGTGGGTATTAGCCTGTTGACGGCTATATCACTATTGAGTGATGATATAATCCGGCAACCCTTGACTGGCCTGGTGCTGGTAACAATGGGGCTCAAAGGCCTTTACATTGGCTTGCTCTGGTACTTGAACCGAGCTATTATTGCCCGATTCCGATCCGTATTTGCCAGCCGGCACCGCCCCGGTCAGCGCATCGTTGTTAGCTTTCTGAGTTGCTTACTGGCCACTACTGCATTTTCCTGGCTTTACGATGCTTTTCGCTATGGTATAATTGAGGGAAGTTTTGCCAGCTTTAAACCCAATGGCCGGGTGGTTAGCCTTGGCTTGGGGAGCGTTACGATCCGAATGAGCGCCTATGGAATGGATTTTATTCATGGCATGACCATCGCTATTTTCTTCCTAATCATCTACGAATTGTTCTTTTACCGACAAGACTCCCTACTGTATCAAAAGCAACTCATTCAGTCGGAGAAAGAGAAGGAGCAATTGCGGATTGCCAATATGCAAAGCCAGCTCGATGCACTGAAACAGCAGGTAAACCCCCATTTTCTGTTCAATTCACTAAATACTCTTTCGGCCCTTATCAGTGAGGCTCCCCAGCAGGCTGAACAATTCGTGGATAAACTAAGCGGGGTTTATCGGTACGTATTACGGGCCAATGAGCAGCATTTGACCACGTTGGATGCTGAACTCCAATTCATCGACGCCTATTATCTTTTGTTGCAAACCCGGTATGGTCAAGGGCTTGCCATGGTGGTAACGGTCGATGAAAGCCGTCGTCAGGGCCAGATTCCGCCGTTAACATTACAGCTTCTGGTCGAGAACGCAGTTAAGCACAATGTTGTATCGCCCAAACGTCCGCTTATGATTGACATTACTATCGACGAACGGGGTCAGTTGGTGGTTCGAAACACGCTGCAACGCAAAACCACGCGGCCCGGCGAGGCTCGCATTGCTTCGAATGGTGTGGGTTTAACGAATATTGTTGCCAAGTACCAGATGCTGAATCTACCCCAGCCCAGCATTGAGGAGGGCGACGGCCTGTTCACCGTAAGACTTCCCTTGTCAACCAATACCGAAAAGGATAAATAAATATAGATTAATAGGAATCAGGCGCTTAAGAGGGGGCCACTAGTGTAAAATTCTACCGATCTGAAAGCGTACCTTTCCTTCGATGAGGTGAAAAGCTCGTCTTTCCGGGTGTGAGCAAGACAAGGGAATCCGCTCCAAGCCCTACTATCATGTCAACAATGGCGATATTTCCTGCAGTAGTATCGTAATAAAAGGCACCCAGCCCTACAATTCACCCCCTCATTTAGTCAGGTCAGTACGATCATACGGCAGCCGATACATAGTTCCCTACTACTTGAAAGGCAATAGAATCAATTTTGGCCTTCATCAAACCAATTCAGGCCATGTTTCGTCAAATAATCTTGTTGCTTTTCCTGGGAATTTCAGCCGTCGCACAAACACCAACAGAAACGGCTACCACACGGTTTACAAACCAGTTGGTAGCCGTTTATAATACTGGCGATTCTATCAACTTTAAGACATATTTTGCTGGCCTAACTGCCGATCAGGCTCAGATCACAGCCAACAGTCACCGAATGCACCGGGAGTTTGCCCAGATTGGGCCGGTGCAACTCAGGCAAACAGTAGGCATATCGCCAACGCGAACTGAGCTGCTGCTTAAAACGAATGCCTATGATTCCTGGTGGAAACTAGTTGTACTCACGGATAGCACGAACCATTTCAAGGAGCACCATATGTGGCCGGTCCGCCTTTCAAGTGAAGGACTGAGTTCAGCCAAGCTTACGGAAACGCAGATCCTGACCGGTATCGACACCTATATCACTAAGTTGCAATCCAAACATGTATTTGCCGGAAATGTCCTCATCGCCCGCAACAATCAGGTCATTTATGCGAAATCATGTGGTAATAATCCTCAGGGAAGGCCCAACTCCAAGGACCAGCCGTTCAATCTGGCCTCCCTGGGTAAGCTGTTCACCTCAATTAGTATATTGCAACTGGTTGATTCAGGTAAGCTTTCGCTCAACGACAGCGTCGGAAAGTTTATGCCCGAAATAAAGAATAAAGCCCTCCATTCAATAACGATACGCCAACTACTTACCCATACCAGTGGCATGGGCGATTTCTTTGAAAACCCGGCTTATCAGCCAGAAGCGGGCAAAGTGATTACCCGTGAGGAATTCCTGCCAGCCATTGAAAACGATAAGCCGCAATTTCGGCCTGGTGCTGCTTTTGGGTATAGCAATACGGGTTTCTTACTACTGGGGCTGCTCATTGAAAAAGTAACCGGCTCCAGCTTTGCAGACTTTGTCAATAAAAATACCCTCTTGCCCGCCGGAATGCACCAGACAAGCCTTGACAGTGGAGCCGGGGGCGGCTTCTCTACCAGCTCGGATATTTACAAATTTGCGCAGGCGATCCGAAGGGGGAAACTGCTAAAAAAGAAAACTCAGGAGCAGTTTTTAACCGAGCATACACCCGATTGGGGCCTTGGCCAAGAATATCAGGCGTTAGGCGGGGAAGTGGTCACAGGCCATAGTGGTGGCTATATTGGTGTTTGCACGGAGTTGAATATGTATCGCTATAGTGGCTATACCGTAATTATCCTGTCAAACACGGAGCCCCCTTACGGCCACTTCGTGTCGGATAAGATCAAAGAAATGATCCTGTCGAAATAGCAGATAAACCACAAAGTCCCCGGTTTTTATTCTGCTAATCCGTTCAACTCCGCAGAAACAGTAACATCGGATGGTGGGACAATCAATCGTAAACAAACGATAAACCAGTCCCTCTCTTCACTAACCTCGGGAACAGGCTGCTTAAGCTTTTGGTACTGAGCCGCAATGGTAGATAGGCCCACGCCGTTTGACAAAACGCGCGCCTTTTTGCGTTGCAGGTTATTGCGGACAGTCAGGTAGCCACCAGCATCAACGGTGATCTCGACCGTAAGAGGGTGCTTTGACGACGTACTATTATGCTTGACGGCGTTTTCGACCAGTAACTGCAATGTCAGAGACGGCAATAGATAGTGCTGGTAAGTATCACTTACATGAACCGTCAGGTACAGTCCATCGCCATAGCGTGTTTTAAGCAAGTGGTAATACGACTCAATGAAGGCAAGTTCGTTGGCCAAGGTTGTCAGTAGTTGATGCGCCCCGGCATCAGGGTTCGTACGCTGTCCGTCACTACGTGGCTCAGCGATCTGGTTGGCACGCAGCAGATACCGGTATACAACGCTTAATTCGTTGACAAACTGACCAGCTCGCTCAGGCTCATCGTCAATCAATGAAGACAGGGAGTTCAGGCTATTAAACAGGAAATGAGGATTGACCTGGGCTTGTAATGCCCGAAGTTGCATATCCGTGTTCTCCTGTTCAAGCCGCTGCTGGCTTAACTGAGCCTGTAAGCGCTCCTGCTCTAATCGATCTTTGGTGCGGGCTTGAGCAACGGCCCTCGCCACGGCCATCTTCCGCTGCCAGAATACTAAGCAGAGTGAGAAGCAAAGTAACTTAAGAATGAATCCGCCAATAATGATTTGTTGAATCAGGAGCATGGTATCCCGGGAGAGAGCGGCCGGTCCATGCATAAACAGACGGGTGAAGAAGTAATATACACTCTGGGCTTCGTTAAGCATCAGCAAAAAACTACCAATCATAAAGAACCATCCGATGGGATTCTGATGCCGTGATGCAATACCGAAACCCACTAGACAACACCCAGTTAGTGTACTCCAATAGAGAAGGGAAGCATACGGATAAATCAGCGTCGATAGCCAGCGTTCCGGTATGATCAGCAACAGACCAACTTCGATTACCATATACGTCAGTATGCTTAATTGAACCCAGCGAAACCATCGCTCAACTCGGCGGTGATATTGTTTCTGGTCGAACATGCGGTGGATTATCTCCACATAAATGAGCAGGGCCAGGCCATCTCCCCCCGTGTGTGAAGCCAGAAAATAAGGCTCGGTAAGCGGTAGGCCCTGCATTAAAGCCAGTAAAAGCCAAATTAACGGATGCAGGGTAAAGAGTCCATGTACCCAGTCTCGTGAAAAGCTCCACTGAACGGCGTTTAACAGGACGATTGTGCTCACTGCACCCAGATAAAAATTATGAATCATACAGCGCCTAAAGGAAATGGCTCAACCAAAACGAAGATACAGCATGATTCAAGATTTACTGCTTGATGTTAAACTGAAAGGCGGACATGCATTTGGTAAGCGTCGGAGGCCGTAGGGTTGTATTGGCAATTAAAACAGGGTTTAAGCGAATTCAGGTAGCAAAACAGATAGTTCATGACAGTTTGAATCAAATGGCCGTCACCTATCTATCACCTTTGCGATGAATTAAAACCAATGCCAGCGAAAAGTTTAAGTCAAAAATCTACAATAGTACCACTCCAACTATGGAGTTGATGACCAGGCCTGTGTTAAGGGCATTAATAGAAAACACTAATTCAAGCTATCGCTGGCACATTACAAAACAATTATTTACAGCGTAGCTACCTCAATCATGTAAGCAACAAATTCTCTCTCAAATGAAACCGATGAAACGCATTTTACTAATAGCTAGCCTAATCTGTATGGCTGCCTGCTCAAAGCACTCGGGCGAATCCATCTCCCCCCAACCACCTACTACTCCGCAAGCGGGTTACGCCATGGGTACTGTTTACGACGCTCAGGGAAAACCGATCAAAGGTGCTGAGATCACAATCAACAATACGGGTGGAGTCGTCAACAATCTGATTGGCTATTCTGATGCGAATGGGAATTATAAAATAAAGCTTAGTACTGGTGGAGGCCCATTAATTGGATCCTATTACGTGCGGGGACACGTTACGGTCAACTACCTGAATTACCCCTTCAAACTTGCCCTGTTTGTTGAAGACGATAGCGCATTTTCGCCCGAAGAAGGGGCCGTAAAAAACCTAAAACTAGCCATTGCAGGCCAACGATCTAATTTTGGAGACAGTGGCTGGTATGGCGGAACAATTGAAGTAGATAATCACACCCGGAATTCGCATTTCCCCAATATCGAGGTCACGCTGGAACCGGTTGGCCCCCTAGTCGATGGGAGTACGGGCGAAACGCAGGTAGCACGTCCCGACTGGCTGTATTCCTACAATGTTCCTATAGGCCAATACAAAATCACGGCAAGAGACCTATCCACGAACAAATCATTGGCCGTTAAAAATTACTACTACGACAAAGGGTACAATGCAGCCACGATGGGCGTTTTCGAACCCATTCTTACAGGTTCTGATCGCTACCAGTTAGTAATCGACGTAACGGACATGTAAATGCACCCTGCGACTCTGTTGCAAAAATCAGGCTTATAATAAAGGTTGCGGAACGAAACGGCGCGGGTTTATCCAACTAGTACGGCTTACCCCATAGCGCAGGGAATCTTGATTAACTGCGCCATTCTACTAGCTACTAATCGGACAATTAGCCTCGGCGTAACGATTACCATTCAGCCAGCTATTCTTCCAGTTCATACAGCTAATTGGCCAGCTCATTCATCGATACTTTCAAACGGCCTCATAGCCTCGCCACTTTTGTATCGGTCTGTAATAAATCCTCACATGAACTTACTTTATACCCTTGGAAAATGGATCGGTGGTATCTTCCTGACCCTGATCGCTCTACTACTCGTTGGCTATTTTTTGATCTCGCACAATATCAATCAGCGAATCCAGAAACACTACGCTTTCTCGGCCGAAACCCTGCCTATCCCGCATGACAAAGCTATGCTAGAGCGAGGTGGGCACTTAGCTACCATCAAAGGGTGTACCGATTGCCATGGCAAGAATCTGGCCGGGAAAATTTTCTTGAATGATGGGGCTGTGGGCAGGCTGGTAGCTTCGAATCTGACCCGTGGCAAAGGTGGTCGGCCAGCCGATTATAGCACATCCGATTGGCTAATGGCCCTGCGCCACGGTGTTGACCGTACTGGTCGGCCACTTTTATTTATGCCTTCGCACGAAAGCACAGTACTGGCCGAGCCAGACCTCCAGGCGCTAATTGCCTACTGCCAGCAGGTTCCTTCTGTCGACAACGAACTACCGGACCACGACGTTGGGCCGGTAGCCAAGATAATGACCTATTTAGGCAAAATGCCGCTGTTACCCGTCGAAATGATTAACCATCAAAAACCGATGGTTGCCCGTGCTGATACATCGTTGGGAATTGGGCAAGGTAAGTATCTGTCCATAACGTGCACTGGCTGTCATAAACCCGATCTAAAAGGCGGTGACCCCGTAGCGCCTGGATTCCCCCCTAGCCCTAACCTGACCAGTACTGGTGCCACTGGACGATGGACGCTGGCGCAGTTTGTCAATACGTTACGCACCGGTAAAACGCCGGGCGGGCATCAGATTAATAATGAGCATATGCCCTGGAAAATGACCGCTGCTTATAGTGACAACGAGTTAGCATCGCTCTACCAATACTTCCGCTCATTGAAGTAGCGAATTCACTGGGGCTAGCCGTCGACCGTGCAAATAGTAGTATAAAACAAGCCTGATTGGTTGGCAAAATAGAAGCGTTGAGCCCTGATACTAAACAAACAGTACAACCAATCAGCAAACAATTCATGCACGGCTTTTGGCAATTCATACATGATCACCTGTATTCAGGCAATTGAGGTAACTAGTTTTGACTCAGCAACTAAGCAAATCTCAAGTCATTATTCGTCCGCCCTATAACCCACTTTTTTATGAAAATCCTTGAACTTGATTTATACACGAATAATCTGGAGGCCGTTCGCCTTTTCTACGTCGGTCGCCTTGGCCTGCCTTTATTAAGCCGTTCCGTCACTCATCTAACGGTGTTAGTGGGCTATTCCAAGCTCACGTTCCAGCTCGTCGATCAGCCAGTGGCGCCCTATCATGTTGCGATCAACGTGCCTTATGACTCGCTTGATGTGCTCATGTACTACTATGATCTAGATTACCTGTCGACACAAAGGCCTGGGAAAACTATTGCTTACTTTCCAGACTGGCGCGCCAAAGCCTGCTATTTCTATGATCCTTGCGGAAATCTACTGGAATTCATTGCCCGCACCGATCTTGACCTGAATGACCCAAATCTAACCTTGCCAGAACTATTTCAAGGTATTAGCGAAATTGGGCTGCCGACTCAGGATGTTGCCTACACATCCCGCGAGATTCAACGCCGTTTTTGCGTAAAGCAGTTTGGTAAAACGATACCTCAGGCTGATTTCAATGCGCTGGGCGATGATAACGGGCTTTTTATTCTGGCTAAAGAGGGTCGTACCTGGCTTTTCTCGAACACCCAGGCCAGGCTAAGTTATTGCCGGGTTCAATTCACCTGCGGAGTTAATGAGATCCTACACCAGTTGTATTCGTTTGAAGTCAATCTGTTACCGATCGGATTCGCAGAGAAAACTCATCGGCTTAACCTGCCTGATCCAGCAAAAGCCCTGACTCTCAAGACAATAACACGAAATCAAACACCATTACTCTTTTTTAACAACAGTGCTCATGAACAAAACAGTAATTAACCCCTGGCAATGGCAAGATCGATTAGGCAATGCCCGAGCCATGGAAAACCCTCACGCTAGCCCCACATTGTTTTGTGCTGGACAAGCCGCCCTGAATGCAAACGGCCAACCCATTAAAGGCAAGAAGGCCGAGCCATTCGGTCTGTGCTTCGACAACCAAACTACAATCAGGCATTATGCCGGACACTCCTTGAAAAAGGTGGTGCGCCTGAGCCATTACCAGATTTCGGTTGAGCAGATTTTTGCCGTATACAGTGAGGTAATTAGTCGGCTTCAGGCTGCTAGTTCCTTACTATGTAGCACCCTGATCGAAGTGAAAACACGGGCATTTCAGCAATCCAGGGTTGAAACCGACACAATAGCCGTCAAGTAAATCCGTCTATGTGCCGACTCACCCAACACTCTACCGGGGCTTGCGAGCTGTGCCTTCGTAAACAACTAGGCACCCGTAATCAGACTGACGCCCAGGCGCGACCTCTGCAATCTGGACCTATTGCACCGGTTTCCAATTATTCATCTTTTATAACATCCTCTAAACGTTCAAAAACTCATGCAAAATCAGCGTTACAATGTATTTAATCAAATTCATAAAGGTTTGCGGGGCATGCTGTATGAAACAGCTATCCGTGTACAGCAAACCCATTTTTCGAAGGCAGAAGCTAGCGAAACGATTGATCAATTAAATCAGGTTCTCCTGTTTTTCGATGAACACGCTGAGCATGAGGATCGATTTATTCTGCCGCACATCCAAAAGCACAACGCGCAACTCATTGATGAACTGGAAAAAGAGCATGAGATCGACCACCGATTAACGCAAACGCTTTTTGATCAAATCCAAGAATGGAAAGCGGCTACATCAGCGAATCAGTTGGAAGCCATTGGTCAACGTCTTCACTTCGGCTTTAGCGAGTTCATCGCCTTTAACCTCTACCACATGAACAAGGAAGAGAACGAGCTGATTCATTTGCTCTGGAAGCATTACACCGACGCCGAAATCCGACAGATGGAGCACGAGATCATACAAGCCATCTCGCCCCAAACGCTTATGGCCGAAAGCCGCTGGATGATGCGCTCAATTAACGATAACGAAATAATTGAGTGGCTATCGGGGGTCAAACATGCTGCACCCGCATTCGTATTTGACAGCTTCCTTCAACTGGCCAAAGAAGAACTACCATTGGAGCGCCTAACGAAAGTACATGCCGCTCTGGAAATAGCCTGACAATCAGTCCTCTTTTTTATCACAACAAATACCATGAACAAATTAGCAACTTTCACCGTGTTCGCAGCCCTTTCGGGACTGTTCTTATTGACAACTTCGTTCGGTTATAAGACCGATACCGTTTCGCCTAAAGCCAGCCATTCGACCGATCTTGGGACCTTGCTTGTTGGCACGCGCTGGCAGATGGCCGATTTCAAACTCGGTCAGGATATCGATCTGGATGGCGATGGCCACCTCGATACTAATCTGATGAGCTTTCTACGACCCTGTGATCTGGACAATACGATTGTCTTCGAGCCAAATGGCACGGTGTCCGTTGACGAAGGCAACCTCAACTGCGATGGACAATCTGCGTCTGGTACACCAAACCCAGGTAACTGGAGTTACGACAAGGCGACCAACAGTCTGATCATTACCAATGCAATTAATAACAAAACGTCGACCTGGAAGATCATCGATGCCGCCGATAATTATCTTAAAGTAAAGGTGATCAGTAGCCAGGAAGGGCCGTCCTCAGCGGCAATAGTAACCTGGAAAACGCGCTAAGTCAACGATCAGTCATACAAGGGGTGCCACGTTTAAAACTAATTAATGTCATTTCCCGTCAAACAACGCATAAGATGCAGTACAAACTACCTGTCCTAGCTTTATTTCTAACTGGCAGTCTGCTAACAGGATGTCAGGATCACCGAATTCCAACTGCTGTTCAGCCTACAATAACAACACTGACAACGGGTTTAATAGCGCCAATTGGCGTGGAGACCGATGCGAGTGGACGCATTTTCGTAACCGAGCAAGGCACTGGAAATAACGATGCCCGTGTGTTGGAAATCACCCCTGATGGGAAAACACACCCACTAATTACAGGGATGTATTCATTCAAACGCCCAGACGGTGAACTGGACGCTACGGATCACCTGTTGGCGGCTAACGGCATGCTTTATGTATTGAATGCTAAAGGCCTTTACACCCTCGATCTTACCTCATTCAAAACAGGGGATGCACCAATTCCAGCGTCCAGTATGACGCCCGAGAACATTCAGAAGTTTGTAATAGACTACGCTTTTACTGAGGACACGGGCGAATCACACCTGTACAATATGACCCTTGGCCCCGATGGTGCGCTTTATTTTTCGGATGCAGCCGCTAATGCAATTATTCGTCGATCGAAAACTGGCCAGTTGAGTGTTGTGACAGCCGTGCCGGGTATTGCCAATCCAAACCCAGCTGGCCCTCCTCCAGGACCACCAGTTATCGAATCGGTACCCACGGGGATTACGTATGATGGAAAGCAGTTTGCTATCAGTACCTTGCTTGGCTTTCCGTTTCCGGCTGGCAAAGCGCTCATTTATCAGATGGATCTAACAGGAAAGCTCCGTGTATTTCAACAGACCTTCAATAGCCTGGTCGATATTGAGAATGATGGAAATGGCAACTACCTGGCCCTTGAATTTGCCGTGTTCGGCCCAACGGGTTTCACGCCTAAAACAGGCCGATTGCTGCGGGCAAAGGGTAGTAGCAGCGACATCATTTTTGATGCATTAAATATGCCAACGGACTTAAAAGTAGTCGATAGCCATACGGCTTACCTGACCAGCTTGGGTGACGGTACCTTAGTAAAAATCACGTTTTAGCTAGTTTCATTCGGGATTAACAATAGAGCGATTAAGTTTACCTGGCTACCTCAATTGTTAATCCCGAATGATTCATTTATTCAACCACAATTAGTAAAAAGGTCATCTGGTTATTTTGGCTACTGTCACTAATTCGCTGCCTTATCGATTAATACGCCCCCCATTTGACGACGATTACAACTACCTTCCCTACAAAAGTTTATAGAAAGGCCTGTATGCAACAACTCGTCCTGTTAAAAGGACCAATCTCCCAATTTCATAGCTCCTGGTCGAGAATGAGATTAATTTGCTTACGCTACCAGTATGTCTTTTCTTGCTTTAAGCTATGATCTTTGCCAACGACTCCCGTCTTCGTTGGCTTGGACCCATTGGCCTGTTTCTGTTCGGAAATATATTTTTCCGGCTCGCTTTTTGGCTACAGGCCAATCCCCTCGCACTCATCCACTCAACAGTTGTTGGATTAGGGGCTGGCTGTTTATTCTGGCAGCTAAACCGTGCTATTATTCGTTATTTACAACGCCAGCATCCGGGTCTGGAGCGAACGACTAAGCGACTTCGGCTCTTGTTGGTCCTGACACCCATAGCTGTAAACGGGGCTGTCTTTTTCCGATTTTTACTTCACTTGCTTTTAGGTTCTCGGCCAACACTTTGGCTCGGCCTGGTCGACTATGTGACGTCACTGGGCATCCAGTTATTTTACCAGGTCGTATACATCAGTATTTACGAAGGCAACTACTTGCTAAGCCAATGGAATCGCACCTATCAGGAAAAAGAAGAGCTCATAAAAATTCAGTGGCAGACCCGGTTCAATTCGCTAAAGGGACAGGTTAATTCTCATTTTCTGTTCAACTCACTTAACGCCCTGTCAGCTCTGATTGAAGAATCGCCAGCACAAGCAAGCCAGTTTGTCGACGAACTCTCCAAAATGTATCGATATCTTCTCCAGGCAAACGACCAGGAACTAGTTTCACTACGTACCGAATTAGCCTTCATTGAGTCATACGCCCACTTGCTCCAAACGCGCCATGGCAGCGGGGTTAGCGTAAAAATGACCGTTCCAGAAGATCAGCTGGCGAGTCCACTGCCACCGTTAACGTTACAACTGCTCGTCGAAAACGCCGTTAAACATAACATCGTCTTAGTTAATCGACCCTTATTAATTGAAATCGGCACGACGAAAGCCGGTGAATTACAAGTTCGGAATAATCTTCAACGCAAACATATCCGTGCGCTCAGTAATGGCGTTGGTCTGGCCAATATTATGGCCAAATACCGCATGTTAACACCGAGAGAAATTATTATTCAGGAAGAAGACGATCATTTCACCGTTCGGCTACCGTTGCTCAACTCACATTGCTAGTGCTACTGGCAACTTTGATATCCCTTTTATTAATACCGCCCTATTTGTAAAGATTCGTTTCTATTGATCCTTCTCCAACGGCTCCCCTCTATATTTATACGCTTTTATACCCTGAATAAGTAGTTAAACGCTAAATAACCCATTCAGAACGCCAGGACTTGGAATGACTGTAAAACAAAACGCCTGTAGCATAACCATGTCTCCGGTTACTATTAACTAATAGTCGTTGAAGTATAGCTAGCATACTGAAAACAGGATCAAATAGCTCACACAACGATTAGTAAACGGGAAGTAGTCATCTTGAATCAACCTAGCAAATGAATAATCAATATACCCAACGACAAATTACCTAGTATTTACTAACCGTCGATCTGTAGCTTTTACCAACAATAAGCCGACCCCTATCAAGAAGTCGGCTTATTGTTGGTAAAAGCTACAGGTACTATCGCTTGGCCACAAAAGCCATCGCCATTGTTTCGTTTGTAGACTGGTCGGTCTCCGAGTAGTTAAAAATAACGGTACTCCCCTCTGCATCAGCAATGCGTGTAGTGCCGGAAAACAGACCATATTCAGAACCTTCCTGCTTAATATCCAGATCACCAAAGTCCTGCGCGTAATCGTCTAGCCCGGATGTTTTCAGCAGCAGTTTCATATTCACTTTCGTATCCGATATTTTCGTCAGGGTTACTGTTCCCGATACCATTTTTCCGTTACTGGTTGTCGGTAGGGTCGGCAAGTCAAGGTCCGTTTGTGAATCGGTATAGCGGAATGAGGTAAGTTTATAGCTGCCCACAAACTTATCGGCAAGTACCGTATTGGGTTGGGGAGCAACTTCGCTGCCTTTTTTACAGGCGGTGAATGCCACAGCAACAAACAGGAATAGCAATAATTTTTTCATAGTTATTTGTCGTTTTTGAGTTTTGTATGTGATTACAGCCACAAACTTAAGAGCGCTGCCTCCCTCCACCAGAGGCTTGGTGTTTGAGCCGGGAGTTAAACTGCCTGAACTGCTATTATCCGTTTATAAACTGCAGTTACCGAACATCTTTGCTTTTAAAAGCCAGGAAACATGTAGACTGGCAGCTGATCAACTTTTATATAAGTCTCTTTCAGGATGTTCGCTAAACCCATTCATTCTGTTCAAAAGAACGCGGGGCGTTTTGCGCTTCAACGTATTGCCAACGATTAAATAACCTCGTCCATCTACGGAAATTCAGCTGGGAAATGGTCGCTTCGGCAAAACGAACTTTTGCCTGATTGCATCTTCAACTACTAGCTGGTAATGCGAGTCTGGACATGCCCTTGCAGTGATTAACTCGTGTACCATTTGCCGTCTATTAAAGTCAATTCAGCAAGCGAGAATCACGGTTGATACAGCATTTATGACAGCTAGCTCATTCGCTACTTCAATTGACCTGAATAGTAGGCAACATTTGTATCACCAGAGAGCGAATACTTCTAATTAATTTCTCACTTCCTCAACTGGACATTCCATTCTAGTGAAATCCACTTTTTAAACCAAAAACAACAAGTACTTATGAAATCTATTAAGAAGATCACTGTATTGGCGTTGGCAGCGATCACAGTATCCAGTTCATTAACCAGTTGCGCAACCGTATTCGGAGGGCGCGTTACAGATCATCAAAAACGTAAGCCACTACCTGGTGAAACACAACGCGAAGTCCGAGTAGGTGCACTTATCGCCGATGTGCTTTTATTCTGGCCAGGAGCAGTTGTTGACTTCGCTACCGGGGCCATCTACAGGCCCTTGCGAAATACATCGGCACAGGTTCAACCAACAGCCACCAATTCTGTAAAAAAACGCCAGTAGGTTACACGACAACAACTAAACGTATAGGAAGTACCGTTATAGCATTCTGTAACGGTACTGAGTTATTTTTTGTGTCAGTACGTTCGTAAAAGACTAATCGGGGAACAGTAACAAAACATCACACTACAAACCAGTTACGCTTTTCTCCGATTTACCCATCGATACTTGTCTTTATTGAAGCACGCCAGGTTGAAAGCCCATTTTTGTGGTGTAGACAAAGGCTATAAAAATAAACATACCCTCACTTTAGTAACGAGCCCGCTTTTCAACGGAATCGCACTGGCCCTAACCCCGACTCTGATTCGCAATGCCTTGGGCTTTATCAATAATAGTGCTTACCAACAGTCAGTTACGACAAATTTCTTAGGAACAAAGTCAACCCTACGCTGCAATAGCATAAGCGGAGGGGTATACCAACCAGCATCAATCTACAGCGCTCTTACGACCATTCTACGTACCTATTTTTAGCCATGAAGCCAATTCATATTTTACTTATTTTGCTACTAGGCAGCTTTCTCTCCTGCCAGAAGCCAACGGATGCGGTTAACCCTGATGGTCCATCCCCAGGTCAACCCGACACATCAACCGGAACACCAACTGAAGTAGGCCAACCCATAGGGACACCCACGACAAAAACAATAGGAAAGTCTGGCGGAACGATTTCAACGCCTGATGGCAAGTTAACACTCATCTTTCCTGTCGGGGCACTCGCCAAAGAAACGCCAATTACGGTTCAACCAATTCAAAACAAGGCTATTAATGGCATTGGGATCGGGTACCAGTTTGGCCCAGATACCCTAACGCTGAATCAACCCATTACCTTTGTATATCACTACAATGAGAACGAATTAGTCGGAACTACTCCAGACGCGCTTGGGTTGGCCGGACAGGATGATCGGCACATCTGGACAGTAAAACAGTCGGCGGTAGTTGACAAAACGAACCGCACAATTACCAGTAAAGCCAAGCGATTAGACCGGTGGGCTGCCCTGATAACTTACTATCAGTTAACTCCTGTTCAGGATACAGTCTATCTGGGACAAGTACGGGAGTTGACACTCAATCGATGTACCGATAAAGAGCCTTGGGGTAATACAGACATCAAGGACGTAAATGTTGAACTGTATAACCGCCCTGCGGAGATCAGAAATGTGCGGGATGTGCTCTTAAATGGGAACAGCTATTCACACCCGGAACAAGCCAAATCCAAGGATGGTAAAGTAGGCTTCACGTACGACTCCAAGACGTTAAAAGTGGTGTATACTGCTCCCAGTGATAAAGTACCGGCCACTAATCCGGTCATTGTTACCGTACAGTTAGAAGGTCCTAACAACGCTCAACTGCTGTTATCTTCTACCATTAAGGTGGTTGGTGAAAGTAACTTAGTGATAAATGGTCACTCATACGACAACGTAACGCCAAGCGGAGGTTTTATCAATGGGCATCTTATGGTAACGGCTACGGGCGTCGATTCGACAGGCAAAAGCGGCAGTATATCCCTGTTTCTGAACAGCCTTTCAATAGGGGCGCATCCGTTTTCAAATGACTTAGAACTTCTGGAAGGCACTTCAATCAGTGTTCTGAATGGAGCGGGTAAAGGAGACGAATTAGAAGGATCATCCATTTATTCGACCTGTCTTATTCCGAAAACCGAATCAGGTGCCATTCAGGTGGTTAAAGTTGAACGGTCAAATGGCACAGCAAAAGTAATTCTTCAACTAAGCGGACGCGTTGTGACCAAGCATAGTTACAACGCAGAAACCTGCACCGTCAACGAGCATAAAACGATGTCGGTAAGCGGTCGGCTTACGGTCGTTGCCCGAGAATAGAAAATCATTCTGATTCTTCTTATCTCATAATCTTATTAATTTCTTTATCATGAATTTTCTCCGAGGACGATGTGCCGCGCTAACGGTAAAAAACAGTCGTATCAGCAACAGCGGAGGCTATGGAATAATGTACACCTCCGATGCCACGCTCAACGCCGATGCCAATTCGGTAAATACGTTTACGAGCAATGCACAAGCCAGCCTCTACAAATTGTAAGTAGTCATTGGTAATCCGTTTCCAGGCGCTTAACTGAAGACGGATTACCAATGATGCAATCGGTTTTCTCGGATTTAGCCTTTATTTTCGGTTTTTATCCGCTATGACGTTGCCCAGTCTATTTCAGAAATTCGCCCGTTTTGTTGAGCAGCATCGCCCGGCTTTATTCTCCCATGTTGAGTGGTGGTTCCATTTAGGGTCGATGCCGTTACTTCTTCCTGTCGGCGCGTATTTCATCATGGGCGAGCGTTACTTTCATGATCCCATCACGTTCACGGTTGGTTCACTCGTGAATGTGCTTGTTTACTGGTATACTGTAGTCCTTTTTACATTGGCCGTTCGTTGGGTCATTTGCCAGTTTCCCCTGATTCAGCAGGCGGGTATTCGATTTGTGAGTATGCTTTTATCTGTCGGTCTCATCATGGCCGCTACTGCTGTGCTCGATCTTTGGTTGTTTAGTCTGGTTCCGGGTACTGGCGTTCAATTCTCATGGGACGCTGTGGTGCCACTTTGGTTGTTCGGCAGCGTGGCTAGCCCCATTTTCTGTTTAGCACTAGGCATGTTTTATATGTACTCGCAGTGGCAAGATCGACAAACCGAAAATGAGCAATTGAAACGGGAGGCCCTTCAGCAACAGTACGACGCGTTGAAAGACCGTGTGAATCCACACTTTTTATTTAATTCACTGAATTCCGTGTCGTTACTAATTGGTGAAGATACCGCCCAAGCCGAACGCTTTGTCGATCAGTTATCGATGGTGTATCGGTATATGCTTCGAGCCAATACTCAGGCCTTAATACCGCTGGAGGATGAGCTAAATTTTGTGGAAATCTACGCCGGTCTGCTGGGTATGCGCTACGGCAGTTCGATCCATTTGACATCATACATTTCATCCGGTTGTCGACAAGGGCAACTTCCTCCCCTAACGCTCCAAACTCTGATCGATAATGCTATTAAGTATAATATCATGACGCCTGTCCTACCGCTGATTATCGATGTTAGAACTGATGGAGATCTCTTGATAATCAGCAATACGCTCCAGCGAAAGACGATCCGTGTAGAAACGAGTTCAACGGGCTTATCAACGGTAATGAACAACTACCGCCGGCTGAATTTGCCCGAGCCCATTATTGAGGAATCACCAACTCACTTCATTGTTTCGCTCCCGCTGCTGGCCGAGGGTTAAATTCCAAGCAGTAACGGGCCTGCTATCCCATTACAATTCATACGTAAATTTTCTCAATTCAGGCATGACCTACCGCAATTCATTCCGGTATGGCACGACGAATGCAGGCCGAACCCTTAATTTTAAGTTGATCCTGCCGAAGTGATCAGATTTTACCAGATTTGCCTACTATTCATGATCGACTGGCTTCCATCGAAACAACTCCTCATATGCCGTGAACTCGGGCATCATATTCTGATGATGCCGGTCCTGTTTCTGGTGGGTAATCATCCCTTCGATAGGTGTACGACCGATGGTTACCGATCAAGAGGTACAAACCTGCCGCATTCGATCCTGATTGATACCTCTCTTAACTGGCTACCAAACCCATTCAAACCTGATTTTAACGCCCGCCAATTCCAACACAAATTCAGACACCCCAAGCGATCCAAATAACGGTTGAATCAGTATTGACTAGGAGGTCGGGCCTACCTACAGTAAGTTAGCTTGATTTTCTTAGTTTAGGTTATGAAGTTGCATGATGTCGATAAATAGTCCCACTCTGCCCGATACATCCATACGACCTGGCGTTGCCCGGCCTTGGTACTGGCCATCGAAACAGGTGTGGTGGCAAATGATATTATTATTTCCCTGGTTTATCCCGCTGGTAACTTACCTGCTGCTGGGGCCCCACTACTTGAGCGACTGGTCTACGTTTGTTGGGGCCACTGGGTTAAATGCCACCCTAGGTTTTTTTTGCCAGTGGATTCTCGATCAGGTTACCAAACGGATTACGGATCAATATCCGAGTCTTAAGCAAACAGCTACCCGACTAATACTGTTGCTAGTAGCTTTCATGAGCATTTCGTTGCTTATCATACTAAGTGCTTTATGGTTTTACACACAGTTCCACCTGTTTGCGTATGTATATCAGCCGGGAGTTGTGAGACATATTTTGCTTTTTAACGTAGTGGTCAATCTGATTTCAGTGGCAGCTTATGAAAGCATCTATTCACTGACTAAATGGCGCGAGAATATGCTTGAAAAAGAGCAACTCAAAAAAGTGAATCTACAAAGTCAATATGAGAGCCTGAAGAATCAGGTGAATCCGCATTTTTTGTTCAACACCCTCAATTCACTTTCTTCGCTCATTGCCGATGAACCAGAACGCGCTGAAGAGTTTGTGAACGAGATGGCCAAAGTGTATCGCTACCTTCTCCAGACTAACCGGGGCGTGGAGACTAATTCGACTAGTTTACCTACGACCGACGTTTCGGCTACTGGTGATGGCGAGCTAACGCTTCTGGGTACGGAACTGACCTTTATTCATTCGTATTTCCATTTGCTCAAGACTCGCTACGGGCAAGGTATACAATTGGCTATTGCGGTTAACGAAAGTGATCAAATCCGATTATTACCTCCACTTTCGCTACAAATGCTGATTGAAAATGCGGTGAAGCATAACGTCATTCATGTTAGTAAACCATTGACGATTGAAATTAAATCGACACCCGATGGCCAACTGCTTGTACGGAACAACCTTCAGCGAAAACCTACTCGCCGGGTGTTGAGCAATCAAATTGGTCTGAGTAACATTCAGGCTCGGTACCGCCTGTTGGCGCAACATTATACAATGCCACTAGAAATTCGTATCGACGAAACAGACGGCTATTTTACAGTTATCCTCCCCCTTTTAAATACAATACGATTATGAACGTACTCATTATTGAAGATGAAGAACTAGCGGTACGTAAACTCCGCAAACTAGTTGCCGAAGTCGATCCCACCCTGATCGTGCAGGGTGTAACGGCAAGTATTGAAGATTCTGTCAGTTGGTTACGGGAAAATACTCCCCCCGATCTGATTTTCATGGATATCGAACTGGCGGATGGACAAAGTTTTGAAATATTTGAGCAAGTAGAGATCCGTAGCCGGGTTATTTTCACGACGTCTTACGACGAGTATGCGTTGCAGGCCTTTAAAGTCAACAGCATTGATTATTTGTTGAAACCCATACAACGGGAAGATTTACAGCGAAGTCTGAAAAAACTCCACGATCTGACCAAGGTTAGCGGGCAGGCTTCATCAGACCTGGAGTTACAGCCGCTAAACATTGAAAAGCTTCTGCGGGAACTTCAGGGTCAGGGTAGTTCATCCACCAAAGAATATCGGAAACGCTTTCTGGTGAAACAGGGGCAAAAACTACTGTCGGTCGAAGTTGGCGACATTCTTTATTTCTACACCGACGAACGTTTCAGCTTTTTCCGAACCCGAACAAACCAGAAATTTCTGGTCGATTATACGCTCGACGAACTGGCCGATTCGCTTGACCCGGTGCAATTCTTCCGCCCAAACCGGGGCCTTATTCTTACGCACGGCGCGGTTGAGCAGATTCAACCCTATTTTGGCAATCGGCTGGCATTAACGCTAAAACCAGCTTTCGATAAAGAAGCGCTGGTAAGCCGGGAAAAGGTTTCTGATTTTAAAGTCTGGATGGGTAAATAAGACACGCGCCCATTCATATCGAGATGGCCTAATCACCTTACTGGTGATTCAAGAAGTGACAAAATCAGCTCATATCCGACATTCACCACATTCATTGGTGTCTTTGTAGACTACTTTAACATACGAAAAAAACTATTTCAATGAGCAATTCGGTGGATTTGTTAAGGCAGGCTACGGGGTTTCAGCGCTGAAGCCAGGCGTAGCTGTAGAATTATAAAACCACTTACGATGTAATTAAATAATGATATAACTTTTCCCCGGGAATAGTGACCACAAATAATTAATGGATATGCTATCTTTCTAGCTACTACTACCTTCTCATCGGGGCACTGCTTTAACTCAGAACAAGTATGGAGGTGGAAGACCATTGCTCATGATGAACATACTCCCATCATATCAATCGCTCGCACGTTTCCTGGATAAATTCCGCCCTGCTTTTTTCTCAGAGCGGGAGTGGTTGTTCTATACTATACTCATGGTTTTAGACTTCCCAGCCGGAATCTATTTGTTTATGGGTGATCGGTACTACCATGATCTACAGACGTTTGCGGTAGGTACGCCTACGGGTATATTCATTTATTGGGTAGGCGTCTTTGGATTCAACCTGGCTGGTCGATGGGTCATCCGGCAGTTTCCTGAACAACGACAGGCTGGCCAGCGCCTGGCTGTTATGGTACTGATTTTGGAAGTTGTTATGCTCATTATGGCTGTTTTTGATCTATGGGTGTTCAGTATCATTCCTGGAAGTGGCGTTGTGTTTTCCGTTGAGCGGTTAAAACTGATTGTTTTGTTTGGCTGCGCCTTTGTGTTCTTCTTATGTCTCGCGATTGGCCTGGTCCACATTTACTCGCAATGGCAGGAGCGGCAAACGGAAATTGAACAACTGAAACATCATGCCCTTCAACAGCAATATGATGCCTTAAAATGGCAGGTTAACCCCCATTTCCTGTTCAATAGCCTAAATGCGATTTCCGCTCTAATCGGGGAGGACAGAGCTTTGGCCGAACGCTTTGTAGACAATCTGGCAAAAGTGTACAGGTATCTATTAAAGACGGGTAACCAACCATTGGTACCCCTTGCCGATGAACTGAATTTTATCCAGACCTACGCTGAACTTTTACAGACTCGATATGGTGAATCAATCCAAATTACATTGCCACCTTTAACATGTTCTATACAAGGGTGCCTTCCTCCTATTAGTCTGCAAACACTTATCGACAACGCAATGAAACACAACCTGATGACAACCAATCGGCCATTGTTCATTCAGCTGAGTCTCATTGGCGAAACTTCTATCCGTGTGACTAACACGCTTCAGCCTAAGAAGAAAACGTTAAATATTTATCCCCACAACCTGGCCAATCTAAGGGCAAAATATCGCCAATGGCCTGTCCAGCCTGTCGAGGTGGAAATGGACGACAAATGGTTCACTGTCACCTTACCACTTCTTTCAGTCACTACTGAGGATAAATCACACTAGTCATTTTATTCCTGTTGTTACTCCAAGTAGTTTATAGCTGAACCGTATACTGTTGATTAGCCTTATTTATGGTACTCAGACAAAATTCATAAATTGAATCAAAAGCCTTAGCGTAGTACCTGAAAGTAGGCTTTCCAGCCCCAACTAAAACAAAAAGTCCTTAAACAACTGCTATACAGTTATTTAAGGACTTATCTAGTAGCGGGAGCTGGACTCGAACCAGCGACCTTTGGGTTATGAGCCCAACGAGCTACCAACTGCTCCATCCCGCGGTGTTTGGTTTGCAAAAGTACAACAATTTTATAGAAATCCAACTACCTTTGTAAAAAAGTTTTTAGCACAACCGAAACGATTTTTTCCCAGAGAGAGTTGTTTCCTAAAGCCACTGGTAATCAGCCAGCGGGATCACCTAAGAATGAATACAGAAATCATTGCCAATTTCCCAGCCGACCATAAGGCTGGCTTCGTCAGTATAGTCGGTAAGCCCAATGTAGGCAAATCAACGCTGATGAATCAACTCGTCGGGGAGCGGTTGTCGATTATTACCGCTAAGGCACAGACCACCCGGCACCGCATTATGGGTATTCTTAACGGAACCCACAACGGACAGGAATTCCAACTCGTTTATTCTGACACCCCCGGTATCATTAAACCGTTGTATAAACTTCATGAATCCATGATGAGTTTTGTACGCGGCTCTATTGAAGATGCTGACGTGGTGTTGTTCGTAACCGATATTTTTGAGCAGCACGACGAAAATGATGTCATTGAACGGCTCCAGAAATCGGAAGTACCTGTTGTCCTGATCATCAACAAAATTGATCAGGCTACGCAGGCACAGGTAAACGAAAAAATCGACTATTGGCAGGAGCATTTCAACGCCCAGGAAATCATTCCGATTTCAGCGCTGAATGCCTTTAACACCGACCGTGTCTTTGAAGCCGTTATGAGTCGGCTACCCCAGCATCCCCCTTATTTTCCGAAAGACGAACTGACCGACAAACCCGAGCGGTTCTTTGCTTCAGAAATTATTCGGGAGAAAATTTTCCTGAATTATAAGAAAGAAGTACCCTACAGTAGTGAAGTTGTTGTAACAGGATTTAATGAGAAAGACGATATTATCGTTATTCAGGCCGAAATTCTGGTTGAACGGGCTACCCAGCGGGCAATTTTGCTCGGCGAAGGTGGCCGAATGATAAAGAAGACAGGCATTATGGCTCGCGAAGAGCTCGAACGCTTCTTTGGCAAAAAAGTATATCTGGAACAATTCGTTAAAGTAGAACCCGATTGGCGGCAAAAAGAGCGTATGCTCAAGCGGCTGGGGTATGACGAATAGTGGCTGGTAATCACTAGCTGGTGTTGACCTAACCTGTCACCAGCAGCCAACCGCAAGGGCGGTCTGGCACGAATCAGTAACCACTAAAAAAATCATGGCAAACATCGTTGCAATCGTTGGCCGCCCAAACGTGGGCAAGTCCACGCTGTTTAACCGCTTGACGGAACAGCGACAGGCCATCATGGACAACCAAAGTGGCGTTACACGCGACCGGCATTATGGCACGGCCGAGTGGAATGACAAATATTTTACCGTCATCGATACCGGTGGCTATGTCGTTGGCTCCGAAGATGTTTTCGAAGAGTCCATCCGCGAACAGGTCGAAATGGCGATTCAGGAATCTACCGTCCTGTTATTTGTAGTGGATACGCAGACGGGCATTACCGGTCTTGACGAAGACTTCGCCGACGTGCTACGCCGGTCAAAAAAGCCGGTTTATGTCGTCGCCAACAAGGCTGAAACGGCTGAACGCGCCCATGCGTCGGCAGAGTTTTATGCGCTGGGCCTGGGCGATCCGTATGCCATTTCGTCGCAAACCGGAACCGGTACGGGCGATTTGCTGGACGAAGTTGTTAAACACTTTCAGAGCGACGGCGTCGAAGATCCCGATGCCGGTATTCCACGCATCGCGATTCTGGGCCGTCCGAACGTCGGAAAGTCATCGTTCCTGAATGTCCTGACCGGACAGGAGCGCAGTATTGTCACGGATATTGCCGGAACCACCCGCGATGCGATCAATACCCGTTACAAAGCTTACGGAAAAGACTTTATTCTGACCGATACGGCCGGTATTCGGCGGAAAGCCAGAATTGACTCCAACATTGAGTTCTACTCGGTTCTGCGTTCCATCAAAGCTATGGAAGACTCGGATGTATGTATCATCATGCTCGATGCTACGCGAGGCCTGGAAGCTCAGGATCTCAACATCATTGGCCAGGCAGTAAAAGCCAAAAAGGGTGTCGTGATTATGGTCAACAAGTGGGATGCTGTTGAAAAGGATCACCGCACGGCCGATGTGCTGCGCAAAGAGATGATTCAGCGGATGATGCCGATCGATTATGTGCCCATCATTTTTGCCTCGGTTCATGAGAAACAGCGAATTTTCCAGGTCATGGAAAAGGCGATGGAAGTGTATGAAAACAAAACCAAGAAAATTGCTACCTCAAAATTAAACGAGGCTATGCAGGCAGAAATTGAGAAGTTTCCTCCGCCAAGTATGAAAGGGAAATTCGTAAAGATCAAGTACATGGTACAGGTCCCTACGCCTTCCCCAACGTTTATATTTTTCTGTAACCTGCCTCAGTACGTTCAGGAATCGTATCAGCGGTTCCTGGAAAACAGACTTCGCGAGCACTTCGATTTTACAGGTGTCCCGATTACAGTCTTTTTCCGACAGAAATAAGGTTATGTTCAGGTGAGTCTCGGTTTATTGGCTTCTGTTAGTAGAAACGGCCAGCCGTACCAACTTCTCAACGTAACACATCTGGATTTGTGTACGCCGAAAAGGTCAGGAAGTTGATGCATGAACACTTATGCATCAATCACTTTCTGGCCTTTTCTTATTTTCTAACCGATACTGATTTCTCTATGGCTTTGCAACCCGCCCGCTCTCGCTACTGGCTTGGCGCCGGTTTAGTCTTTTTAGCGGCTTTTTGTTTTGCCATGAAGGGCATTTTAATCAAGCTCGCTTATCAGTATCCGATCGATGCCATTTCGCTATTGACGCTGCGAATGCTTTTCGCCTTGCCGTTTTATATAGCCATTTCCATTCAGTTGGCTCGTACACAGCCACCTCTGCACCTTACTACAAAACAATGGGCGACGTTGGCTATGCTGGGAATAACAGGCTATTATCTTGCCAGTTTTTTCAACTTTCTCGGATTGGTCTACATTACAGCCAGTCTGGAGCGAATTCTTCTTTTTGTTTACCCAACGTTTGTGCTGTTGATGAACGCCATCGGTTTTGGCCGACGGGTGACCCGTTTACAACTTATCGCACTGGCACTTACCTATGCTGGCATTGTATTGGCCTTCTGGGGTAACGTTGAAAGCTCAATACAAAAAAATGTTGCCCTGGGAGCATTCTGGGTCGTTTTGAGTGGACTTGTGTATGCTATTTATTTAGTGGGCAGCGACCGGGTGATCAATTGGGTTGGCTCACAACGATACACGTGTTATGCGATGATGGCAGCTACGATTCCAACCGTTTTGCATTGCGCCTTACACAACGGTTTACAGTTGACTCATTATCCTGTACCCGTTTATTTTCTGGGACTTGGCATGGCTATTTTTGTGACCGTGATACCAACGTTTATGATTGCCGAAGGCATTAAACGAGTGGGGTCAGGCAACGCATCTATTATTGCCAGTGTTGGCCCCATTTTTACCATCATCCTGTCGACCACAGTGCTTCATGAGACGATTAGTTACGCACAAGTAGCGGGCACTTTTTTGGTATTAGCTGGCGTATTTCTTATCGGCTGGCGCGGAAAATAGCATGTAACTAGTAACCCAAACCTTAAGTATTTATACTCAAAAACGTCCCTCTTTTACTTACCAAAAAGTTACCAATTGGACACATAAAAACATTATCATTATATTATAGGATTTAAAAAACAACCATTAAATAAATTCAAACTCACTTTCAGCACCTTAGTAATTATTAAAGCTTACCTTTCATTCACTATACCTCATAAAAGAAATCACGTTATTATGGCAACTGACAAAGTAATTGATGATGAAAAGCGGATTGATAAAGCCGCGTATGTACTCAAAGCTGTGGCGCACCCGTTGCGTATCAGAATCATTCAAATGCTGAATGAAAACAAAGAACTAAATGTATCCGCGATCTACAAAAACCTGAACGCAGAACAGTCACTTATCTCCCATCACCTGATCAATATGCGCGACAAGGGCATTCTCGATATCCGGCGAAGCGGCAAAAATATTTACTATTTTCTGGTCGATTCGGCGGTTGCGGAAGTAATCGATTGTATCTATAAGAGCAAGATACTCAACTAAGTTGATGCCTATAAATCAACAGAAAAAGGGTACCAAAGAAGCCATTCTCATAGCCCTTTAGTACCTTTTTTCAAACTAGTATTAGTGTCTCTTAGGAGAATAATTCCCCCGGCCTGTAAGGTGGTGTAAGGCCCAGGTGAATATAGGCTCTCTCGGTTGTTTCACGGCCACGAGAGGTCCGCTTTAAAAAGCCTTCCTGAATCAAAAACGGCTCGTATACTTCTTCGATTGTTTCAGACTCTTCTCCACAGGCGGTAGCAATGGTGGACAGGCCAACCGGCCCCCCTTTGAACTTCTCGATAATAGTCGTCAGAATACGAATATCCATATCGTCGAGTCCGTTCTGATCCACTTCCAATGCGCTAAGAGCGATCTCGGCAATTTCTACATTGATATAGCCATTTCCTTTAACCTGCGCAAAGTCGCGGGTTCGGCGCAGCAAATTGTTGGCAATCCGTGGTGTGCCCCGGCTCCGGCGTGCAATCTCATAGGCCCCTGTTTCATCAATGGGCGTTCCCAGAATAGCCGCCGAACGCTGTACAATACTGGTTAGCAGTTTAGCATCGTAATATTCCAGCCGGGCACTGATGCCAAAACGGGCTCGCAACGGCGAAGTGAGCATACCAGCGCGAGTAGTCGCGCCAATCAACGTAAATGGATTGAGTTTAATCTGAACGGTTCGGGCGTTGGGCCCGGAGTCGAGCATAATATCAATCTTGTAATCCTCCATTGCCGAGTACAGATACTCTTCTACAATGGGATTGAGCCGGTGAATCTCGTCAATGAAGAGTACGTCGTTAGGCTGTAGGTTCGTCAGCAGACCAGCCAGATCACTGGGCTTGTCGAGCACTGGACCAGAGGTCATTTTGATACCCGCATTAAGTTCGTTCGCGATGATGTGCGATAGCGTCGTTTTGCCCAAGCCTGGTGGGCCATGTAGCAGCACATGGTCCAGGGCGTCGCCCCGTTGCATAGCCGCTCTCACAAACACTTCGAGGTTATCGAGAATTTTAGCCTGCCCCGTAAAGTCCTCGAACGAAAGCGGCCGGAGCGCCCGCTCAATCTCTTTATCCGTGGTGGTCATCCCGTCTCCTGAACCTTTCAAAAAGTCGTTTCGCATGGTTTTGATTGGTACAAACCCGCGTTAAATACACCCCAAAAACAGGTGATTTCAGCGAAGTCGTTTACTTCAAATTTACGCAAAAAAGAGGACAAATACTACCGAATCAAGAGCACCGATCCGCGTTTTACAACCCGTTCACGCTCAGGAAAATACTGGCTTTTGAAGACGACGACATAGGGGTAAATCATGGCCGGATAGATCGATCCCCGATAGGTACCATCCCATTTTTGCTCGGGATTATTACTGGCAAAGATGACTTCTCCCCAACGATTATAAATCCGGAATTCATAATCGGTTATGTAGGCTGTAAACACCTGCAACAGGTCGTTGGTACCGTCGCCATTGGGCGTAAATGCATCCGGCACATTCACGCGCGGCTCACACAGGTTCAAGACACGAGCCACACCTGTAGCTGTACAGCCTAATGGATCTGTTACCTGGATAGGATAGTCGCCAGCGCGTTGGACCGTTATGGTCTTAGTCGTATCACTTCGCGTTACCCACAGATACTTTAAGCCGGTGGCCCCGTTGGCTGAGAGTATCGTTGTTCCCTGATCGCCTTCGCAAAGGGCTGCCTGTTGAGTATAGGAAAAGTTTGGTGGCGGTCGATTATCTACGTGAACGCTACTGCGTCCCACACAACCCGATTGAGTGTTTCGCAAGACAAGGCTATATGTACCCGGTTCGGTAACCGAAATCGACGGCGTCGTGGCCCCATTGCTCCATTGGTACACGTTCCCCGGAATGTCGCCCGTTCGGGGCGCCAGCGATACGGCCAGGCCGTTGCACTTGAGCGTATCGGGCCCAAGTCGGGCAAATCCAGTGCTGTCGAGCCCAACCTTGATACTGTCTGACAGGGCTTTGCAGCCATTTATATCAACGACCTGAACGGTATAGAGCCCCGGCGAGGCCTGCCCAAATACGGCCGTTGTCGAAACGACATTATTGTTTTGATCCCGCCAGGCGTACGTCGCGGCTGTTCCTCCCGCAACAGTCAAAGTGATGGTGCCGCTATTGGGTATGCTGCATAAGGCATCCTTCACATTAGGCGTTAAGCGGAGTTGATTGGCCGGCGATTTCAGGATAAACGATGAATCGACTTTACATTCATGAAGCGTATCTGTTACAGCTACTTTATAACCTCCCTCGACAAGGCCCAGCAACTGATTTGTGCTGTCAGCAGGGCGGGCCGTTCCATCGGAGCCGGTCCACGCATACGTATAGGTACCGGCCGGCGTGGTTGTTAGCACAATGGACCCATCGGCCGATGTACAGGCTTTGGGTCCTGTCAAAGCAGCCTGTAAGCGAATCTTAGGCAGTTCGCTTACCCGAATGGTATCCGAGTTTGTGCAGGTTGTTCCGTTTACCGTTGCCTGAGCCGTTACAGAATATACGCCAGCCGTGGCGACAGAGATGGTACCCGTGTTTCCTCCATTACTCCACTGGAATTGGGTCCAGGTTTTTTGAGGCACGGTTATATCGACTTTTGATCGATAACAAAATAGCGTATCAGGTCCCAAGTCGAGCGATGGCACCGGCTTGATCTGAACTTCAATCGTGTCGCTTTTGAAGCATTCGCCATTAGCCGCCAAGGCCACAGCAATGTAATAGCCCGGCCGGGTCAGTGTTAAGGTTCGTTGCCTACTGACCAGCGCCCCATTCACCAGCCAGACGTACATTTTGGCCTGCACTTTTATATCCAGCGTAATACCTCGCTTATTGCAAATGGCTGTGTCAGCTCCCAGCTTTATATCGGGCGGTGTTTCAACAATCGTTAGGGTATCTTTAATTAGTGTGTCTTTACAAATGCCTCCGGTACTAGTTTTTGTAATAATTCGAAGACTCACAAAGTATTGACCGGGCGTTTTGTAGGCGTGCGTAATAGGCGTGGTCGAGGTGGTCGACGAGGGCCGGCTTCCATCACCAAAATCCAGTGTATAGGCTTCTTTTAATTTGGGACAGTTCGGACTTATCTGGAATACTGTTGGGGCATTCACGCAGGTATCGCCATAGGTTAGGCCAGGGCCGCTCGAATTGTCATTGAAGTTGGCGACTAAGTTTGGCAAACCCAACTGGCTTGTCTGTCCACCGAGCGGCTGACCGGCCGGATTATAAATCAGGCTATCCAGCAAACCACCATTTGGATTTTCGATGGTCCCGAGCGAGCTACTACCCTTAATGGCGACGTAAATCCGGCCATCGGGGCCGATCTGAAGCGAACCGTATTGCCTGGTTGTACTGCTGTCAACAACGGTCTTCGACTTTGTCAGGAGCGAGTCTCGTTGATTCAGGTCGTATTTTAAAATATACGATGATCCTTTCTGACTACCGTCGGCATTGGTATCGGCCAGCATCGTCACATATAAACTTTCGCCGTCGGGAGAAAACTCGACCCCGTAGGCTTTGGGGGGCGCTGGTCCCAGATCGAGCGTTCGATCAAATTTGAGGACGCCGGTTGAGTCATTGAAGGTATAGAGATCGACCGAATTTTTGGGTGGTCCCGGAATGACAACGGCCATCGGACGATTGCCTTTGTTTCCGCCCGTGGTATCAGCCGGCCCGATTTTGATATAGCCTTCGGCATTTGTCAACGAATCGATTACCTGCCCTCCTGTATAAGTAACAGGATCGACGTTTTCACTACGCGTTAAGTGACGGACCTCAAATTGATTCGTTCCGTATTTTCGGGTAATAACCCAATACGTGGAGTCACGGGTATTAGCTACCGACGCCGATTGCTCCGTACCCTGATTGGACAACGGAATATTTTTTTCAACAACGGCTCCTTTGCCCCCATTCTGACGCATATCCACTACGCTATACGTTAGTGTCTTCTGCCCGCGTATTTCGGAGGTTGTGTACACATAATAAAGGTATTCGCAACCCCGGCACGTAGGCTTCGGCACGATCAGCGCCGATTGCGTTGAGTGTGTGCTGCCGTCCAGTGGCTTCTGTGTCGCGAGGGTGTCACCCGGTACGAGTGACTTCATGGGCTTACCATCTTTATCATAAATGGTAATCCCGTCGGAATAAAAAAGCAGAACTCCTTTTGTATTCGCAATGGACGATGATCCCTCGATGGTATTCAGCTTACCATCGGTAATGGGTTTTGGTGTTCCTCCGCCACTGAAGTCGAGTCCCGCATTTTGCCCAAAATACCACTTTACGCCCTGCGACTCTTTCTTTTCGCCACATACATCGACATTGATGCGATCCTGATAAGAACAGCCGACTGAGTTTATTACTTCAACCGAATAACAGCCCGAACTATCGACTTTTATACTTTGAGTCGTATCTCCCTTTGGGTACCAAAGGTAGCGAAGTCCTGATTGGGGGGGACCACCTGCATAGGGGTCCAGCGTTATTACTTCACCTTTACAGATAGTTGTATCTGTGCGCCAATTAGTAAATGATTGTGGCCGGTTACCGACAAAAACTGGTGGGCGAGAAACCGTTTGTACAATTCCATTGACTGTTCGCTTCAGAGTAACTGTGTATGTACCTGCCTGTAGATATACGTGCTTCTCAACAGAATCCCGTTGCGTGGTTACGGTTGTCCCATCCCCGAAATCCCAGACACGGGTCGTAACACCTGTTAGTACACTGTCACTAAATGTGAGAGAGTCGGCTTTACATTCCTGATCAGGAACACAAGCTTTGCCGCTGACTTTGAAGCCTTGCGCCCAGGCTGTAATTGACCCAACCAGCAAGAACAGCGTGGCCAAAAGTCCAACTACCCGAATATGCTTATTAAAAGTTAACATGAAGAAACGCTGAATAAAGCCCACCTACGCAAATTCGATTCTCGACATAACAACAATCGGGGCATTACGTTAGTATAAACGATGGTGTTCAATTAAAATTTTATCGTCCTACAGCCACAAAAGCCCCTAAATTCCAACTAATTTTAGTGGTTGTTGTACGCCTAAATACTTCGTTTAACCTACCAGCGTTGCAACAATAATATTGGCCCAGTCTTTGCCTTGTTTTGCTATTATGCTCAATAAATACATATTACTAATATTGACACTGACGGTGGGCCGAACTGCATTCGCTCAGGACCCCCAGTTCACTCAATTCTACGCAGCTCCGATGTACCTGAACCCAGCCTTTGCCGGGTCAGCACTGGCTCCACGCGTTACCGCCAACTACCGTAATCAATGGCCCGCCATTACCAACTATGTAACAACGATGGTCGCGGTCGATCACTTCATCGAAAAATACAATAGCGGCATTGGTTTGATGATCCAGAGCGACAATCAGGGTCAGGGAAGGATTCAATCAACAGACATAGGGTTGCAATATGCATACCAATTTCAGGTAAGTGAATCCTCTTTTGTACGTTTAGGGTTACAGGGTTCTTACGTAAACCGAAGTATTAACTATTTTGGTTTAACAACGGGCGATCAGTTTACCGACCGGGGCTTCATTACCGGCAGCGTTTCGGGCGACCCTACCCTACAGGGTGGCTTGCCAGCAGTAAAATACGCAGATTTTTCGACAGGAGGCCTATTCTACTCTGATTGGTTCTGGGTTGGTGCCTCGGCGCACCACATCAACAGACCCGACCAGGGGTTCTTTGCCGGTAACCGGGAGCGGCTCCCCATGAAAACCAGTATTCAGGCAGGTCTTCGCATTCCGTTGGGGGGCTTCACCGGCCTGGCCGATGAAGAGGACCGCGAGATTAGTCTTTCGCCTGTGATTATGTACAAGCATCAGGGCAAATACGACCAGTTAGACATAGGCGCATACCTAACGTATGCACCGTTGACGATTGGTGCTTATTACCGGGGAATTCCGTTCAAAAAGTACAATCAGACATTAAACAACCACGATGCCGTTGCGGCACTGGTTGGCTGGCGCATGGAGAAGTTCTCGATTGGCTACAGTTACGACGTGACCATTTCGACCCTTGGCAACAGCGGAGGCTCCCATGAGTTGTCTCTGTCCTATATTTTCGAGAAACCCGAAGGCCGACGGGCAGGCGTAAAACGACGGGATAAGAAATTACCCTGCCCCAAGTTTTAATAAGGGCTTAAACGAAAAGAGGGAAGATATAGCATCTTCCCTCTTTTCGTTTAAGCCAGCTTCTTATACTTAATGCGGGTTGGCGTGGCGTCGGTACCTAGACGTTTGCGCCGATTTTCCTCGTATTCCGAGAAGTTACCTTCAAACCAGTAGGCTTGTGAGTCCCCTTCGAAGGCCAGAATATGAGTAGCAATGCGATCCAGGAACCAGCGATCGTGGCTGATGACGACGGCGCAGCCCGCAAAATTTTCCAGTCCTTCTTCCAGCGCCCGTAATGTATTCACATCAAGATCGTTGGTTGGCTCATCGAGCAGCAGCAGGTTAGCGCCTTCTTTGAGGATCATGGCCAGATGAACCCGATTCCGTTCACCGCCCGATAAAGTCCCGATTTTCTTTTCCTGATCGGCTCCAGCGAAATTAAAGCGGCTCACATATGCACGGGCGTTCGACTGCTTGCCGCCCATCATAATCCACTCGTTTCCCCCCGAAATCGTTTCAAATACGGTCTTGTTCGGATCGAGACCATCGTGCTCCTGATCAACGTAAGCGACTTTAACCGTCTCTCCCACGTCAAACGTACCGGCATCGGGCTTTTCACGGCCCGTAATCAGTTTGAACAGGGTTGTTTTACCAGCGCCATTTGGCCCGATAATACCAACGATTCCGCCCTGTGGCAGCCGGAAGCCCAAATGCTCGAATAGCAGCCGATCACCAAAGGCTTTAGCAACATCGTCCGCTTCAATCACTTTCGACCCCAGCCGTGGCCCGGCCGGAATGAATATTTCAAGCTTTTCGTCCCGCTGTTTGGCGTCTTCATTCAGGAGTTTTTCATAAGCGCCCAACCGCGCTTTCGATTTGGCCTGACGTGCCTTGGGGGCCATCTTCACCCACTCCAGCTCCCGCTGAAGGGTCTTCTGGCGCTTCGATTCGGTTTTTTCTTCCTTAGCCAAGCGGTTTTGCTTCTGCTCCAGCCAGGACGAATAATTTCCTTTCCAGGGAATACCTTCTCCCCGATCCAGTTCGAGAATCCAGCCCGCTACGTTGTCCAGGAAGTAGCGGTCGTGGGTTACGGCAATAACAGTACCTGTATATTGCCGTAAATGCTCTTCGAGCCACAACACCGATTCGGCGTCCAGGTGGTTGGTCGGCTCATCGAGCAGCAGGACATCGGGTTGCTGAAGCAGCAGGCGACACAGCGCTACCCGGCGTTTTTCGCCCCCGGAAAGGTTGTCGATCAGCGCATCAGATGGCGGGCAACGCAGGGCATCCATCGCTCGTTCGAGCTTCTGGTCGAGTTCCCAGCCATTGAAATGGTCGATCTTTTCCTGCACTTCGCCCTGCCGGGCAATCAGCTTATCGAAGTCGGCATCGGGGTCGCCAAAGGCTTCGTTGATCTCTTCAAACTCCTTCAGTAAATTGACGACTTCCTGAGCACCTTCCTCAACAATTTCGCGAACGGTACGACCGGGCGTAAACTGCGGCTCCTGCTCAAGCATACCCACCGAGTAGCCCGGCGAGAAGACCACTTCGCCCGTGTAATTTTTGTCGATACCGGCAATGATGCGTAATAAAGTAGATTTACCGGAACCGTTCAACCCTAAAACACCAATTTTAGCGCCGTAAAAGAAGGAAAGGTATATGTTCTTTAGGATTTGTCGGTTAGGCGGAATATTTTTACTCACGCCCGCCATTGAGAAAATTATGGTTTCCTGACTCATTAATTTCTGATAGATTTGTGTTGGCAATTACCCTCAAATTTAACCCACAGCGCAGCCTTAACCAAGCACAGTAATGGAAAACGCTTCACTGGTAGATGAATACGGTTACGTCAAAGACGGAAAGGTATTTTTAAAAGGCTACCTGAATTACGAAGACCGCCAGATCGGCGAAGTCAAACGAACCGAGCAGGAAGCGCTCGATTATTTCAAAAATCGCTTCATCATCGCCGAAAACAAAGTAAGCCAGTTAGAGAAAGACATCGAAGAAGCCCAGAATAAAGGCTCCTATCTGACTAAACTGGTCCAACTGCGCAAGAAGCTGCTTGGCTTCGATGCGTTAGGTGATTTCCCGCCCCTGCTTGACCGTTTAGATGCTCAGGAGAAGTTACTGGCCGATTTGATTACGGTCAATCAACTCAAAAACCTGGAGATCAAACGGGCACTTATTGCCGAAGCGGAAGCTGTTGTTGATAGCACGGAATGGCGTGAAACAGCGGATGTTCTGCAAGAGATTAAAACAAAATGGATTAAGACGGGGCCCGTCGATAAAGCAGCAGAAACCGAGGTTGAGGGCCGCTTTCAGGCGCTTCTGGACGGATTTTTTACCCGACGGCGCGAGTTTTTCAACGAACAAAACAAAGTCATTCAGGAACGGCTCGACAAATACGACGAGCTTATCCGCCTGGCCTTCCGGGCCAACCGCCTGGGTGATTTGGACGCTGCCTTTCAGGAGGTTCGAAAACTCAACAACGCCTGGAAAGTAGTGGGTGAAGTACCGATCAAGAAAAGCGGTAAGCTGTACAAGCAGTTTAAGAAAGCAACCACCATGTTCTACGCCAAGTACAACGACGCGAAGGGCATCGTTATCGTTCCGAAGATCGACCCACGTATCGAGCAGCAGATGAAAATGGCTGATGAAGTGGAAAAGCTCTCGAAACAGCAGGACATCTTCGCGGCTGCCGAACGGGCAAAAGTACTTCTGAACAGTTGGAAAGAGATTCGCGTACCGTTCAAGCTTCAGGATAAAGTGGTAAACGAACGGTTCCGGGCCGCTTGCGATAAGATTTTTGAATTGAGCTACCTTGGTCGGGTACTCACCCGGAAATATCCAGCCTTTGAGCTTAAGAGTAAGTCGGAGCAGATTCGGACGAAAATCCGGGAGATGGAGTACCTCGTTAAGCGTGAAAAGAACGATTTGCAGTTCGCTTTGCAGGATGCCGACGGACTCGATCCTAACAAGGACGAAGACAAACAAATTCTGAATAAGATCAATACCCAGAAACGGAAGATCGCGATGAAGGAAACCATCCTTCGCGAACTACAGAAGGATCTGGAAACAGCAGGCTACTAACGTTTTCTTTATCATGCTGACGCAAGGAAGCATTTTAAGATGCCCTGCTACGTTTGCCAGTATACCTTAAGATGCTTCCTTACGTCAATAAAAAACGTGAAACGTGCCCCGGTTTCAATCAGGGCACGTTTCGTATTAAGGACTTGTTCCATGAGTATGGAAACAAATCTGAATAACTTCGATTCTATTGTTGATGAAAACGCCTTCCGGTCGGCGATCATCCCCGGCAAATTTGTGCGGCTCGAATACCTGACCGATCTCAATGAATTTATAAAAACTGACGTCACCATTAAGCAACTTCTTCGTCAGGATGGCGCCGATGTACTGGAATTAGCCACGGGCGACCTAGTTCCCCTCGACCGTGTGGTTAGTATTTCGGGTAAGTTGTCGCCCCGCTACCCTGGCTATGGGAATTATTCCTGCGATTGCTAGTTTGGCGCAGAGTTGCCACTAACCCACTGCTTATGAAAGTTCGTCCGTCGGCGCTTATCTGGCGTCAATCTGAGAGCCAGACCCAAGTACTGCTTATGCGCTATTCTTATGGTGGGCAGGACGTTTACGCTTTACCCGGCGGCAACCCTGAACGGGGTGAAATTCTGACAGAGACTGTTATCCGTGAAATTCGGGAAGAGTTGGGCGTATCCGTTGAGTTGGGCGAGATGATTCTGGCGGGCGAAATGCTTCTGTCGCAACGCAACGATGATGTACTGCATGTGGTTTTTGCGGCTCGCAACCTTCAGGGCGAGCCTACCTTAAATCCCACCGAGACAACCGCGCTTAATTTAGTCTGGATTCCCGTTGCCGACCTGAACAAGCTCAATCTTTATCCAAATATTGGGACTAAACTTCAGCCCTGGTTTAGTAGCGCCACTTACCTAGGCTACGTTGGCCGAATTGAGCAACAGTATTTTGGGTAAAGGAGAACACACTGAAGTCTATCCCATACAAGTGCCCCCACCGAACGACATGCTGATTCAAACACTCAAGAAACTCTTCCGCCGGGACCTCGAAAAACTAAGAAGAGAGATTGACCAGTATAAAAACGAGGACGTGATCTGGCATACTGAACGAAATATTGCCAACTCAGCGGGTAACTTATGCCTGCATCTGGCTGGCAATCTGAATACATATCTGGGCGCAGAACTTGGCAAAACTGGCTATGTCCGGCATCGGGAGCTGGAATTTTCCCTGAAGGACGTTCCCAGAGCTGAACTTTTACAGAAAATAGACGACACCATAGTTGTTGTCGATAATGCGCTGAGTACGCTAACCGAAGCGCAGCTTGAGGAAGAATACCCAATGCTGGTCTTTGAGGAGAAAACGTCAACGGGCTATTTCCTGGTGCATTTAGCTACACACTTGACGTATCACCTTGGCCAGATCAATTACCATCGGCGGTTGCTGGATGCGTGATTGGAACAGAGCGACTCAGTAAGCTGCCTCCAACCATGCCTACCGTGCTAGCCAACAAACCCCACAGCATTGGCGAATAAGTGGTATCCAGCCATAAACAGATAAGCCAAACGCCAAAGCCAACCAGCATGGACCATAGGCATCCTGTCAGGTTAGCACGTTTCCAATAGATGCCCGCCGTCAACGGGACGAATAACGAGACCAGACTAAAGGCGGAAGATTCACCAACGAGATCGAAAATGTTGGCGTCGCGGGTGATGCTCATCCCGACGCAGATGACCGTAATGAGTACGACAACCCACCGAATGGTTTTTAACAGAGCCTGATCGCTGATATCCGGCCGGAAAAACTTCATCACGTTCTCCCCAAAAACAGTTGCTGGTGCCAGTATCGCCCCACTTGATACACTCAAAATGGCTGACGTAACGGCTCCGAAAAATAAGACTTGCAGCGGTAGACTTCCATGTCGCATAACCATGTTCGGAATGATCAATTGATTGTCTTTCGGCAAGTCGGGATGAAGCAGTTTGGCGCTCAGCGCAATAAACAGAGGCAACATCGCTACGGTTAAATACATACCTGATGCCAGGAATGAAGCCCGAACAGCTGTTTTTCCCGTCTTGGCGGCCATGACGCGCTGAAAAACATCCTGCTGGGGAATAGAGCCGAGCCCAATGGTTATCCAGGCTGCTGTGTAGGCAAGCCAGTCTTTTGTAGTTGACTGAGGCAGAAAACGGAAGAAGCCTTGTGGTGTTCGTTTTTCAATTGTTTCCCAGCCACCTACGTCATTCCAGAGCATGACTCCCAGGACCGCCAGCGCCAGAATGATAATCAGGTTGTGAAAGAAATCCGTTACGGAGATAGACCACATACCGCCCAACAGTGTATACGCCATAACAATAGTGGCACTACCGATGATGCAGTATTCACGGGGAATATCTGTTACTACACTCAGCACGATGCCAATGGCTACCAGTTGGGCCGAAATCCAGCTAAAGTAGGACGGGATGACCATGATCGCCGATAACAACTCGGCCGACCGGCCGAATCGGATGCGAAAGTAATCGCAGAATGTTGTGATGTTGAGCCGGTAGAGCGGCCGGGCAAAAAATGCGCCCACCAGAAACAGACACAAAGACGATCCAAACGGCTCCTCGATAACGGCCAGAAAACCCCCTTCAACAAACATAGCCGGTGCTCCCATAATTGTCTCGGAGCCAAACCAGGTAGCGAACGTTACCGAAGCCGCCAGCATCAATGGTAACCGACGCCCCGCTAATACGAAATCCTGCGAAGTTGTTACGCGCCGGGCAGCCCAAGCGCCAACCGCGACGTTGGAGAGTAAATACAGTGTTATAAAAAAGAGAAGCATTGGCGGGGAGTTAACTAAGAAGGCACAATGTATGCAGAGACTAGTCTTTGCATACATTGTGCCTTCAAATTACATCTTAGCCGCCTATTTATGGCAGTTTTTCGTGCAGATAAGTGAGTACAAGCTGTAAGGTTTGTTTAATTGTCCCCACATCTTGCTTAAGCTCACTTACGTCCTGCTTCAGGATACTCACATCTTGCTTTAGGATGCTGACGTCCGCTTCCAGGTTGTCAAGCCGGGTATTAACTTGCTTAAACCCTTCCGTCATATCCCGGCGAATAACACGGACATCAACTGTTAAATCAGCGACGGCTCGTGCAGTTGTTGCATTTTGCCGTTCAACCTGCTCGATGCGTTCTTCCAAATACATACAATGTTCGTCATCGGTGGCTACACTTCCTTTATACAATCATAAAGTAAATTAGTTACAAACGCAACGTAGCTGGCAAATATTTGGCGATTAAATCCTCATAGTAAGGCTTCAATTCACTGACGACCGGCGGTTTCGGGCTCTTGGAATATAAATCATAGGGGTTGAACTTGTTAACCCATTTGAACATCTCATGGTCATGAGCGTCCATCAGGTGGTCGTAAGCTCCCTCCCGGTGTTGCGAGTAAAATGAATGATACCGCATCATGTACAAAGCCGGTTCGGGCATGTAATTCTTCATGATTTGGTACAGGTATTCATCGTGCCCCCATGACATATGCACGTTGCGCAGACCACAGTTAGGCTCATAGACACCATATTTGGTATTATAGCGCTCGTCGTGCGCATCTGGGTTGTTGACAAAATACTCAGAATAAACAATCTTGTCAGAATGCTTACAGCCCACCGGGAATGTATCGCCAACAACGGCCCACTGTGGCTCGCCGAACAGGCATAATACCTTACCCATATCGTGCAAAAACCCCGTCAGCACAAACCAGTCAGGGTGACCGTCGGCCCGGATGGCTTCGGCTGTTTGGAGCAGGTGCTGAAGCTGGTCAAGATCCGTGTCTGGGTCGGAGTCGTCTACCAGCGTATTCAAAAACTCCATTGCCCCCCAAACGGGTAACTCCTTCTTGTCGAAAGCCAGGAACTCGCGTTCCTTCTCCCGAACAAAATCGTACGTTTGGTATGTATGGTTTAGCCGGTAGAACTCCCGAACAGTGTCGCGCTCCGGCGAATCGTAGTTCCGGTAGTCTTCTTTCGACTTATGCTCGGGTTCAGGGTAGCGACTCAGCACGTCATCTTCCCATTGGTCGAGGCTGGCAAGGGGGGCAGTTTCACTCATCATAGCCAAATAAATTTAGGAGGCAAAATTAAAAATTTATTGCTGTTAACCAGTGGTATAGACCAAAAGTTATTCTATAATCTACTCACTCGGCCAGGTCATGCAGCGCAAGCATATCTGCTCGTTTGGGATGCCTAGGATTTGCTTTACCAGAACATAGTGTAGAGGACAGCCAGAATGGCAAAGATCCCAACCGAACCAGCCACAAATGAAGGCGTCACACGGAACAGGCGCTGATCTACCTCGATGCTTTTACCCGTGGCATATCCCGCCGGATCGGTGAGCGACACAATGACCATGAGCACCATATCGATACAAAAAACCAGGGTTGTCCGATGCAGGAAGGGAATAGAGTCGACCTGAACGTTGAGCAGCCCCATCACCTCAGGCCAGAACTTAAGTAAGGTTGAAAAAGGAATTGTCAGGATGGCCACCGTCATGGCGGCCCGGTTTGTGGCCCGCTTCCAGAAGAAGCCAAGCAGAAAAATGGCGAATACGCCCGGCGTGATAAAATTGGTGTATTCCTGAATATACTGGTACACCTGATCGAGCGAACGAAGCATAGGCGCCAACAAAATAGCGACGCCAAACGATCCGATGATGGCCCAACGCCCAACATTCACCAGTTTTTGCTCTGACGCTGATTTGTCAATGTATTTTTTGTACAGGTCAAGCGTAAAAATTGTTGAGATGGAGTTGCATTTCCCGGCCAAAGAGGCAACCACAGCCGCCGTGAGCGCGGCAAAGGCAAGCCCTTTCATACCAATAGGCAACAGATTCATTAAAACAGGATAAGCATGGTCAGGTTTGACCACACCTGCCGCATCGGTCATGGCCGCGCGAAAAGGCCCGTTCTGGTACAGCACAAAAGCGGCAATACCGGGAATAACCACGATGACAGGAATCAATAGTTTCAGAAAGGCGGCAAACAGAATACCCGAACGGGCAGTCTTCAGGTCGGCACCCAACGCCCGCTGAACGATGTACTGATTACAGCCCCAGTACGAAAGATTATTGATCCACATGCCGCCCGTTACCAGCGCCATTCCTGGCAATACTTCATAATGAGGATGCCCTTTCGGAAAAAACATGTGAAAATGGCTGTCGGCCTGTTTATGAATAGCCAGCAATCCATTCCAGACACCCGCCGTACCCGTTTCCTGTGCAACGAGTTGCAAAGCTAAATACGTAACGACCAACCCGCCAAAAATCAACACAACGACCTGAATAACATCGGTATAGCCAATTACTTTCATCCCGCCGAGCGTAATGAAAATGGCAAACAAAGCTAGCCCAATGGTGCAGGTTGTGAAGGATATACCGACCAGCGATTCGATGGCGATGGCGCCCAGATACAGAATAGATGTAAGATTAACCAGCACATAAACGACCAGCCAGAACACCGCCAGAATGGTACTAACCGTATCGCTATACCGCTGCGCCAGAAACTGCGGCATGGTGTAAATGTGATTTCGAAGGTAAATGGGAATGAAAAATACAGCCACAATAATCAGCGTAGCCGCAGCAAACCACTCATACGACGATATAGCCAGCCCCATGGCGAAGCCCGAACCCGCCATACCGATGAAATGCTCTGCTGAAATATTAGACGCAATCAACGAAGCGCCGATGGCCCACCAGGTTAACGATCCTTCGGCCAGAAAAAAGTCGGTTGTGTTCATCTGGGCCTGGCGTTTCCGCCGGTACACCCAGTAACCGTAGCCAACGACAATGATAAAGTAAATAAAGAAAACGATGTAGTCGGCCGTAGCGAGGTGATTCATGCGGTAAGTATAAAGAAACGGGGTGTCTTGTCACTAAAGCAAGACACCCCGTTTTTTTAATGTAATACGGGTGCAAACCCGCCATTCAACTATATCTTACTAAAATCAAACGTTTCCAGGAAAGCAGTCGTAAACTGACCCGAGCGGAATTTAGCATCATCCATCAGTCTGATATGAAACGGAATCGTCGTTTTGATTCCTTCAATTACAAACTCCTGAAGCGCCCGCTTCATCCGGGTAATAACCTCTTCCCGCGACTGACCCGATACGATCAATTTGGCAATCATGGAATCATAATTGGGAGGAATAGTATATCCACTATATACATGGCTATCGATCCGAACGCCATGCCCACCAGGAAAATGTAGATTCGTGATTTTGCCAGGTGATGGACGGAATCCATTTGCCGGATCTTCGGCATTAATCCGGCACTCCATCGCATAGAGTTTAGGCGTGTAATTCCGGCCCGAAATTTCGGCCCCGGCGGCCACCTTTATCTGTTCTTTGATCAGGTCGAAATCCGTTACCTCTTCCGTAATTGGGTGTTCTACCTGAATCCGGGTATTCATTTCCATAAAGTAGAAATCTCCGTGCTTATCGACGAGAAATTCAACCGTTCCGGCCCCTTCGTACCCAATTGCCTGAGCGCCTTTAATGGCCGCTTCGCCCATGCGCTCCCGCAATTCGGGCGAAACAATCGGCGACGGCGTTTCTTCGACCAGCTTCTGGTGCCGACGCTGAATTGAACAATCCCGCTCCGACAGGTGGCAAACTTTGCCGTATTGATCCCCTACAATCTGAATTTCAATATGGCGGGGCTCCTCAACGAATTTTTCCAGATAAAGTCCATCATTACCAAAGGCAGCGCCAGCTTCGGTGCGGGCGTCATTCCAGGCTTTTTCAAACTCATCTTCTGACCGAATAATGCGCATACCGCGACCACCACCACCAGCAGTTGCCTTCACAATCACCGGATAGCCCATGCCTGCCGATAGTTTCTTACCCTGTTCAACAGACTCCAGTAAGCCCTCTGAACCCGGAATAACAGGAACGCCGGCTGCCCGCATGGTTGCTTTAGCCGTCGCTTTATCGCCCATTCCGTTGATCTGCTCAGCCGTGGCACCAATGAATTTAATGCCGTAATCGGCGCAGATTTGCGAGAATTCAGCATTCTCGGACAGAAATCCGTAGCCGGGGTGAATAGCATCGGCACCTGTTACTTCGGCAGCCGAAATAATACTTGGAATACTTAAATACGATTGTTTGCTGATGGGTGGGCCAATGCAAACGGCCTCGTCGGCGAAACGCACATGCAGGCTATCGCGGTCGGCGGTCGAATAAACGGCTACCGTCTTGATACCCATTTCGCGACATGTCCGAATGATGCGCAGGGCAATTTCTCCCCGATTGGCGATTAAGATTTTTTTGAACATAATTTAAAGAGCGAAAGAGTGAAAGAGCGAAAGAGCGAAGGTGCCAGAATCACTCTTTCGCTCTTTCGCTCTTTCACTCTTTAAATTAAATGGGTTCTACCAAAAACAGCGGTTGGTCGTATTCGACAGGTGTCGCATTCTCGACGAGAATCTTCACAATACGGCCCGATACTTCCGACTCGATTTCGTTGAACAGTTTCATGGCTTCGATGATACAAACCACTTTACCTTCGGTCACGCTGTCGCCTACTTCAACGAACATCGGCGAGTCCGGGTTAGCCGAGCGATAGAACGTTCCGATCATTGGTGATTTGATCGTGATATACTTCGAAGCATCGGCCTGGGGAGCGGCTGCCGGTACCGCGACCGGCGCTGCTGGTACAGCAACTGCCTGTGGCTGGGCAATGGGTGCCTGGGCTACAGGAGCAGCCGCAGCAGGTGCAACCGCAGCGGCTGGCGCACCAGCTCCATAGCGCTTAACGCTGATTTTCAGATCAGTCGTTTCGATGTTGACTTCGTCTAAACCCGATTGCGAGATGAAGTCGATGAGTTGCTGTATGTCTTTTGTATTCATAGTTTTTGATGATAACGGGCGTCGGAGCAATACTGAATTGGAAATGATGACTGATTAAATCGAGAGCATCTCTCGTTTATATTTCATCTGTCAACATTTATTTCACTCGTTCTACATAATCACGGGTGCGCGTATCGACCCGGATTTTCTGACCTGATTCAATAAAGAGCGGAACCATAATTTTTGCGCCCGACTCTACTTCGACTCGTTTTTTAGGGCTGTTGGCCGTATCACCCTTAATACCTGGTTCGGCATATGTCACTTCCAGTTCAACGAAGGGCGGCAATTCGCACGAAAGGGGCGTATCGCTATCGGCGTTAATCAGGATTTCGACTTCCTGTCCTTCTTTCATCAGATCGGCCCCTTCGACAAGTTTATCATCCAGGTTAATCTGATCGAACGACTCCTGGTCCATAAAGTTATAGCCCGCTTCGTCTTTGTACAGGTATTGGAACTTCCGACGCTCAACCCGCACGGGGTAAATTGTTGCGCCTGAGTTGAAAGTGTTATCGATTACCCGGCCCGTTGTCAGGCTTTTCAACTTAGTTCGTACAAAAGCCGCGCCTTTCCCCGGCTTTACATGTTGAAATTCAGTAATTTGAAAAAGATCGTTGTTGTAATTAAGAACCAATCCGTTGCGGATATCTGCGGTCGTTGCCATGCTTTATTGTGTATGATATACGATGTATGGTGTATGATATAATTTACGGGTACATTCATACCTCATATATCATACATCATATATAAAATTAGTACGCCCACTTTACATAAGCGGCTCCCCATGTAAAGCCGCCACCAAAGGCAGCCAGAACCAGATTATCACCTTTTTTCAATTGCGATTCATAGTCGAACAGGCAGAGCGGAATGGTAGCAGCCGTCGTGTTACCATATTTATGGATATTCATCATGACCTTATCGGTCTGAATACCCATTCGATGCGCCGTAGCGTCGATAATGCGTTTGTTTGCCTGATGGGGCACCAGCCAGGCAACATCACCGCCAGAGAGCTGATTTCGTTCCATAATCTCAGCCGATACATCGGCCATATTCTTTACCGCGAATTTGAACACCGATGGACCGTCCTGATAGACGTAATGCCAGCGTTTTTCAACGGTTTCATGCGTGGGTGGGTAGCGGCTACCGCCGGCTTTCTGGAAAAGATGGTTTTGCCCTACGCCATCCGACTTTATTATAGAATCCAGAATACCAAGTCCTTCGGTGTTGGGTTCAAGCATAACGGCCCCGGCTCCGTCGCCAAATAAAACACAGGTTGTGCGGTCGGTGTAATCCGTAATTGCCGACATCTTATCGGCTCCAACGATAACTACTTTTTTGTACTTACCCGTTTCGATGAATTGCGAACCCACCGTTATGGCATACAGAAAACCGGAACAAGCCGCCTGGATGTCGAAACTCCCCACATTACGAATGCCCACCATATCGCAAATCAGGTTGGCGGTACAGGGAAAAACAAAATCGGGTGTAGTCGTCGCGCAAATCAGTAGATCGACGTCTTCAGGCTTAGTATTTACTTTTTCGAGCAAACCTGCCACGGCTTTTGCCCCCATGTGCGAAGAGCCCATGCCCTCGCCTTTTAAAATATGCCGTTCTTTGATACCCGTACGGCTCGTAATCCATTCATCGTTCGTATCCACCATGCGCTCCAATTCGGCATTGGTGAGCACGTAATCGGGAACATAACCATGAACTCCAGTTATGGCAGCTTTACTCATAGGATGATAGTACAGTTATCAGTAAACAGTAGCCAGTGAACAGGTATCAGTGAATTCAGATGGATAAAAAGCGCTTATTATTTCACTGATACTAGTGCCTGCTTAACTGAGTGCCTGTGCAATTTTAGTGTATGCGTCGGACTCAACCTGCCGAATGGCCAGATTAATCATATTTTTGATCGCTAAAGGCGATGAAATACCGTGGGCAATAATTACGTTTCCATTGACCCCCAGAATTGGACTTCCGCCAACCGATTCGTAGTTGGTTTTATCCAGAAATTCATCGCGCATGCCTCGTTGTGTGGCCACATTATAGAATGACTCGCCCAATTTGAACATGGCGTTGCCGGTAAACCCATCGGTTATAATAACGTCGGCTAGGCCGGAGAAGAAGTCTCCCCCTTCCATGTTACCCACAAAGTTAATCCGATTATTATCTTTCAGGAGTTGGTGTGCAGCCTGAGCGACCAATGATCCTTTTTGCTCTTCCGAGCCGATATTCATCAGTGCTACACGCGGTTTAGCAATGTTGAACGTCGATTGTGCATAAATAGAGCCGATATGGCCGAATTGAGCCAGCATTTCGGGCTTGCAATCGGCATTGGCACCTATATCGAGCATAACCGCATAGCCGCCCGTAAGTTGCGGCACGAAACCCGCAATACAGGGCCGCAAAACGCCCTCAATCGCCTTTATGCTAAATAAGGCTCCCACGTGCATAGCGCCGGTATTCCCTGCACTACAAAACGCCTGAACCTTACCATCCTTCAAAAGTTTAAACCCAACCCCGATACTGGAATTGGGTTTCTGCGAGAGCGCCTTGGTGGGGTGTTCGCTCATTTCAATAACGTCGTCGGCATTTACCAATTCAATATTGGCAACTGGATGAGCCGTGTGCTTCTGGATTAACTCCTGCACAACAGTCTGCTTGCCAATCAGCACGATCGTAACATCTTCCGGCAATTCAGCAGCGGCCATCAATACTCCTTCCACGATAGCGTCGGGAGCAAAATCGCCACCCATTGCGTCCACTGCAATTTTCATTGACTCCGTTTGTTCAATATCTCCCCAGTTAAGCTGGTTTTTAAACTAAATACGCGTAAAAATAGGGAGGTGGCTGGCAATAAAAAAGTATTTCGCGTTCATCTTCGGAAAGACGTCAACGAAATACTTTTCAAAAATAAATGAGATTTAGGCTGTTTTCGCGTAATTCTCAATGATCATTTGCCCTTTATAGAACAGATTGCCTTCAAAAACGTGGGCGTGATGCCGCTCGTGTACTTCGCCAGTCTGGGCGTCGGTTGAAAGCGCCACAGGCGTAGCCTTATAGTGCGTTCTGCGCTTATCGCGCCGGGTGCTGGAGTGGCGTCGTTTGGGGTGTGCCATGATTCAGTCTTATAGTTATAAAGTTATATAGTCACCTAGTTTTCGAGCTGGCAGATTGCGTATCAGTCATTACCTGAATGACCACCACGGCGAACCGTTTACAATCGTATCACTCTACAACTAAAATTAGTTGTCACTTAGTTTTCGCAAAGCGGCCCAGCGTGGATCAACGTCCGGCTGGTCATTTGCTTCACCGTCATCAGTTTCGGCACCCGACCCCGAGCTGTAAATAAGCTTTACCTCTTGGTCGTCGTCCTCATCTTCCTCGTTCCGGAAGCGGGGATGAAGCCGCTTCATCGGTAATGACAAACTCAGAAACTCAAAAATGTAACGGGCTACGTTAATCGTCGCGGTGTTCCGTTCAATGAGTTCGATCTCGTCACTTAACTCTTCATTGTGGTCGCCAAATTTCAGCAACATTGTCTGTTGCGTATCGACCGGTTCATCGTATTCATCGAGGCTACGGTCGCAGGTTTGCTCAACTGTACCGACGATGTGAAAGTCCAGACGAATCATCGTCTCCGACTTTTCGAGCACCACATGGGTCTTAACGTTTCCCGCTTTGATCAAGTCCTGCTCAAGGGCGGCAAAAAACGAACTGTCCGATGTAAAATCGTACTCGTAGCGTTTGTTGTCAAGACCAACGATATGGATGTCGTATGCGCGTAATGTATTCACCTCGTATCTCCTCCACTCCGGTGGCCCGGTTCAAAGAATAAGACCGCAAAGGTACGAAACGTTTGTTAATCAGGAAAGTGATGCGTAAAAAAAAGCTTTCCAGGAATTGTCGGACAGACCAAATACTGGACTTTGTTCGGTACATTTCCGTTAGGCTGGCCTTTTGGTAAGCGAGCTAACCGGGTTTGAATACGTTTTTGCCTATGCTTTTATCGGGTCTACCCTTCCTCTCGCTGGCTATCGTGGTTCGTATTGTGGCGAATCCGCTCGCAAACGTCTTCCAGAAACAGCTGACCCAACGGGCGGCCAACCCTTTATTCGTGACAGCGACAACCTATGGACTGCTAGTACTGGTTTGCCTGGTATTCTGGCCGCAACTTCAATTCACTGGTTTATTACCTGAGTTCTGGTACAGTATGCTCATTACCAGCTTGTTTGCTATGCTTGGCAATGTATTTCTGGTAAAGGCCATGCACCTCGGTGATTTATCGGTGCTGGGGCCTATCAACGCCTACAAAGCAGTTGTGGGTATGCTGGTCAGCATTTTTCTGCTAAATGAGATTCCGGGCTGGTGGGGACTGGCTGGTTTGGTATTGATTATAGCAGGCAGCTATATGGTTCTCAACGACAGGCGACAGCCAGAACAGATATTCGGAAAAGCATCCCCCCTTCGCCTGTTTCAGCGGCCAGAGGTCAAACTACGGCTGGCCGCCCTGGTGTTTTCGGCTATTGATGGTGCTTTTCTCAAAAAGGCCATTATTCTTTCGACACCCACCATTGCGTTTTTTTACTGGTGTGTATTGGGTTTCGGATTTACCTTCATCTGGATTTTGTTCACCATTCGTCTTACGTGGCGTGCCCAAACGAGGTTGCTTCTTGTGCAGAAAAGGACATATCTGGCTCTCTGTCTAACAGTTGGACTCACGCAGATGGCCAGCAATATTACCCTCGCCAATATGCCCGTTGGCTACGCGCTAGCCTTATTTCAGATTTCAGCACTGGTCAGTGTACTGTTTGGCTATCACTTTTTCAGGGAAGGTGGAATTATCCGAAAGCTGATCGGAGCGGGTATTATGGTGGCAGGCGCTATACTAATTTCGACGCTGGGTTAACTATCTTTCAAATTAGCAGTTATCGTTACCAAACCAATTTACTACTATGGCACAATACCAACTTGTCGAGAAACACGCGATTGAACACCACAACGAGTATTATGAAGTGCGGGTAACACAAGCTGACGGAGATACTAAAAGCCTGTTTTTCAGCACGAATGAAGAAAATTTAGAAGAAGTTGCTGCAGCAATTGTTGCCGATCATCTGTCAGGCGCTAAACACTGGACGGTGATCCCGCATCGGAAAGACGATTAAAAATAAGCCGTCAAACTGGTACCGCACAAAATTTTAATAACGCATTAAACATTTTTTATTGATTATAGTTACGCTAAACTTTATATTCACGGAACGAATTAATGGAAACTCCATAGGAGTAGTTCCTACCGTAACGTGAAACGATGAAGATTAAGGCAACACTGCGTCTAGTAAGTTTATTTATTAGCTTAAGTTACCAGATTTCGTTGGCCCAGGTGCTCACACCGGCTCAAACCCGTACTGATTTAAGCTACCTCAAGCGGAAACTCGATTTGCTCCATCCGGGTATGGGTTACTATACGCCCCAGGCCCGGATGGAGCAGTTATACGATTCGTTGTATAACCACCTAAACTCGCCAACCGACTACCTGTCGTTTTATCACCACATCAGCCCATTGGTAGCCGCTATCAAAGATGGACACACCAACCTGAACCACCGTAAAAACTACATTGGTAAGTACACCCGCTTCCTGCCGTTTTACATTCGGCTAGTCGAATCCCAGTATTTCATTAGCCACAACGTATCGTCGGATACTACGCTCCAGCGGGGCACCGAACTACTGACCATCAACGGTCGGCCCGTTGCCGATGTGCATCGCGAACTAATGAACGCAGACCACTCCGGCTCCGATGGCGACAACCTCACCGGTCGCAGGCAGTGGAGTATGGTTCAATTTGCCGACTATTATGCAGCCTGGTTTGGTTCGGCAGATTCCATTCAGATCACGTACCAGCTTATCGGTGATTCCCTCGTTCGGAAAACGCGCTTACGTTGCCTAACACTGGACAGCTTCCGGGCCCGCATACAGCGCCGATACGGTGTTGAGCTGGACAGACGCCCAAACCTGTCGGTGCGCACGGTAGACACGCTTACGCATACCGCCGTGCTACGCGTTTCCACCTTTATGGGCACCAAGAAGAAAGATCCGTTTCAGTGGGGCTTCAATCGGCGGCTAAAGCGGGCATTCAAACAAATACGCCAGGAGAACGTACAAAATCTGGTGATCGATATGCAGGGAAATGGCGGAGGCATTGTGGTCAATTCCGCCCGTTTGCTTCGGTACTGGATGCAGAAACCCTTCCGCATCATGGACCATGAAGAAATGAAACGGGCCGCCCGTACGGAACTCGTTACCCGATGGAATCCGTTTTCGGCGCTTAATTTCAGCCTGCAATATAGGGCCGATAACAGCGGTGGATTTGCCAGCCGTTCGTCCAACCGGCGCTACCGGCCCCGGCATCGGGATTCCTTTTCGGGCAATTTGTATTTTCTGGTCAATGGCGCATCGTTTTCAGCGACTACAACCGTACTGGCCAAAACGCTGGATGCGGGTTTGGGCACGTATGTCGGCGAAGCGAGTGGCAGTGCCTATTGGGGCGACTTTGCCGGGCACTTCAAAACGATAACCCTACCCAACTCCCGGCTTCAGGTGCGCATCCCGCTCAAAAAACTAACGCATGCCGTTGAAACCGAGCGGGCAAATGGCTTTACTGTTGAGCCTGACTTTATTGTTACCCGCAGTTTCGACGACCTAATGAACAACCGGGATTATATACTGGACTATACGCTTCGACTCATTCGGGAGGGCATTGTGATTCGGCCGGGCGTCGATAAACAACCAATTCGAAACCGGGCGTTGCAGGCTTCGCGGTAAAACCGTACCTTTATAGGGTATTCGGTTCTTAGTTTACAATGCTCAGTACGATACAAAACGCAAGTCAAGGCCTGTTGAGGCCCTGGCGAACCAGGTACTGAAGTAGTCAAGCTGCGGCCGTAAACTTTTTATATGTGTATTGCATCGTTGACGTTGAAACTACGGGGGGTGTAAAAGGCCCGACCCGGCTTACTGAAATTGCCATTTTCCGCCACGACGGACAGCAGGTTGTTGACTCGTTTCATTCCCTGTTGAACCCGGAATGCCCCATTCCACCGTTTATCCGGCATCTTACGGGTATCTCCAATGAGATGGTTCAGGATGCGCCTACGTTTGCGGAGGTTGCCGATGATGTACTGAATATTACAAAAGATGCGATTTTCGTCGCTCATAACGTTGGCTTTGACTTCGGTTTTATTCAGAAAGAATTGAACTGGCTGGGCCACGATTATTTACGGCGCACCCTCTGCACCGTTCGCACGAGCCGCAAATTGTTGCCGGGCCACCCATCTTATAGCCTCGGCAAACTTTGCCGTTCACTCGAAATTCCATTGAGCGGTCGACACCGTGCTCAGGGCGATGCGGCTGCCACGGTTTTGCTGTTTGAGATGCTGCTGCGCCATGATTCGCAAGGATTAATTCCCCGGCTCAATACGAGAATTGAGTATACTCGTTAGTCGGACACCGGATTCCTTGGTGCGAGATACCGACGCTGAACGTTTTCTGACGGGCATGGGCGGCCCACCACTGGTCATTTGGTTTTCAGGCTCGTAACCGTAATTAGTCATTCATTTCGTCTTCGCCTTAATCATGCCAATGTATGCACGTTGTTAACTTCATCCGCTTATCGTTTATGTTAAGTTCGTCTGTCGTACTGGGTCAGTCAACAAGCCCTATAACGTACCCTATGACCCGGAAAACCGATCAGGTCGACAATTATCATGGCACTCAGGTCGCTGATCCCTATCGCTGGCTGGAGGATGACCGCTCGCCGGAAACCGCCGACTGGGTTAAAGCCGAAAATAAAGTCACGTTCGATTATCTGGCACAAATTCCCTACCGGAAACAATTTCAGGATCGGCTCGAACAGGTTTATAACTACCCCAAATACTCGGCACCCAGCCGAAAAGGCGACTGGTTTTACTTCTCGAAAAATGATGGCTTACAGAATCAGGCCGTGTTGTACCGTCAGAAAGGTCTCGAGGGGAAACCTGAGCTAGTAATTGACCCTAATAAATTATCGGCCGATGGCACAACGCGTCTGGGCGCTTTTTCGCTCTCAAAAGATGGAAAATATGCCGTTGTCGGCCTGTCCAAAGGCGGGTCCGACTGGCAGGAGTACCAGGTTATGGACCTGGCGACCAAGACGTACTTATCCGACAAAATCGAATGGGTAAAAGTATCGGGAGCCGCCTGGCAAGGCGACGGTTTCTACTATAGTCGATACCCGAAACCCGAAGGCAGCGCGCTGGCAGCAAAAAACGAAAATCATCAGGTTTTTTTCCACAAGCTGAATACGCCCCAATCGGCCGACCGGCTAGTCTACGAAGACGCGAAGCATCCGCAACGGTTTCATATTGTCAGTACAACCGACGATGAGCGATTTGCCTTGCTATCCATTAGCGACCGGGGACAAGGGAAAGATGGCAACTCGCTTCTGTTTATGGACGCCACTTCTTCCCAGAAAACGTTCGTACCGGTTGTGGCCGAGATTACCGACTTCAGTTATGGCGTAGTAGATAACGACAGCGACCGGCTCCTGATCCTGACCAACGAAAAAGCACCCAATAGCAAAGTTGTTGCCTTTGACACGAAAAAGAAGGCATTTTCAACCCTAATTCCCGAAAAGCCAGAGCCCATTGCCGAACGAAGTGTTAATGCGGCTGGGGGTAAATTATTTATTGAATACGCCAAAGACGTAACCTCGAAAATTGAGGTTTTCAGCTACGCCGGAAAATCAGAAGGCGAAGTCAAACTTCCCGCTATTGGCTCGGCAGGTGGTTTTGGGGGCGAAAAAGACGACAAATTTGTCTTTTACACATTTACGTCCTTTACTTTCCCGCCAACCATTTATCGGTATGATATTGCAACGCATAAAAGCACCGTTTTCCGCGCGCCCGAGGTAGACTTTAATCCATCGGACTATGAAACGAAGCAGGTATTTTACACCAGTAAAGACGGCACGAAAGTGCCCATGTTTTTGACTTATCGGAAGGGATTGAAACTTGACGGTACAAATCCGACGCTGCTTTACGGGTATGGCGGTTTTAACGTTAGCCTGCCCCCTTCGTTCAGCCCATTCCGGATTCCGTTTCTGGAGCAGGGCGGTGTTTATGCGCAGGCCAATTTGCGGGGCGGCAGCGAATACGGCGAAAAATGGCATGAGCAGGGTATGAAGCTCAAAAAACAGAATGTTTTCGACGATTTCATTGCCGCTGCAGAATACCTGATCGCCCAGAAATACACCAGCCCGGCTAAACTGGCCGTTCAGGGTGGATCGAATGGCGGCTTGTTGGTTGGTGCGGTGATGAACCAGCGCCCCGACTTATTCCGGGTGGCGATTCCGCAGGTGGGCGTTATGGATATGCTGCGGTTCCATAAGTTCACAATCGGCTGGAACTGGATTGCCGACTATGGCAGCAGCGACAATGCCGACGAATTCAAGGCGCTCTACGCCTATTCGCCCATTCATAATATCAAACCGGGCATCAACTATCCGGCCACGCTAATCACCACCGCCGACCACGACGACCGGGTTGTACCGGCTCACTCGTTCAAATACGCGGCTACGCTACAGGAAATGTATAAGGGAGCCAATCCAGTACTGATCCGGATCGACACGAACTCCGGCCACGGAGCCAGCAATACCAAAAAGAACATTGAAACGGCCGCCGACATCTATTCCTTTATTCTGTGGAATATGGGTATCAAGAGCTTAAAAGAAGTAGCGAGTAAATAATTTCCTGCATATAGCCAAAAAGGGCCGCCTGAAGTTCAGGCGGCCCTTTTTGGCTATATGCAGGAAATTATTTATAGCTTGAATGTTATGCCTAACAAGAGGGGAGCAATACCCGTTCCTAGTTCAGCAAAACCACCTACTTTCTCGCTAAAGAAATAACGACCACCTAAGTGGATAGGTACAAAGATACCACTACCGAAGGTGCTACCTCCATATATGCTATTACTATAAGAAACGCTCTCGTAGCCTAAGCCAATACCCGCATACAGGTCAGCCTTATCGGTGCTTAAGTTCAGGATCTCATTGAAGTGGTAAGAGCCACGAGCGGCAAAATAGAGATAATTGATTTTGTCATTAAACCCTGCATAGCCATAATTGAAGCTACGGTAAGCTACCTGGCCACCTACAGTAATGTTTGGTGCTACACCAAAGTCGGCTGCGGCACCAAAGGCAATACCACCTGCGCTGGAATAGCCCCCTACGCCAATTCCGACGTTTATAAATTTAGTGCCCTTGTCAACGGCAAGCTGTGCGAACGATTGCGTTCCGGCTAGCAATCCAAGAACAAGTAAAATAGAAAAGTGAATTTTTTTCATGTGACGAAACTGATTTATGTTAGAATTTGAGACAAAGTAAATGCGAATATGTTGGGCTACCAAGCAAAAAGAAGACCCACTTATTATTCGGTCATATATTCTTACGGAAAGTAAATATACATCGTCGTAGACTTCGCACTCACAGTAAAGTAACGGATTTACCATAAAAAGTTTACTTTTAGATACTCATTTCTTGTTTGTTTATTAGCCACCCGTAATAAACACAAAGGGACAACCCGCCTGAGTTGTCCCTTTGTGTTTACTGCCGTAATGAAAATTCTATGAATTGGCCACTTCGGGCTTCAATTTCTCTTTAAATACTTTCCGGAACTTGTCGACCTTAGGTGCGATCACATAAGCGCAATAGCCCTGGTTGGGGTTGTTAGCGAAATAACTCTGATGATACGCTTCGGCTTCATAGAACGTTTCGGCGGGGCTGATCTCCGTCACAATCGGGCGATCATAGGCGCCCGCTTTGTTTAATTCAGCTTTAGCGGTCTCGGCCAGTTGTTTTTGCTCATCGTTGTGGTAAAAAATCACCGACCGATATTGCGTACCAACATCTTCGCCCTGGCGGTTGAGCGAGGTTGGGTCATGGCTGCGGAAAAAAGCTTCTAAAAGTTCCTGGTAAGTAATTTTGGCTGGGTCATAGGTGACTTCAACACATTCTGCATGGCCTGTAGTGCCGGTACATACTTCTTTGTAGGTAGGATTGGGCTTTTGGCCACCTTCATAGCCAGAGACGGCGCCAATAACACCGTCGAGCGATTCATACAAGGCTTCTGTACACCAGAAACAACCCGTTCCAAAAGTCGCTTTGGCCAGATTGGCCGATTGATTTGTGGTCATAAATCGTGTTTCTATAAACCTGCAAGCTGAGCTACCCAACGGGTTTCTCAAACCTTATAGGTTTAATTAGGTTAATTTTCCTGATTGTTTAACATAACTGTCATGCGTAAAGTTTACGCCCCCCGCCTGTGAAAGACTTCGACACCGACCGTTTCCGCTACGATGGCGACAAGCCATTCAAACTAAAAAAAGCACCTACCAAAGTAGATGACCTCTACGAAGACGACGAACACTATGAAGCCCTGCTTCGGCAACAGGCAGCCGAGATCGACAAATGGCAGGAGCGTATGTTTGCCCACAACCGTTTTGGGTTAGTCACGGTCTTTCAGGCTCTTGATGCGGCCGGAAAAGACGGTACTATTCAGCATGTATTTACGGGCACTAATCCGGCAGGCGTCCGGGTCTATTCGTTTAAACGGCCGACCGATCAGGAGCTGGACCACGATTTCCTGTGGCGCAGTTGGCGCGAATTACCCGAACGAGGGACCATCGGCATTTTTAACCGCTCGTATTATGAAGAAGTGCTGGTAACCAAAGTCCATCCCGAGATTCTGACGGAAAGCCAGCGGCTGCCCGAAAAAATAACGGAGGATCTGGATAAACTGTTCAAGCATCGTTTTGAAGCCATTCGGGACATGGAGACTTTCCTGTACCGAAACGGCTTCCCAACAGTCAAATTCTACCTACACGTATCCAAAAAAGAGCAAGGCGAGCGGCTTATTGCCCGTATTGAGGATGCGGAAAAGAACTGGAAATTCGAAGAAGGCGACGTAAAAGAACGCGACTTCTGGGACGACTATCAGGATGCCTATGAAACCTGCGTCCGTGAAACCGCCACCGATAAAGCGCCCTGGTACGTGATTCCCGCCGACGATAAGAAAAATATGCGGCTGCTGGTCGGTCGAGTTATTATTGATGAACTCAAAAAACTGCCCATTACCGAGCCCGAGCCAGATAATGAACGCTTCAAGGCCTTACAGAAATTGATTCCGGTTATTCAAGCTCAATAATAACGCGGCTAATCTGTCGTCGTACGGGAAAGCCGCCATTTTACCTCAATCTTCGGCTCCACCACGATGGGCTCCACCACATTACGTAATGAAAAAAATAAACGCGAAAGACTTCCAATACGATGAGAAACGGCCGTTTTCAAGCAAGGAGACGGCCACTCGCATCGATCCATTTTATACCGACGAGGCCGATCAAAGTCGGCAACTGGATGCGCTAGCCGAACGCATGGACCAGGCACAAAATAAAATGCATGCCGACGAGCATTATGGGCTGCTGGTTGTGTTTCAGGCCATGGATGCCGCCGGCAAAGACAGTAGCATCCGTCGGATATTTAAGGGTGTCAACCCGTCCCGTTTTCAAATAGCGCCGTTCAAGAAGCCGGACAAAGGCGACTTAAAGCACGATTTCTTATGGCGTTTCTGGCAGGAGTTGCCTGAGCGCGGCAACATTGGCGTTTTCAACCGCTCTTACTACGAAGAAGTGCTTGCGTTGCGCGTGCATCCCGAGCGGCTTAAGGAGCAGTCTATTCCCAAAAACCTTTTACCAACTAACGAGAAGACACTCTGGAAACAACGTTTTGGAGACATAGTCCATTTTGAAGACTATCTGTTTCGAAATGGCTTCCCCATCGTGAAATTTTACCTGCATGTCGACAAAAAAGAGCAGGGGAAGCGGCTCATTGCCCGGCTGGAAGATACTGAAAAGCAATGGAAGCTAAGTCCAACGGACCTGGAAGAGCGAAAATTCTGGCCCCAGTACATGCAGGCTTATGAAGATACCGTCAACGCAACAGCTACCCGACAGAATCCCTGGTATGTGATTCCGAGCGACGACCGCGTGAATCAGCAGCTGATCATTGCGTCTATTCTGACCGAAATTCTTGAATCGCTGCCCGTGCGTTTTCCAGAAACAGACGATAAGGAAGCGAAGAAGCTGATTAATCAAATCAAGAAACAGGATAGCCAATAGCAGGTCTTTTCACTGCTTGGCGTATCCATTATTGGTTTTATCCTATATAGACTGCCGTTCACCCCGTTATTTAGCGGCTTCATCTATTTTTTTCCCAGCCTTACTATACCCAAACGTACTTTTGCGTTAGCAACCTGAACCACCATCGTTCGTATGTGTGGCTTATTGATAACGCAATGAAACACACGATACCATTTTGGATCTTGGGCCTTCTCATATACTTAATACCCTTACAGGCCACTAAAGCTCAGGAGTTGACCAATGCCCGTAGCAACGCATCCGAAAAAGGAATTCGATCGGCAGGCCTGACTATCAGTGGATATATTAAGGATGCAGGGAATGGGGAAGGATTGATTGGCGTCTCTGTTTACGTTAAAGAAACGGGTACAGGAGCCGTAACAAACAGCTATGGCTTTTACGCCATTACTTTACAGCCCGGCCATTACAACCTGGTTATCAGCTATGTTGGCTACGCAAAACAAAGTAAAACGGTTACGCTGACCGATCAGAACGTCCGTCTTGATCTTGAAATGAGCCAGGAAGGCAAACAGCTTCAGGAAGTTGTTGTATCAACCACGCGCGACGACGACAATGTAAAAAATATTGAAATGAGCGTCAACCGCATCGACGTGAAAACGCTGCAGCGGATTCCTGCGCTACTGGGCGAAGTCGATGTAATCCGCAGTATTCAACTGCTGCCGGGCGTCTCGACCGTAGGCGAAGGCGCGACAGGCTTCAACGTGCGCGGGGGGAGTATCGACCAAAATCTAGTGCTACTCGACGAAGCGCCGGTCTATAACTCGTCTCACTTGTTTGGCTTCTTTTCGGTATTTAATCCGGACGCAGTGAAGGACGTGAAACTGATAAAAGGCGGTATTCCATCAAACTACGGAGGGCGTATTTCATCGATTCTGGATGTGCGGCTAAAAGAAGGTAACGCCAAGAAAGCTGAACTCAATGGTGGCATCGGCCTTATTTTCAGCCGTTTGTCTTATGAGCGGCCTTTGTTCAAGGGAAAAGGCTCTTTCATTGTCGCTGCCCGGCGCTCCTATGCCGATATTCTGGCGCAACCATTTTTGACCGGTGATCTGAAAGGCGCAAAATTCTATTTTTACGACCTCACAGCGAAAGCTAATTACCACATTAACGACAAGAATACAGTATTTATATCGGGCTATCTGGGCCGCGATGTATTTGGGTCTGACTTTGGCTTCAATTGGGGGAATACAACTCTGTCGGCTCGCTGGAATCACGTATTCAGCGACCGGCTGTTCCTGAATACCACCGCCTATTACAGTAATTACGATTACTCTCTAAATTCGGACCTGAAGCAGAAACGACCAAATGACTTTTTTCGCACCGATTCCCGTATTGTCGATTATAGCTTAAAGCCAGATTTCTCGTTGTTTCTTGGCAAGAACACGATATCCTTCGGGGGTCAGGCAATTATCCATGATTTCCAGCCGGGTATGGCCACAGCCGCCAGCTCGGGCAGCGTTCGCACATTCGGCATTGCCAATAAACACGCGCTCGAAGCCGCTTTATACATTGGCAACGAACAGCAGCTGACATCGAAATTGCAACTCCAGTATGGGCTGCGTTATTCATTGTTCAATTATACAGGACCGGGCGAAGCCTATACATTCCAGACAGATGTACCGCTAGGCACTCGGCGCGAAGTGATCACAACGGTGGACTACCGGGGTGGAGAGGTTATTAAAACCTACGGCAACTGGGAGCCCCGCTTTTCGGCCAAGTATGATCTAACCAGCAATAGTTCGCTCAAATTCAGTTATAATAGACTGGCTCAGTACATCCATCTGGTTTCCAACACAACTGCGTCGACGCCACTGGATATCTGGACGCCATCAACCAACAACATCAAACCACAAATTGGCGATCAGGTCGCGGGTGGTTATTTCAAAAATTTCGGTCGCTCAAACGGCGCAGGCAGCGAGTTCGAAGCCTCGGTCGAGGTTTATTACAAATGGCTCCAGAACCAGATCGATTACATCGATGGAGCCAGCCTGATCCTGAACAAATACCTGGAGGGCGATTTACTGAGTGGCAAAGGACGTGCCTACGGAGCCGAATTTTTCATCAAACGAAATACGGGCGTTGTCAACGGCTGGGTTAGCTATACGTTGGCCAAAACCGAGCGGCAGGTCAACGGCATCAACAATAACAACTGGTATCCAACGCGTTTCGACAAACGGCACACCCTGACATCGGTACTGCTGTTCGATCCGCCACAAGCCAAACGCTGGAGTTTCTCGGCTACGTTCACACTGGCCAGCGGTACACCCGGCACTTTTCCAACAAACCGATTTGAATATGAAGGGTTTGTGGTTCCCCAAAACACCGATAATTCCCGAAACAACTACCGAATTCCGGCGTATCACCGGCTCGATCTGGCAGCCACTTTGCAAGGTCGCAAACGGCCGGGCAAACGGAAAGATGATAACTGGGTCTTTTCGGTATACAATGTCTACGCCCGGAAAAACGCATTTTCGGTGTACTTCCAGCCCAACACCGACAATCCCCGCATAACAGAAGCGATTCGCTACTCTGTTTTTGCGACCCTGATTCCTTCGGTAACGTACAACTTTAAATTTTAGTGATAACAACCTTTAGGTTCGCCAATACACTAAGTAACAGCCGGTCCGGAAGAGCGGCACAACTAGCATGAAATCAACGCGTTTCGTTTTATTTATCGCCGTAGCTGTTCAGGCTCTGACCAGTTGCACCACGGTGATTGATGCCAAACTGGATACAGGCCCAATCCAGCTATCGGTTGATGGAACTTTGACCGATCAGCCCGGCCAGCAAACCATTCGTCTCACCCAAACAGCGGCTTATTTTGACAATAGTCAGCCGACGCCTGCCACCAGCGCAACAGTGACGGTTTCGGATGATGCCGGTAAGACATACCCGTTTTCGGACCCGGATAATGACGGCTACTACGTTTGGCAGCCAACGGGTAAAGACACATTGGGTCACATCGGGCGGACGTACCAGCTCACCATTGCGTATCAGGGCGACACGTATCGGGCCAGTTCAAAGATGAATCGGCTACCGCCCATCGACTCGATCATTTTTGTTAAACGGAAGCTGAATCCATTCTCGAAAACAGAAGGCTACCGGGGCGAATTTTACGCGGTCGATCTTCCCGGTTCCGTTGATTATTACCGCATCCGGTTTTTTCGAAATGGCGAGCTGCAAAACAAACCCGAAAACATAATTACCTCGCAGGATGGTGGGTTTAGAGGGGTTAATAACGTGACCGATGGTCTAACGTTTATTGCGCCCATCCGACGATCGATCAACCCAGATAGTTTGTATGCCCTGAATGATGTCGTGAAAGTAGAGCTTCAGTCTCTCACGGCCGATGCCTTTGATTTCTGGCAGGCGTTGCGCACCCAGATCACAAACGGGGGGCTGTTTGCCACTCCCTCCGTCAATGTACCCACCAATATCATCAACACCAATGCGACCGGACGAAAGGCGACGGGCTTTTTTATCACCTCCGCCGTTCGAAGTAAAACGGCATCGGTTGTTCAAGCCAATATTCGCGTACGCGAGGATTGAGCAGGAGCAACGAACGGCCCTGTCTTTACTTACCGCTTCAAATCGCCCCGCTTCAATGCCTTTACCGCATAATCGGCGGCACGAGCTGACAAGGCCATGTAGGTAAGCGAAGGGTTTTGGCAGGGCGACGAAGTCATGGCTGCGCCATCGGTACAGAATACGTTTTTTACGATATGGTGCTGGTTGAACTTGTTGAAGACTGAGTTTTTGGGCGATGTACCCATGCGAGCTGTGCCCATTTCATGAATGCTTAAGCCAGGATGTGCCTGAGCGTCGAAGCCGTTAATGTTCGAGAAACCGGCTTTTTCCAACATCTGTACGGCCTGTTCCTGGGCGTCTTTTCGCATCAGGGTTTCGTTATCCCGATAGTGCACATCCATTTTCAGAACTGGCTGTCCCCACTTATCCGTTACATCGCGGGTCAGGTAAACCCGGTTATCTTCATAAGGCATGCATTCGCCGAACGCATCCAGCGTGATTTTCCAATTACCAAATTGGGTAGCTTTCTCCTTAAAATCAGCCCCAAACCCATCTTCGTGGTAAGCATGCTCCCAATTTTCCCGGCTTGTGTATACTTCAAACCCATATCCCCGTTTGAACGCTTGTTTCTCCTGACCTTCCAGATTCCGAAAGCGCGGGATGTATAAACCCGCCGGATGCCGCCCATAGTAATATTTATCCAGATCATGTTCATAATCGGCAGTCGCACCGACATGGAAATGGTGATCCATCAGGTTACGCCCTAATTGCCCACTGTCGTCCATGCCAGTTGGGAACCGCTTCGATGTAGAATTCATCAGGATATAGGTCGACCCCAATGCCGACGCATTCAGGAAAATAATACTGGACTGAAACTCGTGCCATTGGTGCGTTTGCTCGTCGATTACGCGAACTCCCGTTGCCCTACCCGTCTTCTCATCATAAATTATTGAATTGACAATGGAATGCGGCCGAACTGTGAGTCGCTTGGTTCGGCGGGCGGCCGGTAACGTTGCTGACTGGGTACTAAAATAAGCGCCATAGGGGCAACCACGCATACACAGATTTCGGTACTGGCACTTGGCACGGCCCAGGTTCGTCTGCTCCTGCGTAGGGGCAGTCAGGTGAGCAGCCCGCGCCGAAATCACTTTACGGTCGGGAAAACCAGCGTTTACGGCTTGCCGAAAATGTGCTTCTACGCAATTGTCGGGCATAGCGGGTTGAAATTGGCCGTCGGGCAGATGCGGCAATCCATCGCGATCTCCGGCAATGCCTGCAAACTTTTCGACATAGTCGTACCAGGGCGCAATGTCTTTATACCGAATAGGCCAATCGGTAGCGATGCCTTCTCTGGCATTGGCGTCAAAATCGAGATCCGAAAACCGGAATGAGTACCGACCCCACATCAGTGACTTACCCCCAACATGATACCCGCGAATCCAGTCGAATGGCTTTTCTTCGACGTACGGATTCTCCAGGTCATTAACGAAATGCTGGTGTGTTGCTTCGGTAATAGTAAAGCCCGTCCGGTTCTGCACGGGATACTGCTTCACAACCTCAAGCGGTACAGCCTGGTTATGGTGGGGAAAATCCCACGGGTTCATGGTAGCCGTATGGTAATCTGAAACGTGCTCAATCATACGACCACGCTCGAGCATCAGTACATTGAGCCCTTTTTCGCATAACTCCTTCGCCGACCAGCCTCCGCTAATACCCGAACCAACAACGATGGCATCAAATTTTTTACCGGGTGGAATGACGGACGGAGTAGAGGTCTTTCTGGAATTCATGATTCAATAGTTTAAGCGATCGTCTCATCGACTTGCACCCTGCAAAAAAGCCGCGATTTCCATACCCCAGGCAATGCCAATGTGGATGAGAAGTCCGCCCCAGATGCTCCGGGTACTTAAGGCAAGAACACCCAACAAATACCCACCAAACAGCGACGAAACAGCTTCGCCCAAAGGCCGGCCAAAATGAACGGTGCAGTACCAGACAACCATCGGCAGCACGGCTCCACGGCCCAGGACCTGACGCATACCAATTACGAGAAAGCCCCGGAAGAGTAATTCCGTCGGGACAAAGTCCCACCCATAACACAGTTCATAAGCGAGCGCGGTTACCCATTCAGGCACGCCAAAAAACTCGTTGGCATTTGTGTCGCGGTAGGTTGGGTATGCTTGAAGAAAATCGGCCTGAAACGACGCCAGCGTGATCAGCGGAATCATTAGTCCCAGCAGAATCGCATAAAGCACCAATCCCTTTTGCTTCGGGGTTATGCCGTAGAAAGAGCTTGGATAGGGATCCAGGAATTTATAGAATAAAAAAAGCGGTAATACAATGGTTAGTACCGACTGCAAATTGTGCAGGCAATAGTAGGCAAATACATAAATCTGCCCATCAAACAACTGTCGGCTCCAGTAACTATGTGCATAAAAACCGGCGTAAATGGAGTAACAAACTAAGGCCGTTCCGCTCCGAAGCCAGAATGCCCGGTTGCGCCAGATGTCGGGCCGTTGATGGAAATGTGTCCATAGCCAAACGCTGCCATAATAGGCCGTGGCATACAGGCAAAAGTACAGAAATGGCCAGATGGGTTTCCCCTGATGCGAGTCGATATACGCATCTTCGAGGTCAACGTAATAATTGACAGCAATGAGCAAGGTCACCCAGAGAGCCGTAGCCCCATACAGGTTAGGTCGGAAATCGGCGCGAAGATGAGTGCGCAAATCGCGCCATAAGGCTTTCACTTACTATTTGGGTCGTACAATCTGTCGTTTCTACTACAAAAGCAACTTTACAATGAAGCTGTTTAGATCTTAAAATGGGTTAACAAAAGGCGTTTTTTGCCATTCCGACGCAGGAGGAGTGACAGATTCTATACCAGTTCCATAAAAAACTCAACTTTATTGACAGGCACTTTTACTAAAATATCCATATCGCTAGCCATCAGTTTGCTAGAGCAAATAAACAGAAATTAAAATCCTTCTTTCTCCGCTTCTTTGTCTTTTTTCTTTTCGTCTTTCTTTTTCTCCTCCTTCACCACTTTTTGACCCGGTTGTGGCTTAGGCTTGGGAGCCGCCTTCGCTTTCGTCTTGTACTGATCCAGATACCGATCCACAAAGAGAGCTTTCTCATCCGCCGTGGCCGCAACGACCTCAAGCGTAGCCTTCGACGAATTCTTGGAACCGGCCAGTAATCGGTCGTTAATCTCCTGTTCCGACGTCACGATGGCTAATTGCCCAAGCGCCGTTGGCGTGCTGCCCGGTTTATAATCGTAGAATACCCACACATCTGGCGACGCTTCCAGGTAAATGCTTGCTTCGTCGCCGTTGGCACCTTTCCGAATTTCGATGAAGCCATCCATCTGGGCGTTTATATCTGTCGCCATCATGTTCGATACGCCCAACCGACCCGTGCTGTAGAACGCATTGTATTTCGTAGACCAGCGCAGGTTAGCGTTTGCCAGTACCAGCATCGCGTTGAGTTTGGGGGATGCCTGATTGAGCGGTGCGTGCTGGTTCTGCGCCTTGACCCGGTAGGCATCCACGGCCTGTTGCCCAATCAGCGGAAGCAGTTTATCCGACAACCGGTTCAGGTCATCATCGGCGGCTTCATCATTTTTCTCTTCCAGATTTGCTTTGACGATCTTATCCGAAATAAGGCTGGTGATTGGATCAGGTGCAGGAAACGCAAATGCCAGTAACGTATTAAACCGATATTGGCTGCTATCGATGTTCACCCGCGCCGATCCAGATGCCAGCAGGTACTCGTGCGGAGCGGCATTCAACAAATTCAACTTGCCCTTAAACGTCATCAGGCCACGGGCATCGTTGAACGTAAATGCATTTTCAACCTCTTCGTCAACAACCGCAACGGCAATGTCGGTTTTTGTACTGTCGGCCTTCGTGTTATCCGTTTTCATCGGGCTCGTCTTAACGCTATCCGGCGCACTGGCAGCTGCGGCCACGGGTTCTCCGGCAGCGAGGTCGCTGCCTTTCGACGCGATTCGGTATACTTTATCCTTCTCGTCGTAGCGCATAATACCCGTTGCCGTAAACAGATCGTCGTCTTTCGAATCTTCTTTCGGCGATAAGAACGTTGGGTAAAGACCCGCGCCACCCAGTCGGAAGTGGATACCAGCGACTAACGGTTGTCCGCCTTCGTTCTTTAAGTTCTTATCTACTTTTACTTCCAGCCGCTCCTCAACCTTCTCCTTAAATGGAATCCAGCCGCCAACCAGGTCCTGCCGTTTTTTCAAGGCCGGCTTTATAAAACCATCCATCGCCAGGTCGGGCGCAGGCGCCTGCATGGTGATGGCTCCTTTAAAGAGCATTTTTGGGGCGAGTTGCAGGTTATCGTCCTCATCGACTTCAGCGCGGGCAACGGTAAAGTACGTCGTTGTTGCTGATGGCTTCGCATTACTCCGTCGGCCTTTAGGCGCTTTCTTGGTATCGGCAGTCAGGGTTGCGGGTGCCACAGCGGGGGCTTCTTTCAACTCGAAACTGCCCATCTTAATACTGGCTGTGTCGCCTTTAGCCGTCGCGAACTGATACGTTGCATCACCGGCAAAACGCGTGCGGGATAGAATCTGAATATTCCCGTTTTTCAGGCGGTGAAACAGACTAATCGTATCCAGTTCCAGCCGGGCGTTTTTCAGGGGCAGCATCTCGCCATTTCGGCGGATCGTTAACTGGCCTTTTTCGGGATAAATGCGGGCATCGGCAGAGGTAACATAGGGCACACCGCTAATGTTAAGCATCCGTTTTTCCACATCGTATAAGGCCGCCGATCCATTGAAGGTCAGTTTTTCCTGCTCGTCGGCTGTAGCGGTGAAGGTTGATGTTTTCACGTCGCCTTTCATGGCAATCGTCTTCGCATTTATGTTCCATACTGCCCGGTTAATGCTGGTTTTGTAGGCTGCGAAGGGAAACTCCATGCTCGCGCTGACCGTATCGTCAAGGCTTTCCTTTTTATTGATAACCAACCCGACAATTCCTTTTGTCTGGTTAAAATCGACGTCGATGCCATTGCCCAGCAAAATGGGTTTGCCAATGGGCGTTCCCGGCGTTTCCTTATCCGCGATGATTTTGAACTGGGCATTTATGGCGACAAAGCCTTCCTTGTTGAACTTGATGCTGCCCGAAATCGCTTCGGAATCTTTCCGGCGCAGGGTTCCGTTGCCAAACAAGCCCGACGAGCGGAGGGCCAGTCCACCTTCGAGGTTGGTGGTGGCGTTATAAAAATTGAAGTTATTCTTCTGGGTTGTAATGACCATGCTGTCCGCTTTGGGCCACCATTTCAGGCTGTAATTATTGAGCTGAACCTGCGGAAAATAACCCTTCCCGATCACCCCTTCTTTAATTTCGCCTTTCTCTCCCGAAGCCAGCAGCGAATCGGTCATGAATAGAATTCCCTTGGTATTCAGGCTAGCGGTCAGGTGATTTAGCACGCCTTCCGCCCGAAGTCCGCTCTTGTCCATGGTCAACTCACCGGTGAATTTGACCGTCGATGGTGAAGCTCCTTTCTTGCCACTATACACCGGATAGCCCGTGGCTGGTGCTTTGTGTACAAACCCAAGCGTGTTATCGGGCATCGTTTTGAGCTCGGCTTTGAAGGGCGGGAAAATGCCATCGGAATAAAACGTGCCCATAAACGAGATGTCGCCTTTGCCAAGACTATCGTTGTCGATGGCCGGAATCTTGAAGTAGACTTTCTGATTGTAAAGCACATTCCCCCGAACAGGCTGGTTGAAATAAACCGTCATCCCTTCGGGCATCACCAGGCGCTGGGTGGTTTTCTTACCCGCAATCCGGCCCGATTTATTGTCGGCGCTTCCCAAATAAACCGTTCCGGGATTCTCGTATTTAATATCGCCCCCAATTTCGCCTTCTTTCCCCTGGGCCGCCAGTTTCTGCGACGAGAAGGTAATGGAGTCGATTTTGTTCATGGTCATGCCAAACTTGTCATAATCGAATTTGAGATCACGACCGGCATAACGGAGATTACCCGCTTTCAGCTGACCATTCAGTGTAAAGGCCCGGCCTTTGCCCACCCGCAGGGTTTTGTCGGACGGGAAACCGACGATTTTTAATGAATCAGACAAAACAAACCGCTCAACGCCCCGAATCGTCAGCAATTTATCATCGAGGTTGATGGTCGCGTTTTTGATGCTGTCGTTTGAGGCAAACAGCGACTGCACCTGGAAGTTATCGTAATCGCGTTTCTGGGTATACGCCAACACATATAGATACCCTTTCCGGCTTAGTCGCATCAAAGACGTGTTCGGGTCACGGTCAATATACCCTTCTAACACCATGCGATTAAGAGCGCCCCGCAACGATTTCGCATTGACATTTTTCGCGAACTGGACAATGTCGTCGTCCAGGAAGGTCTGCTGTTTTTTGGTCGAGATGTAGTTCGCCACAATTTGCAGCGGGTGGAAACCATAGTCAACGGTCAGATCGGCGTAACGCTGGGGCTGAAAGTAGTCGTATGATTCGAAACGAACGGGCACTTCACGCTTAGCACCCACCTGATAGAAATCGACTTTCCGACGGGGCAAATCCCAGCGTACCACTTCGGGCATGATGTAAAACTTGTGATACGAATCGGCATAGGGCACCCGGGCATAATCCGTCCGTTGTTCGCGGTCGAGCCAGGCAATGCGCTGGTTTTTGTCGTACCGGAACATCACCGATGGATGCGAGATTGAATCCGCATCGACATAGCCCACAAACGCAGCTGACGTTGCCGAAATCATAGATCGCGCACTGGCCCCAGCCGTTTTAGTAGGTTCAGGTACCGTGTTAAAGCCCGACTGAGCCAACCCGGCCTGAGTTGAATCAGGACGAACCGCCCCCGAGCTGGTGGTGACATTCCGAGTTGTGTCACTCAGGCCGAACTCAAATCGACGACTGCTGGCCTTAAAAGCCGGTTTACCGTTGTATTTCACAATGATCTGAGCGGGCTGCCCACTGGCCGATGCACCCACCATCTGCGTACCCGACAACGCCAATCCACCCCGGTACTCCAGATCGGGACCCAAATCAGGTAGCTTCACGTCGTTTTGCCACGACATGAAGCGCGGATACGTCACAGGACCCCCTTTTTTCTTACTGACGTATTCAAAAACGCCTTTTACGGGCTTGCTCGTACCATACGTCAGCGTTACATCGTCGGCCTGGAGACGCGGGGTCATCACGGGCATAGCATAGTCGCTCAACGTCACGAAAATATCGGGTCGACCCGCCGTTTCCCAGGTAAACTTACCACCCTGCCCGACGAGCATCCCCTCTTTAAGCATCAGATCACCGCTGGTATTGGCCAAAATGGCCGAGTCACCATTGGCTTTGATGGCTAGCGAAACGTCTTTCAGGCTAAGAACCACGCCCGCAACGGCTGGCATTGACCGACGCTGTGGAATGTATTGAGGTCCAAGCTGGCGGGGCTGCGTCGAATCGGTCGAAGCGGGTGTATCCCAGCCATCAAACCGTGAGCGTTCAACGGATGCTTTAACCGCAGCGATTGAATCGGCGGGCGTTTGAGCGGCTCCCGGTTGCACAGGTTGCACCCCGTCTACATACCGAAACTGATAAGTGCCGCCCAGGGCATAAAGTTTATTGTAGGTACTAGCATACAGTTCACGCCGTTCCATGAACCGTCGGGCCGTTTCCAGACTACGAGCAAACACCTTAGGATCATTGGCATCAAAAAGCTTTTCGGCTATCGTTAAAATACCATCGACGGTAGCCGGTCCCGCTTGTGGCGCATTGGCAGCCTGGTAAAGTGCCTCATAAAAGGGCACAAAATGGCTAGCCGCCGGAAGCCGCTTCTGGTTCATTTTCCGGCTGAGTGCCATCACACGCTCCTGCTGGGGTGCCGATAGCTTACTCTCCGACCAGAGCGATTGAAGGTCTGTCCCGGCCCGAACGGCCGCTGGTCCACCCGTTGCCATCAGCTTTTGCACTTCGGCCATAAATTGATCGGGCTTGTCGGAAAGCCGAACCGCCTGCCCCAGAGCAGTGGTTAGGGTAAGAAGCGTTACGATCAGGCTGTACTGTATGCGATTCATATTCATCCGATAGCTGACAGGAAATACATTCGTTTACTCCGTGTTTCTGTCAACGTTTGTAAAATGATAAAGATGTCCATTGATTTGTTATTAGCCGTTTGGTCATGACCAAGCCAGCCTCAACGGCCTTTTGTTCAATATCAGCGGCATCCTGTTCATAGAAACCGCTGACAACCAGATGCCCGTTTTCGGTTAATAAATGGGTGTAGGTGGGAATTTCGGCCAGCAACACGTTTCGGTTAATGTTGGCTAAGATAATTTCGTACTGGCTGGCCGGATCAACATTAGCAATAGTGCCCATAAACACCTTCACTTGCGGACAATCGTTCAGTTCGGCATTTTCGCGGGCGTTTTCAACGGCCCATTCTTCAATATCGAACGCCAGCACGTCGCGTGCCCCCATTTTTGCCGCCAGAATCGCCAGAATACCCGTCCCACTGCCCACATCGAGTACCGCTTTACCCTCGAAATCAAGGCCGAGCTGCTGTTCAAGCATCATAGCAGTGGTTTCGTGGTGGCCCGTTCCAAACGACATCTTCGGATCTATGACGATATCGTACCGGAATGGACCCGAGCCGCCGGTACTTTCCGATGTATGAAAAGACGCCCGTACCCGCACAGATGACTCCGGCCCAACGCCTACTTCAATTGGTTCATAACTACGCTCCCATTCGGCATTCCAGTTCCGTTTTTCTAACGAATTGACTTCATAGGCTATTGCTGTCTGCGCAGCGTATTTACCAATCAATTCCTGCACGGCCTGCTCATTAAAAGCAGCCTCGATAATATAAGCGTTTAACCCTTCATCGGTTTCCACAAATGACTCATAACCAAGCTCTGCCAACTCGGCAGTAAGGATGTCGGTGTAATCGGGCGACAGGCGCAATTGAAGTTCACTATAGTTCATACATCAAAGTAACGAAAAAGGCCCAAGCGCTGGCTAATCGAATGAGAAAGCGACCGAGGTTTGGCTTATTTTCTGAACATTTCCCGTTTACTTTCACCCGTTGATTTGCAATTTTGGACCCAACAACTTACCCACCCTTATTTTTGGGTAAACCGAGCCGCGGAATTTATGACGAATGCTTTTTTGATCATCGACACTCAGTTCGATTTCTGTCATCCAGATGGTGCCTTGTTTGTGCCGGGGGCTGAGCAGGATGTTGAGCGCATGGCAGGCCTGATTCGGAAACACGCCCATCAGATTGACCATATCGTGGTTACGCTCGATACACATCATGTGCTGGATATTGCTCATCCCCTGTTCTGGCATGATGCCGACGGGAAGCACCCGAGCCCATTTACCCAGATTACGGCCGCCGATGTGGATGCTGACCGCTGGACACCCCGTTTTTCGGCAGAAAAAGCCCGCAAATACGTACATGCCCTTGAAGCCGATGGCCAGTTTATGCATTTTATCTGGCCCGAACATTGTTTGATCGGCTCCCGTGGCGCAGCCCTGCACGATACGTTACTCGATGCCCTTAAGGACTGGTCCAGTCAGCGGGATCTCGATTATGTGGCCGTACAAAAAGGATTATATCCGCTGACCGAACATTTCGGTATTTTTCGGGCACAGGTACCGGACCCGGCCATTCCGGAAACGCAACTCAACACGGATCTCATTGCTGATTTAGCCCGCTTCGATACCGTTTACCTTATGGGTGAAGCTAAATCACACTGTGTAGCCAATAGCCTTAAGCAACTTCTGGATGTGGCTCCCGAACTAGTAGCGAAGCTCGTTGTCGTGACCGACTGCATGTCGGATGTAACCGGATTAGGCCACCTTGCCGATCCAATTTATGCCGAAGCACGAACCAGACAAGTGCGTTTTGTTGAGTCAGTCAGCATTTTTTCGGATCACTCATCGCTTTAGACGCCGTTAAGGAGATTATTTTTAGTAAAAACCTGTATCTTTTCGGCTCTATGGAAAAGACGCTTTCGCTGTTCCCGCTTAATCTGATCGTTTATCCGGGCGAGGATTTAAACCTGCATATTTTCGAACCACGCTACCGCCAACTCATCGACGAGTGTCTGGAGGAAGAAAAGACCTTTGGCATCCCCGCCTTTCTGAATAATAAACTGCCCGGTTATGGCACTGAGATGCACGTGACAACACTGCACAAACGATATCCTGATGGCCGGATGGACATTAAATCGAAAGGATTGGGTGTTTTTCGGTTGGTGAACTTCGAAAACCCCCTTTCTGGAAAGCTCTATGCGGGTGGCGAAGTGGAATTAATCGAACCAGGCGACAGCTTTAGTGCACATTCTTCGGCCCTGATCGAGCGACTTGAGCGGCTTTATGAATTATTGCAAATTGAAACGGATTACGGTCCCTCAATGGAGAACCTCTCTTACCGTGTAGCCCACAAAGTTGGCCTATCCATCGAGCAGGAATATGAACTGTTGACCCTCGAAACCGAAGCCGAACGCCAGCTTTTCCTGATCCAACACCTCAATAATGTGTTGCCGGTGGTATCGGATATGGAACGCACCAAGCAACGCATTCGAATGAATGGCCATTTTAAGAATCTTGACCCGCTTAATTTTTAAAGAGCGAAATCGGACCGCCGATGCGGAATGAATAAGTGAAAGAGAGGTTAAATAGGACGCTCTTTCACTTATTCATTCCGCATCGGCGGTCCGATTTCGCTCTTTAATTTTTCTCCTCCACTTTCCCTACCTTCTTAGCTCGCCTGGGCAGTTGTTCCGTAAATTCATGAAAGTTCTTGATGGGCGGGCGTGGCTTCTCGGCTTCGCCAATCAGGAATCCATACGGTTTAAGTGCCTCAACCGAGTCGAATATAACCTTCAGGATGGCCGTCATGGGTAAGGCCAGCACAAGACCCGGAAGCCCCCAAACGTTTTCCCATAAGATCAGGACGATGATGGCCGCCAGCGGATTAATACTGACTTTCGAACCGACGATATAAGGAGTGATGAAATTTCCCTCCAAGGTCTGCACAAACAGAAAAACCCCAATGACGCCCAATGCCTTGATGGGATTATCCTGCGTTACAAGGGTGTAGGCCGCCGGGAGCAACGAACCCATTGAGATACCAAAGTAGGGAATAAGCACCAAGCAGGCTCCGAAGAAACCAAAAAACACAGCGTAGTCGACGCCAAGAATGAGCAGCCCGACCGTCATCAGCGTACCAATAATAAGGATGACCAGTACAAGACCGGCCAGGTAATCTTTTACCACCTCATAAATCCGGCTCATGACATCGTCAATCTTCGACCGACGCGCATCTTCAAATACTTTGTAGAAAAAAGAGCGAAAGAAATCACGGTAAAGCAGGAAAAAGAAGGCAAATAGCAAGATCAGAAAGAGGTTCGTAATAATGCTGGTAGTCGCCAGTAACGTTGTTGTCAGGATGGTTCCTCCCTCAGCCAGAGCCTGATTCAGGTACTTTTGAATTTCCGATACCTGCCGCTGCCGATCAATGTTCAGTTTCTCATCCGCAAAGGTTCGCAAGCTGTTTATGTAAGCAGTACCTTTTGTAACAAACTTTGGGATAACCTCAGAAAAGTTACTGATCTGTATGGAAATCCCCCAAAACAAAGCGGTTAACACACCCAACGTCAGTAGCAGACACAAAATGATAGCTAATACTCTGGGCACACGCCATTTTTCGAGCCGATTTGCCAGCGGAAATAATAAGACGGCAAACAGAATTGAAAAAACTAAAGGAATTAATAATCCTTGCAGTATGTGCAGACCGTAAACAATAACGACAAGTGACAAGAGTACGCAGACTAATTTTGCGTAGGAAGGGAGTTCAATTTCCCGCGAGCGAATATTCATGATATAAGTAGAGACAAGCGCAAATTTTAGCCGTTATTTTCGTTAATTTTGATTTGTGGACTGATGTAACCAACCTACAAATTTCGTATTTGTTCAACATAAAGTTGGTTCTCTGCTAGGAATTAATAATCTCGTTTTCAATTCGAAACCCACAGAAACATACCGCCCGAAGGTGTTAAGTTTTTGTTAAGTATGCATTCCTGATTCGTAACGTTGCGGATAAGCCACGTAACTTCGGGCTACCGATCATTCGGTAACCTTTCAACAAGGTGAACCATTCTTACCAAACCAGTTCTGTATGAGTGCTGCTAAGGCTGCTCAACCTCTACACCGCGTTTTAGTCGTTGACGACGACGCCGATATTGTGGAGATGCTCGAATATAATCTAGACAAGGAGGGCTATGACGTCCGTACCGCAACCGACGGCCGCAAAGCCGTTGAAATCGCCAAGACATATATGCCCGAGTTGGTTCTACTCGATATTATGATGCCCCATATGGACGGCATTGAAGCCGGACGCCAGTTGCGCAATATACCCGAATTGCGTCAGACGTTCATCCTTTATTTAACAGCCCGTTCGGAGGAATATTCCGAAGTAGCTGCTTTCGATGTGGGTGCCGACGACTACATTACCAAGCCCATTAAGCCCCGTGCCCTGATGAGCCGCATTAACGCGCTGTTCCGGCGCGAAGCGCAGAAAGCCGACCCCGGCGAACAGATTGCCATTGCCGATCTGCTGATCAACCGCAAAAATTATTCCGTTAGTCAGAATGACAAATCGGTGATTTTGCCAAAGAAGGAATTTGAACTCCTGTTTTTTCTGGCCCAACATCCCAATAAAGTTTGTAGCCGGGAGGAGTTGCTACAAAAAATATGGGGTGCCGATATTTACGTGCTCGAACGCACGGTAGACGTTCATATCCGTAAGCTTCGCGAAAAAATCGGTGATACCCACATTCGTACCCTGAAGGGCGTTGGGTATATGTTTACCGACCAACCTGAATAAAGAGTGAAAGAATGAAAGAGTGAAAGAGCGAATTACACCGGTATGTTTTTCGCTCTTTCACTCTTTCGCTCTTTCACCTTTTTATCTTTACCTCATGTCCCTAAGTCCCCGCCTGATTGCACTGTTGCTGGCCTGCCTGATTTCGGCACTGACCCTGGCGTTTCTGACGTTTGTGGAGGGCGTTACCAGCACCATGCTCTTTGTGGTAGGTATTTCGTCGTTTATTATTTCTTTTTTTCTGGTCTTCTACGCCATTGAACTCCTTGTATTTCGGGAAGTCAACAAGATGTACAAGACCATTCATAAATTAAAAATTCGCGACTTTAACATCTCCCGGAAGTCGATCATCAAGAATACAAATCCGTTCAAGAAACTCAACGATGAAATTTTTGTGTATGTGGCCCGGAAGCAAAAGGAAATTGACGAATTAAAGCGGCTGGAACTCTTCCGGCGGGAGTTTCTGGCCGATGTATCGCACGAATTAAAGACGCCGATCTTTGCCGCTCAGGGTTTTATTCATACCCTGATCGACGGGGCCGTAGACGATGAAAAAGTGCGGGACAAGTTTCTGGCCAAAGCCGCCAGAAGCCTCGATGGTCTCGATGCGCTGGTCAAAGACCTGGTCGCCCTTTCCCAACTGGAAACGGGGGAAGTGCGCATGAACTTCGAACGGGTCGACCTGACGCACATTACGCAGGATATTTTTGAGCAGTTAGAGAAGTTTGCGCATGCTAAACAGACGTCGCTTCAGTTAAAAAGCTTTCACGCTGGACCCGTATGGGTAAAAGCCGACGCACAGCGAATTACGCAGGTAATGACAAACCTGATCGAAAACGCAGTAAAATACGGCAATGAAAACGGCCGGGTTCAGGTGAATTTCGAAGACGACAAAAAGTCTATACTTGTATCCATCCGCGACGACGGGCCCGGTATTCCGCCTGAACACCTGAGCCGTATCTTCGAACGCTTCTACCGGGTTGAAAAGAGCCGCTCTAAAGATCGGGGCGGCACGGGCCTGGGCCTGGCAATCGTCAAACATATTCTAAACGCCCATAAAGCCAAGATTTCCGTGATGAGCAAAGTAGATCGCGGCACCACATTCCGGTTTAAGCTGGAACGGATGGACTAACCGAACTTAGATCAGTCGCTTTAGTACAAAGCTGGTCACGATAATCTGGCCGTTGCGCCGAACCAGAATAGACACCTCTTTGCCTTCTCCCTTTTGAAGTATTTTATAGATGTCACTAACGGTCAACTCATTGGCGGAGCTGTTATTGACAAATAATACTTCATCACCTTCCACTAAACCGGCCAGATCAGCAGGAGACCCCGCCACAACTTTATCTACGTAATAATTACGGAACCGTTCGCCTTTGGCACGTAGCTCCATGCCGCTCATGTCATGCTCGAAGGACTCTTTCAAAAGCCGCTTGATGGGCTTCATGACGATATAACGATCTGGGTAGTTGAAGGTGACGTTGAAACGGCGGAGTAACTCACAGCCCACGTTTCCCTGTCGCTCGGGCATATCGACCAGCTTCATACCAAATCCGAGGCTATCGGGAAACGATGCCAGAATATTATCCAGTTCGTAGCGACCAAACCGGACTTTCTGAATTCGTCCCATGACGCCATTAATGACGCCGTTGAGGCCCCGCCCCAATTGTGCCCGAATACTTTTTACAGGCATGGGCATAGAGGCCGTACTCCGCGAGCGATCAAGCAACAGCGCATGTCCGGCGCCTGTATCCAGCACAACCCGTAGCGGCAGATTCTTTTCCCCGTCAAATACAGACAGCGCATCTGTGTAGGCTTTTGTATCCTGAATAGTGATTGGATACCGGTCACCTTTACGCTTCTTGTAGCTATACTTCTCCGGCTTCATCAAGGTTATTTCGCGCCGTTGGAAATCCACGTTTACGACGAAGTTGGCGAAGATCTCGTAGCCAAAAATGCCGTGGACAGGCGTCCCTACGTACTCCGATAACCTTAGAATATCTTCATCCAGAATTACCAGGTTATGGTGTGCTGCCCGTAGGCCACCCATCATCAATACGTTATCAATAGCAATAGAGGCTGTTAGGCTCCCTCCCTCTCCGGCTCCACTGATTTTGACTTTGCGTGTCAGTGTGAGCGGCTTTTTACGAAAAGCGCCAGGATCAGTGATAATGGTATTGCTAACGCCCGTATCCAGGATGAATCGGAGCGTATCCGATCCGTTGACACTAACTGGAACGATAATGAGGTTCGAATGGAGTTGAAACGGAATTCGCGTCCAGGAGCGATTGTCGGCAATGAAAAATCCATAACGCTCCTTATCCGGTGTACGATCCTTCGCTTTGGCGGCTCTGCGCTCCTGATCATCTCCCCAGGCAACGGCGCACATGCCTAATAGCCCGATTATCAATGCCAGCGTTTTCATACAGTAGATTTGTTACATTAAAATTACTCATTTTTTTATCCAAATAACACAATAACCATAAAGTTAGTTTAGGCTTTCTTCAGATAGCGGTTTATACTTATTAATAGGTAATCAAAATTTAGTGTCTTCGGGGGAAGGTGTTCGACTGAAAAGCCCTAATTTCGCCTAAAAATACCCATGAAGCAATGCTGCTAGTGGGTTTAAGAATCTGATTTTGACCTCATTATTAATCATCTATGCGTAAGAAAATCGTTGCTGGCAACTGGAAAATGAACAAGACATCCGAAGAAGCGAAAGCGCTGCTATCGGAAGTAATCAATATGGTGAAAGATGAGGTTACGGGCGATGTGGAAGTCGTACTATGTCCTCCAGCTTTATACCTGGCTACTGCCCGGCAATACGTAACAGCAGGTGGCAAGGTTGCGCTGGGTGCCCAAAACTGCCATGAGAAAGCATCGGGTGCCTACACCGGCGAAATTTCGGCGCCTATGCTCCAATCCATTGGCGTTGAATACGTTATTCTGGGTCATAGCGAACGGCGGCAATATTTTAACGAAACGAATGCACAACTGGCGGAGAAAGTAAACGTAGCTCTTGAGAATGGCCTGAAGCCTATTTTCTGCTGCGGAGAATCCCGCGATCTGCGCGAGAACGGCGATTTCATCGGCTTTGTAAAAGACCAGATTACCGAAAGTCTCTTTCATCTTTCGGCGGAGTCGTTTGCCAATATCGTTATTGCCTACGAACCAATCTGGGCTATTGGCACTGGCTTGACGGCCTCGTCAGCACAGGCCCAGGACATGCACTTTGAATTACGTCAGCATATTGCCAGCCAATATGGTGACACGGTAGCGCAGGATACAACGATTTTGTATGGAGGCAGCGCCAACGCACAAAATGCTGAAGAGCTTTTCGCTCGCCCCGATGTGGATGGCGGCCTCATTGGCGGAGCCTCCCTCAAATCCCGTGATTTTCTGACTGTAGTGAAAGCTGCGCAATAAACTTTAATGTTGGATGATAGAATGCCTGAATGATTGAATAGCTGGAGTATGTACCTATTTAATTATTCAGGCATTCTATTATCCAAAACTAATCATGACAGCTGCTTATTACGTCGATAAGTTTTCCATGCAGCCCCATCCTGAGGGCGGTTACTTTGTTGAAACGTATCGTTCTGCCGAGTTAATTCCGAAAGCCGCGTTGCCCGGCCGGTTCAGTGGCGCGCGTTCGTTTGGCACCGCTATTTATTTCCTCCTTGAAAGCCACCACGTTTCGGCTCTTCACCGCATTGCCTCCGACGAAATCTGGCACTTCTACGCTGGAGGAACGCTTGACATTTTTGTTATCACCCCAACTGGTGAATTAAGCGTTATTTGCTTAGGTAACAAGCCAGAACAGGGTGAGGTATATCAGGCTGTTGTGCCAGCGGGTTGCTGGTTTGGCTCAAAGCCTGCGCCGGGCACCGACTTCTCTTTGGTAGGCTGCACGGTAGCTCCCGGCTTCGACTTTACCGACTTTGAGATGGCCAGTCAGGAAGACTTATTTCATGAATTCCCACAACACAGGCAGGTAATTGAGAAGTTAGCTAAACCTGGATACATGTGATTCTTTTGATTGATCTGATTTTGCCAGCCAGTATTCTACGAAAGCGAATCAATCAGAATAATCTCATACATCCAGGTTCAGACCTTACCTAAAACTTACGTTTCCAAATTTTGAGACAACCCGTACCTTGGTGCCCGAGCCACTTCCTACTTTGCCAATGTATTGCTTGGTGAGCCGTGGACCACGGTGACTATCATTATCGCTGGGCTGCGAAGTAAAGTGCATGGCCGAACCTGATCCGTAATTGAAGTTGCCGTAACTTACCGTCACATCGAAGTCGCAGTCGTTATCACTATCCAGAGGTAAGCCAACAGACGAATAGGCAGCCTGGATGTTTAGATTCTCGGCCGTTTTGGGTAATTGATCGATTCGGAAGCCGCTCGAAAACTCAATCTTGATTTTACCTGATTCGCGCAACGTACCAATTTTGGCACCCGAATAATTGATGTCGGCATCCAGCTTTCCTACATCACCAATACTCATCTTACCGAATTTATTAGTCAGTACCAGTACGTTGGCTCGTGAGAGCTCGAGATCGCCATACGCCATATCCACCTTACCCTGACCAAAGTTACCAATATCGGCTTTTCCATAGGCCACGTCAATATCGTTCTGACGGCTGGTAAGCTCATCAGCACTGAAGTTACCGTAGCGGCTATAGACCGTTAAAGGAGCCTGAAACGCCGGGATGTTCGTATTGCCAAACTTGTTTCGCACACTTAGCGCATTCTGCCGGGGCATCATCACTTCATAGTTGATCTTGACAAAGTTGCGTTCTCCGCCGTCTTTCCACTTGCCAAAACTCCAGTTCGAAACGCTGCTCTGGCTAAAGTTTGTACGAACCATGATTTGATTGCCCGTACGTTTTTCTTCAATTGTAACGGCGTCTATGAATTTCTGAACGCGTTCGTCGGAATCGGAATTGGCAACGATTGTAATCTGAACGCGAATTTCACTCTTGTCCCATAATCCAACCGATACCTGGCCGAATTGGTTATCAATCAATAAGTTATCATTGCTGCTCACGTCGAACAGCTTGATAATGGTTTTCTTTTTTTCAATTGTGCTAAACCCTACTTGTTCCTCGGCCCAGGTAAGCATTGGTAGCAAGCACAACAATAGACTACACAGGATTTTCATGAGTTTGTTGTTTAATGCGCTGAATAACGCGCAACTGTTCATTGAGCAGGTTAATCTGGAGTTGCAAATTCTGTATCATGGCCTGAATAAGCATTTCCTGATTCGGGTTTTGAGGCAAATCGGCTTTTAACGATTTATATGACTTTTCGAGCCGAATAAGATCGGTCGCAAACTCCTGATAGAGCGCCGGATTATCTTCGGTCATCTGTTTCAGTTCAGCCCGTTTATCATCAATCATACGGGTATATTGCACAACTTCTTTAGCATACGTAGGGCTGGCAGCTACTACATCGGGCTGGTGCGTAACGCCATACTGCTGATTCATGTATATGAAAGCGCCGGCCAGGAGTAATACGGCAATGGATGCCGCTACACGCCAATCGAGTGTGGGCCAGCCAATCTGCCGACCGCTCACCCGCGACCCTTTTCCCTCAGATGCTCGGGTTTGGTCCGGGTTTTTATGAATCTGAAGAAACGGCGATTCCCGACTGGGTTGTTGCTTATCCAGCCCACTTTCTATCCGTTGCCACAAGTTATTGGGTGGCTCCTTGTCGTCAAAGGCTTCGCGGTTATCGCGGACGAAGCGTTCAAGATTATCTTTTTTCATTTTTATGGTGTCGAATCTGTTGATTCGTCGTTCGTATTTGTTAGTTGTACTCTTTTTTACTGTTGTCCACACTGGACTTATAACAATTCCAGCAATCGTTTTTTACCGCGCAAATATTGTGTTCGCGATGTGGTCTCACTTATGTTCAGAACGTTACCGATTTCTTCATGGTCATAGCCTTCAAACAAGTATAACGATAACACTACCCGATAGCCCTCCGGCAGTTGCTGCATGGCCCGTTTAACCCGCTCAACCTCCAGTTGGGTAGTTTCTTCATCGTAGGGCTCCGTATCAGCATAGTCGAGGCCGTCATCTTCGCCCAGCCGATGCGCTTCAATATCTACCAGTTCCAACCGTCTACTACGAAGATGGTTAATGGCCCGATGGACAACAATCTGTTTCAACCACGCGCCAAACGTACTTTGGCCCCGAAATGAGTTAATGTGACTGAAGGCATCCATGAAAGCCTCCTGCAACACATCTTCAGCTTCGGCCTCGTGGTTTACAATTCGCAGACAAACATTATACATTGCCTTAACGTACTGCTGATACAAGTCATACTGCGCTCGTCGCTCACCCTGTTGGCAGCGTTTGACGAGGTCGGCATGGCGGTCTGGATATGGCGGCCCGACCGGTGCGCCGTTGCGATTTTGATTTGGTTCCAACAGGTTCAGCGTCTCAGCGTTGTTTAGTCTGTTAACGAGAGAAAGAGACGGGAAAATAAAGAACGTTGCACAATAATTAAGAAATTTTAAACGTTTTTGCCGACGCTCTGCTTACACGCTGTTTTTCTGTAACTTAGGGAGATAAATCCGTCTGATGCCTATGTACGAACAACGATACAATTCGCCGTTTCTGGTTCAGGAAGATGATGGCACGAATTTGCCCCTCGAACACCAGCGGGTAATCAGTAAGCTGACCGTCGGTCTAGGCGTTTTATTTTATCGGGAAAAACTCATTACCCTTGAGCCTTCGCCGGAAACACCGCTGGGCGAAGGGCCGGGGCATCAGGTTCCCGACGTTTTATTATTTGATAATACGGTTCAGTTGACCCGCATCATTATAGAAGTCGCCCAACCACGAACCACCCAGCGCGACCTAAAAAAAGTTATTCACCTTATTGAGGACGACGATTACGGCATCCTTGAAGGTTTTGTTTACAACTACAAGAGCCGCGAGTGGTTCCGCTACCGCAAAGGCGATGGTGGAGTAGCCACAACCTCATCGGTATCCGAATTGATGGGGATCCGATCCATCTAAATGAGTTTCTTTAAGGCAAGGTATTTTTCAGGAAAACGTCGCTCACGGCTCATGTACGAACAAAACTACAACTCCCCGTTTCTGGTGCATGACGATGGTGCCAATTCGCCATTTGGCCATCAGCGCATCATTAGCAAACTGACTGTCGAACTGGGTGTATTGTATTATCATAAAAAGACAATAAAATTCATTCCGCTACCAGAAACGCCATTGGACGAGGGCCCTGGTTTTCCCGTACCTGATGTAATCCTTTTTGATGAGGAGATGGAGCAGACTCGGGTCATTATTGAAGTTTGCACCAATCGAGGTATCAATAATGACTTGAAAAAAGTCATTCGGTTAATTGAGGACGACGACTACGGCATTCTCGAAGGCTTTGTTTACAACTACAAGAGCCGCGAGTGGTTCCGTTACCGCAAAGGCGATGGTGGAGCAGCCACGGCTTCGTCAGTATCAGATCTGATGGGCGTTGATCTGGGGCCGATGGTGTGAGTATTGGTCGTCTTCCTGGCTGTCTCGACAAAATTTTTTCTTACTTTTACTTGTTATAGAAGGAAGAGAAACGAGCGGAATGGTTGATTATATTTCTGGATTAAATGACCCTCAGCGGGAGGCCGTTATGCACGGCAGCGGCCCGTTAATGATTATAGCCGGAGCCGGCTCGGGGAAAACCCGCGTACTGACTTACCGGATTGCTCACCTGATTGAAACCGGGGTTGACCCATTTCGGATTCTGTCGCTGACGTTTACCAACAAAGCGGCTGGCGAAATGCGGAGCCGTATCGAGAAAGTTGTTGGCACAGAAGCCCGCAACATCTGGATGGGTACGTTTCACTCGGTCTTTGCCAAGATTCTACGGATCGAAGCCAAAGCCATTGGTTACACCAGTAACTTCTCGATCTACGACACCGATGACTCCAAGTCGCTGCTGCGGAGTATTGTTAAAGAGATGGGGCTCGATGATAAAGTGTATCGGGTTAACAGTGTTTTTAGCCGTATTTCCGGTGCAAAAAACCGGCTCATCGGTCCGGAAGACTACCTGAACAACGCGGTTATTCTGGCCGATGACGAGGCAGCCCGAATGCCCCATATTGGCCGGATTTATAAGCAGTATGCGGTACGTTGCTTTGCGGCCAACGCCATGGACTTTGATGATCTGCTGTTTAACACAAATGTCTTATTCCGCGATCATCTGGATATTCTGAATAAATACCAGCACAAGTTTCAGCACGTGATGGTCGATGAGTTTCAGGATACGAACGTCTCTCAGTACCTTATCACCCGCAAGCTGGCCGCTGTTCATCAGAATATTTGTATTGTCGGTGATGATGCGCAAAGCATCTATGCGTTCCGGGGAGCCAACATTGAAAACATTCTTAACTTCCAGCGCGACTATGGGAAGGAAAACGTCAAGATCGTTAAGCTGGAGCAGAACTATAGGTCCACCAAAACGATTGTCCAGGCGGCCAACTCCATTATCTCCCGGAACAAAAATCAGTTGGAGAAACACGTCTTCACCGATAATGAAGACGGTACGCTGATTGATGTAATCAAGGCATCATCCGATAACGAAGAAGGACGGTTGGTGGCTTCGTCCATTTTTGAAGCCAAAATGAACGGTTCGCTGGTCAACAACGACTTTGCCATTCTTTACCGAACCAACGCCCAGTCGCGGGCTTTTGAAGAGGCCTTGCGCAAAGTGAGCATCAAGTACCGCATTATTGGTGGCCTGTCGTTCTACCAGCGCAAAGAAATCAAGGATTTAATTGCGTATCTGCGTTTTACAGTCAACCAACAGGACGAAGAAGCGTTTAAACGAATCATCAACTTACCCAAACGGGGTATTGGTGATACGACCATTGCCAAGCTTAGCGTGATTGCGGCCGAGAAACAGGATTCGATTTGGGAAATTGTCGCCGAAATAACGAAGCACGTAGCTGGTCGGTCGGCGATTGCGATTGAAGCGTTTGCCGATCTGATCAAAAGCTTCAAACTTCTGCTCGATCAGAAAGATGCGTTCGAAGTAGCTTCGCACATTGCCAAAGCGTCGGGACTACTCAAGGAATTGTATGACGACAAAACCGTTGAGGGACTTGCCCGTTACGAGAACGTACAGGAATTGCTGAATGCGATCAAGGAATTTGTCGATAATCCAGACAACGAAGAGAAGAGTCTGAGTGCGTTTCTGCAATCGGTATCGCTGCTCACCACCGCCGACGAGAAAGAGGATGATGGCGACAATGACAAAGTGACGTTGATGACTATTCACGCAGCCAAAGGGCTGGAGTTCAAGAATGTACACATTGTAGGTCTGGAGGAAGATCTGTTTCCAAGCCAGATGATGCTCGAAAGTCGCAACGACCTGGAAGAAGAACGACGCCTGTTTTACGTAGCCGTCACTCGGGCCGAAAAACGCCTGACCATGTCGTATGCTGAAACGCGCTACCATTATGGTCGCCTGAAGATGTGCGAACCCAGCCGCTTTTTGATGGAAATGGACCAGCAATACCTGAAGATGTCCAAACAGCGGTCGGCGCCCAGCCGGATGGACTTTGACCGGCCGGAACGGGATCGGAGTGAAAGTACATCAACCGGTTCGATGAGCTTTGTCAGGTCACTGGCGCAGAAAACGGCTCGTTCGCAGGCGCCACAGCCACTGGTATCGCATACGCCTTCGGCCGATTTTGCGCCAAGCAGCACAGCTGATCTGGCGGCTGGCCAGCGCGTTGAACATGCCAAGTTTGGTTTTGGCACGGTTAAAGCTGTAGATGTGAATGGAACCGAGCGAAAAGCGACGATTGCCTTTGAGAAAGCAGGCGAAAAAGTGCTGCTACTTAGCTTTGCAAAGTTGCGGGTGGTGTAGCAGAACCGGTTTCATACAAAACCGGCTGTCACCAGCGTTCTTTCTATAAGCACCCCACTGTCCCTTGTTAGATCCATGAATGTTTCCGGCGCTTTTGTAGCCTGTTTTTTACTGCATATCTCGTTGTGTACAAACGGGCAACCCAAGGTAGACTCAACCCAAACGGCTGGTACAAATTCGGGGGTCGAAAACCTGGGCAACCAGGTTAACTCGGAGTATAACGAGATTAATCCGATGATTTCACCGGATGGTAAAACACTTTACTTTGCCCGAATCAGCCATCCAAACAACACACACGGCACCAAAGGCAGTCAGGATATCTGGTACTCCGAACTCGACCCAGCCAGTGGTAAGTGGGGGCCCGCCCGACGGATGGGTTTTCCACTCAATAAAGACGAATACAATTGCGCTTACAGCATTACGCCCGACGGCAACAGTATGCTCATAAAAGGGCAATACAACAACGGAACCTACGAAACCCGGGGATTTTCGCTGAGTAAGAAAACACCCGGCGGCTGGTCACCTCCGCAAAAAATGGATATTCCCAGCTACGTCAACATGAGCAAAGGCCAGTTTGACTGCGGCTTTATGTCGGCTGATGGAAAGGTACTTCTCATGGCGTTTAGCGAGAAGAAAAATAGTAAAGAAGATGATATTTACGTCAGCTTTCGGCAGAAAGACGGGTCATGGACAAAGCCAATGGACCTTGGTTCTGAGGTGAATACGAAGTTTACGGAAACAACGCCTTTTCTGGCTCCCGATGGCGCTACGCTGTATTTCTCAAGCAATCGGGAAGGCGGCCTGGGCAGCAATGACGTCTATGTCTGCAAGCGCGTAGACAAAACCTGGAAGCACTGGTCGAAGCCGGTTAACCTCGGCCCAAAAGTCAATACGGATGGGTACGATGCATATTATACACTCAGTGCGTCAGGTGATTACGCTTATCTAACCACATTCAAGAACACGCTTGGAAAGGGTGATATTGTTCGTGTCAAGCTCAGCGATATCCAGCCTGCTAATCAACCTGGCAGACTGGGTGGCGGTGGCGATGATGTGGCTAACAAAACGGAGGCTCCTCGTCCTGACCCCGTCGCGCTCATCAGCGGCAAGGTCATTAATCAGACGACGGGTAAGCCTGTAGAGGCCCGAATTATTTACCAAACCTTACCCGATGGTGCCGAAGTGGGCGAAGCTACATCCGACCCTGTTACGGGTGAATACAAGATTGTGCTGCCGTATGGCCAGAAATACACGATGCGGGCAATCGCGAAAGATTTCGTTGCCGAAGGTGATAACATTGACCTAACGCAATCCAAGGGGTTTCAGGAGATTACCGGCAAGCAACTCAACATGATTCCCCTGGTGAGCGGAAGCGTTGTTCGCCTGAACAACATCTTTTTCGACACTGGCAAATCGGAGCTTCGGCCGGAGTCGGGACCGGAGCTCGACCGGCTTGTGACAACGCTGAATGAAAGCCCGAAAATGGTTATTGAAGTGCGTGGCCATACCGACAACACCGGCTCCAACGAAATAAATGCCAAGCTTTCGCAGGATCGGGCTGACGCCGTCCGCGAGTATTTCATCAGCAAAGGGATTGAACCCGACCGGGTAGCCAGTAAGGGATTTGGCGAATCGAAAGCTATTGCCACAAATGACACCGACGAAGGGCGCCAGAAAAATAGACGTGTAGAGTTTGTGATTGTACGAAAGTGAGTAAATAAAGATTCACGATTCACTAACTATCATCCTCACTGTGAGTTAATCTATATGTCAAACGAACTCCCCATCCATTTTACTATTACCAGAAATGCAACTTAATGCCGGCTGCGAACTTTCTTTTTTTGCCGAAACTCCAACTCCGCTTATCTTAATGCTTCGTCCCCGATCCGGTGCGGGGCAGTGGATCATCCGGGAAGAATACCAAATTACGCCTGCGGTCAATGTTACTGAGTTTACGGACATGTACGGTAACCTTTGCCAACGGGTAGTGGCCCCGGAAGGCCCATTTTCGATTCATTTCTCGGCAACGGTTCAAACAGCCGACCTGATTGATACAGCTCCCGGTGCGCCTTATACGCCAGTTGAAGAATTACCCGATGATGTGTTGCATTATACCCTCCCAAGCCGGTATTGCCAGTCAGATCAGTTGGGGGAATTAGCCACCCAGATTACAGAAAATGTGGCGTCAGGCTATGACCAGGCCGAAGCGATCCGGAAATGGATCCATGAAACGATAACCTACCAGTACGGAACCAGCAATGCCAGTACATCGGCAGTCGATACGGCCGCTAGCCGAATTGGCGTTTGTCGGGACTTTACGCATCTGGGCATATCACTTTGCCGGGCGTTGAATATTCCGGCCCGCATGGTTGTTGGTTATTTGTATCAGCTCAATCCCATGGATCTTCATGCCTGGTTCGAAGCGTATGTAGATGGCCGCTGGTTTACGTTCGATGCTACACAGGCAAAACCGTTAGGGAATCGCATTACGGTGGCTTATGGGCGCGATGCCGCCGATGTGGCTTTTACAACTCAGTTTGGTCAAATGACATTGAATAATATGAACGTCTGGGTCGACGCCGTTCATGTAGAGCCTGCGGAGAATGAAAAAAAAGCGAATGAGGCTCCAACCCTTTCAAACTCAGCTGGGTCTCCTAATTAAATAGCTAATACCTATGAAAAAACGACTGCTTTTCTGCTCTTTGCTAGGAATGCTGACTGCCTGCCAGCACGAGGGCGATATTCAACCTAATTCGACCTCGTTGGCCAGTGAAGTAGTCGGCACTTATCGAACCAACTTCTACCTCGACCCTTCCTGCGTGGCCATTTCGGCCGGCCAAATGCCGTATGCTGAACTGAAAGCACAGTCGGACAGCGTGGTTACGTTGGTTTATACCAGGCTCTCTCCGGTTAAAACCAGTCGTTTAATTGAGAATGTCAGCCTAAGCCGTCAGGCTAACGGTGTTCAGTTACGGCTTGCCAATGCGAACATCGGCACCTTGCAAACCGACCGGGTTTTTACTGACAATGGTATGGAAAAGCAGGGCAAGTTGTTGCGCATTGATGTAGAGAGCGATTCGCAGGATTTTCTCACCTTTGCCGGTGTAAAGCAATAAATACCCCCTGGCGTTTTCAGCTTACAAATGCGAATAAACGACAGAACATTGCTCTTACTAAAAAAGCGCGGTACCATTGGGTACCGCGCTTTTTTTAGTAAGAGCAATGTGGTATTAGCGAACCGCAAACTCACCTGAGCCAATGCGGAATCCTTCTGAATATAGTTCTACCGTATACTTACCTGGCTTATATGGAATGCCACGGGTATAAAGCAGTTCAACATTCTGACCATTACTGGTATAATTTACCGTTTGTTTGGTGGTGTAGATAGTTTCGTTACCATCTACAGAGAATGTGCCCGATCCATTAGCCATGTCCGATACAACAGCGCCCGATGGATCAAGTACCCGAACAAACACATCTTTAGGCTCTTCTTTGGTCAGAGGATTATCAAGCAGTGTATAAACCAGTTTGATTTTATCTAACCGCTTGGCTTTGTAAGAATCGTCTTCCTTAACCTTACCCTTAGCGTTGACCGCAAACACTTTCACATTTTGCGCTTTCAATGCAGCCGCCCGGGTAACTTTGGTAGAGAGTTCCTGATTTTGAGAAACAACCGTTGTGACGGAATCGGTCAAGCGTTGACGCTCCGTTTTAAGGCCCGTGTTCTCTTCATCCAGCACCTTTACGTTCGATGCCAGGGTTACGTTTTCACGCTGAAGATTAGCGATGAGCGTATCTTTTTCGACCAGAAACGCTTCGTACTGCTTGATTTTAGCTTCGTACTTAGCCATAGAGATCCGGTTTCCTTTGCGCAGTGATGCTTTGTCCTGCTCCAACTGCACTTTCATTTTTTCCAGTTCCGAAACGTCGCCACCCAGTTTTTGTACTTCAGCAATCTTGGCATCCAGAGCCGTTGAGATCGAATCCAGCTTGACACGGGTTGTGGACAGTTCTTCTACACGCTCGGAGATGGTTACCTCTTGATTTTCAGAGACTTTTTTCTGATCGAAGTACAGATAACTCGATACGCCAGCCAGGCCAGTCATAATGATGAGAGCTGCCAGAAGAGCGCCGTTTGTTTTGGACCTTTGCGAATTATTTTCCATTGAAAATTTTCAGTTTAACAATTGAACATGCACAGACTTGTAAAAAAAGCCGCTTCCGCGGTTGTGTAGAGGTTGTTACATCTGAGATTTTTAAGTAAACAAGAAAATAAAAGTCGGCTATGTAAACGAGGGCTAAGCCCGCCTATGTTTTTTACTGAACGTCAACCAGGTTAACCTATTGCCTTCCTACAACGTATAGCCCTCTAGAAATGTTTTTAATCTAACCCCTAATTATACCAAAAACACCTTCTGACTATCAGACAAATACACCGCAAAATAAATACTTTTTTTTAACAATGCTAATCACTCCACCTATCTTGGCGAATAAATAGTGAAAAACAACTCCTCTTAACCAACGGTTGTTTTCCAAACTCATCAACGATGCCAGAGCTGCCAGAAGTTGAAATCCGACGCCAATACCTTGAGACATCATCACTCTATCAGCCAATAAGCCATATTGAGGTTGAAGACAAAAAGCTATTGACAACCGATTTATCGACGCTCCAAACTGCACTAATCGGTAGGCAATTTACAGCAACACAACGTGTCGGCAAGAACCTGTTTGTTCTGACCGACGCACCCGACACCATCGTACACATGCATTTTGGTATGACAGGTGATCTGGCCTATTACCACAATTCGCTCGATCGGCCCCGCTTTGCCCGCATCGTTTTTGAATTCACCAACGGCTTCAATCTTGGCTTTCTATGCCCTCGTAAATTTGAACGTGTCGGCTTAGTAGACGATATACCTACGTTTCTGGTTCGTAAAAAGATTGGAGAAGACGGTCTGGCCATCTCACTGGACGCTCTAACCAATCGGGTACGACGTAAAAAAGCCTTTATCAAACCCGTTCTACTTGACCAAAGTGTAGTTGCTGGATTAGGTAACTGGATTGTCGATGAGGTACTCTTTCAGGCATTCATACACCCCGAACAGCGAGCCGACACCCTTACGGATGCGCAGATGGCCGCGCTCCACAACGCTATCTGGCTTGTTCTTGAGACGGCAATCCGCTACGAAGCTACCTATCGTGATTTTCCGAATAGCTTTCTGATCCATGTTCGGGAGTGGGACGATTCTCCCTACGACGACGTTGAAGCACACAAGTTCTGTCCCCGTTGCCATACCCGCATCGAACGCTCCGTAGTGGGTGGCCGAACAACCTTCTTTTGTCCGAACGAACAACGTCTTCCGCAGCTTTGAGCTCCGCTAAGCGGCTATTGGCAGCAACCCATACCGAAATGAACTAGTCGGGAAATAAGTTGGTTTTCAAATTACATGTAGCTACACGTATTATGGCAACGCAACGTACAATTTCCGATATACGCACTGCCACCCCTAACAGCGTTGGGGATGGTTTCATTGGTTTGAATGCTTTTCATCCGCAGGGATCGCGGCCATTCAATCCGTTTTTATTATTAGACCATCATGGGCCTATGCAGGTGCAGCCTTCTGATCGGCCGAAAGGGGTGGATGAGCATCCCCACCGGGGCTTTGAGACAGTAACCATTGTTTATGACGGTGCTCTGGAGCATCGTGATTCGGCGGGTAATCACGGAAAGCTGTTTGCTGGTGATGTGCAGTGGATGACCGCAGCCTCGGGTATAATTCACGAAGAAAAACACGAACGGGCGTTTTCCCAGCAGGGAGGCAAGCTCGACTTTGTTCAACTGTGGGTCAACTTACGGGCCAAGGACAAGATGAGCCCACCGCGTTATCAGGATATTGCATCCTCACGTATTCCGACTGGTACGCTATCCAACGGTGGTCAGTTACGCGTTATAGCGGGTGAACTAGCTGGTTTACAAGGCCCAGCCAACACGTTCAGTCCGATTATTGTCGCCGATCTGACCTTAACCGATGGCCAGGCCGAACCAATTACGGTTCCCGCCAATCATAGTTTGATGGTTTATGTATTGAGTGGTCTGGGAACAATCAATGGTAAACCAATTGAGCGTGGTCAGGTGATTCTCACAGAAATTGATGGCGACACCGTTAATCTGGCAACTACGTCATGGATGAAAGTACTTATTCTGGCTGGAGAGCCCATTCGGGAGCCATTGGCCGTATATGGCCCGTTTGTGATGAACACCCGGGAAGAAATTATGGAAGCCTTCAGCGATTTTCAAGCGGGCAAAATGGGTGTTCTAAATTAAGTAGTGTGTCAGGGCTAAACGCTGGGTTTGGCCCTGACGTTATAGGTCTTTTATGTTTCCGAAGCCAATGACGTCCCGGTAAGCGGGATTGTCACGCAGTTCGGTAGCCCGGAGTAGTTTATCGGAGCCAAATTTTGTCTTCAAGTCATAAAGCGCCTTGCGAAATTTATCCTTCCGTGTATCGTTTCCAAACAAACGTAGCGGCACCACTTCCGACGGTATAAATCGAAACACGGCTACGGACACACTACGCAAGTGCTCGTTCAGAACAGGCTCGCACTGATGCGCCTTCTGAAACTTTACCAAACGCTCCATAATAAGGGTAAACAGTTCAGGGCCATCCTGCTTTGGCTCCGAAAAATGCACTTCGTAATTATAGGTTTTCCCGTTCTGGTAGCGGCAGGAAAAGGACATATCTTGACAAAAAACGCCCTGACGTACCATTCGTCGTTCGAGAGTAAGGCAGAGTGACTGGACTAATTCCTCCAGACGTTCGCTGGTGTTGCGCTGATCGGCCGAAACGGTGCGCATGGCCGACATACTTTTGTTATCGGGGTTGGTATCCAGATCCACCTCGCCACCAAAGTTGAGCCGGAGGTGCCAGTGCCAGCCAATAATACTTTTGCATACAGCCCGGAGGTGCTCTGGCGCAGCATACCTAAGCTCAAGCGGAGTATGTACGCCCCCTGCCTCAAGCCGCTCGGCCATGCGGTGCCCAATACCCGGCAAGTCCGTTAGTCGGAGCGTTTGTAATACCTGGTCGATTGTTTCGGGGGTGATAACCGTCAGCCCATCCGGCTTTTGAATATCTGATGCCAGTTTAGCCAGAAAAACATTCGGGGCAATACCAATCGAACAACGCAGCCAATCACCCACCTTTTGCCTGATAGCCTGTTTAATCGCCAGGGCTGTCTGCTGCATGTCTTTATAGACCAATTGATAATTTGTTAAATCAACGACAGCCTCATCAATACTTTTCGGGACAACATCCTCCGAGAATGTACGCAGCACATCAACGATTTTGACATGGTACTCCCGATAGCGCGCCGGATGGGTTTCTATAGGGACTAGTTCCGGGCACAGCGTCATGGCCTCGTCCAGCCGCATACCCGTTTTTATACCGCGTAACTTTGCTTCTATAGATGGAGCAATAACGCAACCCTTCCGCCCCGTATAAACGCATACCCCAACCGGCCGCCCACGCAGCCAGTAGTTGTCCTGCTGTTCGCAGGAAGCAAAGAAGCTGTTCATATCTACAAACAGAACGGTTGGCAGTGTATGGGTAGAGAGTCGATTATGGTTCATTAATTTTTCGGTAAGAAAGTACCCTCAGGCACATGAACTCGTTTATATTTTGACTATGTTTGCTGTAATACAAGCGCAATATATTTTACTTGTATTATATATACTACTTATCCAGACGACAATGGTTAAAAATTGTCTAAATGAAAATCTAAGCTCCGTGACCGTCCAAGATCGACTTAAGCAGGTTTTTGATGCCCTTGGCATAACCATCTATCAGATTGCCAAGGAGTTAGGCGAAAACCCATCAAAGTTTTATAATATTTTGAACGGCCGGGCCAAGCCCTCTTATGACACCATCATGAGTTTGCTGGCCTGCTATCCTCAGATCAGTGCCGATTACCTGATTCGGGGTATTATGCCTGTTTTGAATGCTCCGCAGGCAAACGCCCGAATTATGCCTTCAGACGATGATACGATTGAGGTGCCTTTTGTGCCAGTAAAATTTTATGCCAGCTTCGTCGAGAGTTTCAGTGATGGCATTAGCATGAATGATGTAGAGTCATTTCGTGTTCGAAAACCCATCATGAAAGGACACAAGAATGGTGTTGTTCTGGAGATTTCGGGCAGCAGTATGAGCCCTCAACTAACCCACGGTGCCAAAGTACTGGCGATACCCGTTAGTGAAAACAACTGGGAATACCAGTCAGGCGGGGTGTATGCTGTTATGTACCGGGATTATTTTGTTGTCAAACGTATTCGGGATAATGAGCTCCTGACCCGTAAATACCTGACGCTTCACTCCGACAACCCCAATGGCGGCAATGTAACTGTTCCGTTGCAGGATATTCGGGCGCTCTGGAAAATTGTGGCCATTGTGGAAGCTCCTGTGGAATAGGAAAATAAGAACTTATAGTATACAAAACGGCCGGGCTACTCAATCAAATAGCCCGGCCGTTTTACGTAATAAAGTCTGGTTTACACAACAACCAGTTCCTCCTGATGCATCACTTCTTTTTGGTGCGCCCACATCTCCTGGAAAATGACACTTCGGTGACGTAGTTCGGGAAAACTGCCCTCATCCACAATTCTGCCTTTTTCCATAATATAGATGTAGTCGAACATGGGTAATAAATGAAGCCGGTGCAACGTCGAGACAACCGCTTTATCGGAAAACTCATGCAGCAACTCCCGATAAATCGCTAGTTCTGTTTTGGGGTCTACGCTGCTTGTCGGTTCATCCAGCAACACAATATCGCTGGTGCGGGCCGCCAGCACACCACGCGCCAGCGCTAACCGCTGGCGCTGTCCACCCGACAGGTTCACCCCTTTTTCCTGAATATTTGTTTCCAGACCATTTGGCAGATGCCGAACAACATCGTTGAAATGGGCTACCCGGCAAACCTCGTCGATGGCCTCATCACTGAAAGGTAGGCCAAGCGTAATGTTGTAGGCAATCGTATTTTCAAAAATTTCCGGCTCCTGCGGAAAGAGCGTCACGGTGTTCGTCACAGCGTTTAAATCGTGCGACTCCTTCCCATCGATCCATACGGTCAGGCCTGGTTCTGGCTGATACAATCCCCGCAAGAGCGTCAATAGTGTGCTTTTACCCGAACCACTTTCACCAATAAACGCCACCCGCTTGCCCCGGTTCAGGCAGATCCGCAAATTGCTCAGATTAGGAATTTTATGCCGCGTATTCTGAAGTCGACCGTGTGAGAAATTAAGATTGGCAATATCAATGGTTTGCCAGTTGGCAGGCATTAGTTCGTCCTCCGGGCGTTCGTGCTGTGCATAGGCGTCGCTGATATTACGCACCGTCTGTACATCGGTATTAAACTGCACAATTTGGGTGTACTGATAGGCCACGTCATGAAACACACTCGTAAACTGATTGACATAACCCAGTAACGTCACTAGGCCGCCAATCAGGAAAACCTGTCCCGGAACATAGTGCTGGTAAATGTAGCCCGTTGCCAGAACGATGTAGATGAGCGCGACCAGGGTAGAGGCTACGAACCATTTCCATTCATTGATTCGCACCTGCCGCATGAAGGGCGGGAAAACAGTGGCTACTTTCTGGGCGAAACTGGCCTGAACCCGTTGCTCCAACCGCAAGGTGATTACTGTGATGATGTTCGAGAGGCTATCGAAAAGAGTCGACGAAACGACATGTTCCCGCTCGTTGGTTTCGTCCAGTGCTTTGATAAACGGACGGTCAAAGCGAAGAATAACCCAGACAGTCAGCGCACCTAACACCAGACCAATACAACCGAACAGAGGAGAAAAATACAACATCGCCCCGAACGAGAATATCAGTTTCGAGAATGCATGCAAATACACGAATCCGCCCTGAAAAAACGTTTTTAGCGCATCGTAGGCCTTCCGGATCCGGTTGATAGTAGCCCCACTGTGATGATCTTTGTGCCAACCCACCGGTAAATGCAGGGTTTGGTGAAACAGCTCATCCAAAAAATTGCGACTCAGGTTGAACGCCAGCCGACGTTCCATAACGCGCGCCGGGCCGTGAAAGGCCCATTCCAGCAACATCAGCCCCATGTAGCCGCCGACATACATCCAGATGAGTTTCGGTATATCGGTATGCTGCTCCTGCAACTTGCCAACAAACCAACCAAACAGAAGCGGATTTGCGGCATTCGCAATGTTGGCCAGTGCAAATAGAAAATAAACAAATACATACTGGCGTTTTTCGTGCCGGGCATACGTCCAGGCAGTACGCAGCAGAGCTACATACGGATTTTTCATGATTTTCAAGTTACGGTATACTTTAAGTTAACGAAATTAGTATACTATCCTGATACTACAAGCAATCACGGCTACTATATTCTTTTGAGTTTCAATTTGATTTGTGGTTGACTTTCAGTAATTTTGCGTCCTGATTCGCAAAGGAGCCCTCTGCCAACTGTAGTGGCTTCTTCCTTCGATTTTAGAAAAACATAACTATCAGTATAACAAGCTAATGGCTCGCGATTTAAATTTCACGAGAAACATCGGTATCGCTGCCCACATTGATGCGGGTAAGACGACCACAACCGAACGAATTCTCTATTACGCAGGGGTAAGCCACAAGATCGGAGAGGTACACGATGGTGCCGCCACGATGGACTGGATGGAGCAGGAGCAGGAGCGGGGTATCACCATTACCTCAGCCGCTACAACTGTTGACTGGACCTACCGCGAGAATAAGTACCACATCAACATTATTGACACGCCAGGCCACGTTGACTTCACCGTTGAAGTGAACCGCTCGCTCCGTGTACTTGATGGTCTGGTGTTCCTGTTCAGTGCCGTTGACGGCGTTGAGCCTCAGTCAGAAACCAACTGGCGTCTGGCAAATAACTACAACGTCGCTCGTCTGGGCTTCGTTAACAAAATGGACCGCTCTGGCGCCGACTTCCTGAACGTGTGCAAGCAGGTGAAGGAAATGCTGGGAAGCTACGCTGTTCCTCTTCAGTTGCCAATCGGCGAAGAAGAAAACTTCAAAGGGGTAGTTGATCTGGTTAATTTCCGGGGCATTGTCTGGAACGAGACCGATAAAGGCATGACCTTCGAGGTTGTGCCTATTCCGGCCGATATGCTGGACGAAGCCACCGAATGGCGTGAAAAACTTCTTGAAGCCGTTGCCGAATTCGACGACTCGCTGATGGAAAAATATTTTGAAGATCCAGAATCGATCTCGGAAGATGAAATCCTGGCGGCTTTGCGTAAAGCAACCATCGCGATGAAAATCGTTCCAATGCTTTGCGGTTCGTCCTTCAAAAACAAAGGTGTACAAACGATGCTCGACTACGTAATGGCTCTGCTGCCATCGCCGTTGGACAAAGAAAGCATCAAAGGAACGAACCCGGACACAGGTGAAGAGATTTCCCGGAAACCTTCATCAACCGAGCCATTTTCAGCCCTTGCATTCAAAATTGCCACTGATCCTTACGTTGGTCGTCTTTGCTTTGTGCGTTCATACTCAGGTGTTCTGGAATCAGGTTCTTATGTGCTGAACAACCGTTCAGGCAACAAAGAGCGGATTTCGCGGATTTTCCAGATGCACGCCAACAAGCAAAACCAGATCGAGCGGTTGGAAGCCGGTGACATTGGTGCTGTGGTTGGTTTCAAAGACATCAAGACGGGCGATACGCTGTCTGATGAAAAGAACCCAATCGTTCTGGAGTCGATGGTATTCCCCGATCCCGTTATCGGTTATGCAATCGAGCCGAAGAAATCAGCCGACCAGGACAACTTCTCGAAAGCAATTGGTAAACTGATCGAAGAAGATCCAACCCTTAAAGTTGAATCGAATGAAGAAACCGGCCAGACCATTATCCGGGGTATGGGCGAACTTCACCTCGAGATCATCATCGACCGGATGCGTCGTGAATTTAAGGTTGAAGTAAACCAAGGCGCTCCACAGGTAGCTTACAAAGAGAAGCTGACCAAAAACGTTGAGCACCGCGAAGTGTACAAGAAACAAACGGGTGGTCGCGGTAAATTCGCGGACATCGTGTTTGAACTTGGACCACGGAGCGAAGACGAAACGGGTGTGATTCAGCCAGGCTTAGAGTTTGTGAATGGCATTGTCGGTGGTGTTATTCCCCGTGAATTTATTCCAGCCGTTCAGAAAGGCTTTGACGAGTCGCTGAAAAACGGTCCGTTAGCTGGCTTCCCGCTCGAAAGCATGAAAGTTCGGTTGTTCCACGGTTCGTATCACGATGTTGACTCCGATGCGCTGTCGTTCGAAATGGCCGCTCGTTTAGGCTTCCGTGAAGCAGCCCGTCAGGCTGGTCCGAAATTGCTCGAACCAATCATGGCCGTTGAAGTGCTGACACCAGAAGAATACACAGGCCCAATCACAGGTGACCTGAACCGTCGTCGGGGTGTGATGAAAGGCATGGATACGAAAGCCGGTTCGCAGGTAATTAAAGCCGACGTTCCTCTGTCTGAACTGTTTGGTTACGTAACCGACCTACGCACCATGTCGTCGGGTCGTGCTACAGCTAACCTGACATTTGCTCACTACGAAGTGGTACCGCAGAACATCTCGGATACAGTTGTAGCGAAAGAGAAAGGTAGCAAGTAATACGTCTTAATCGATATTAGGTAGTCGGTCAGAACCGGTCGACTACCTTTTTTTTGTGTCGTCGGAGTAAATGGTTCTTTCGGCGGCCCTGTTCACATAACGAACCAAAACACAATGAGTCAAAAAATTCGCATTAAGCTAAAGTCGTTCGACCACATGCTGGTTGACAAGTCGGCTGAGAAAATCGTGAAAGCGGTTAAATCAACGGGTGCTATCGTAAGCGGCCCCATCCCTCTGCCAACGAACAAAGAAATCTACACCGTACTGCGGTCGCCCCACGTCAACAAAAAAGCTCGGGAGCAGTTCCAGCTTTGCACGTACAAGCGGTTAGTAGACATCTACAGCAGCAGTGCTAAAACGGTAGACGCGCTGATGAAGCTCGAACTCCCTAGTGGTGTTGATGTAGAAATCAAAGTCTAACGATTTCCGGCTAAAGGCCTTTAATGCCGCCAGTACGAGACCTAATCCGTTTCGCACTGGCGGCATTTTGTATCTGGTAAATTTCCCTCAGATTCTGTTGAATTATAAGGGCTTTTAAGGGGTTATTTTGTATATTGTCTAGTCCGGCAGACAGCCGTTCAGGGAGATTTTATCCGTTATGCAAAATGTCATTCAGCTACTACCCGATTCGATTGCTAACCAGATAGCCGCTGGCGAAGTTGTCCAGCGACCAGCTTCGGTGGTAAAAGAATTACTCGAAAATTCGGTAGATGCTAAAGCGAAGTCAGTACAGGTCATTATTCGCGAAGCTGGTCGTAATCTGATTCAAATTGTGGATGATGGCCTCGGCATGACTGAAACCGACGCGCGCATGAGTTTTGAACGACATGCAACGTCTAAGATTCGCACGTCCGACGACTTGTTCCGTATCCGAACGATGGGCTTTCGGGGCGAAGCCCTGGCCTCTATTGCTGCGGTTGCCCAAATTGAAATGAGAACCCGCCGGGCTGAAGAGGAACTAGGTACCTTGATCCGGATTGAGGGCTCAGATATTAAAGCGCAGGAATCCATATCATGCCTACCCGGCACAAACCTGCTGATTAAAAATCTATTCTTCAATGTACCGGCCCGGCGTAACTTTCTGAAGTCGAATTCGGTAGAAATGCGGCATATCATCGACGAGTTCCAGCGGGTAGCGCTGGCCAACCCGGAAGTCGCTTTCTCTCTTTTCCATAACGACCAGGAAATTTATAACCTTCCGGCCGGGAAACTAAGCCGTCGGATTGTTGACATGTTTGGCAAAAGTTACCGTGAACAGCTTAATTTCTGCGAGGAGCAAACACCTTACGTAACCGTACATGGCTACATTGGTAAGCCGGAATCGGCCAAGAAAGCCCGAAATGAGCAGTTCTTCTTTGTCAATAACCGATTCATCCGGCATAACTACCTGCACCATGCGGTCGTTGGTGCCTACGAGGGCACCTTGCCCGAAGGCAGCCATCCGTTCTATGTGCTGTTTATCGATATTGATCCATCGCACATCGATATCAATATTCACCCGACCAAAACAGAAATAAAGTTTGACGACGAACGGTCGGTATATGCGATCATGATGGCCGCTGTTCGGAAAGCGGTAGGCCTCTATAACCTCTCCCCTTCGCTCGATTTTGACTCAGATGTGAATTTTCTGGCCGGTGTTCGTCCGGGTACGGCCAAATCTGAGGCTTCAGAAAGTAAAGCAGACAGTCCCGTTTTGTCAACAACTCAGTCAGCAGCAAATGCCCGGCCTATGACCCCATCATGGGCATCTGGCGGGCCCCAACCGACTAATGAGCGAAGCGCATCGCGCAATGACTCGCTGGATAAAGCCGCCGGCCATAGTTTTGACATTCCCAAAAAACCTTCTGTCAATAATTGGCAGGCCTTATACGACGGCATTGCCACACCTACTCCCAGCGACCGATCAGTCACCTCGCCCGATCCATCCGAAGCAGGGGGCGATTGGTTAGGAAAGACAACTCAGGCCACCCCATTGCCAGAACAGGTATCGACCGACGGTGAGCCGATTACATTGGGGAGCCGGGCCAACCAACTAAAAGTTAGTCTGGAACTCCCCGAACAAGACATACCCGTATTCGTTGATGATGATACCATTGTTCAGATTCAAAATCGTTACTTACTGGCGCCTATCAAGTCTGGTATGTTATTGATTGACCAACGGCGTGCGCATGAACGTATTTTGTATGATCAGTTTCACGCAGCCCTGACAAAGCGGAATGGCGCGTCTCAGCAGCTATTGTTTCCAAAAACAATTACGCTGATGCCGGTCGATTTTCAACTGGCCCTTGAGTTGCGTGATGATCTGACAAATCTGGGATTTGAGTTCGACGAACTGGGTGCTAATACCTTCGTTATTCGGGGTGTACCGGCCCTGATTATGGGCGAAAATGAAGAAGAACTGTTTGCCAACCTGCTGGCTCAACTGCGGGCAGATACAGGCCGACTTAAGTTAGATCGTGTTGAGTCGATGGCGCGTTCGCTGGCCCGCCGGTCAGCTATGCGTTATGTAAACCGCCTGAGCCCAACGGAACGGAAAGCTTTAGTCAATCAATTATTTGCCTCTGCAAATCCAAGTTATACACCAACTGGTGAACCTGTGACGGTTGTGTTATCGTTGGATAAAATTGCGGGGCTTTTTCGCTGATAATTGAGTTAATCAGCCTAACTTGTCAATACAACATGTTTTCACTTACTCCGGTAGTTCGCGTTCTGTTAATAATAAACGTATTGGTTTTTTTTGTTACAAACGAGTCTGTAATTCAACTATTTGGATTACATTCGTTTCTGTCTGATAAATTCAATCCGATTCAGTTATTAACACATATGTTTCTGCATGGTGGCTTCAACCACATTTTCAGCAACATGATTGGCTTGATCGTGTTTGGCCCTATGCTGGAACGGTACTGGGGACCCAAGCGGTTTACGTTCTTTTACTTTTTTACGGGTTTAGGTGCGGCATTATTATTTTCCGGTGTAAACTATTTCGAGATGCACGACGTATATGAAACAGTTCAGACCTATCGGGCGAACCCTGGTTATGAGAGCTTCCTGTCGTTTGTGGATCAGCATGCAGGATCCTACTACGATGGACTGGCGCCATTTATTGAAAAATTCAGGGTCTATCCAACCGATAGTAACAACATTCAGGATAGCGTAACCATTATCAATCGGATCTTCACCAACCAAGTCGATGAACCAATGGTCGGGGCATCAGGCGCAATTTTTGGTGTGATTATGGGTTTCGGCTTATTGTTTCCGAACACTCAACTGTTTTTATTGTTTCCACCTATACCGGTGAAGGCCAAGTATCTCGTTATCTTTTACGGAGCCCTTGAAATTTACTCGGGAGTTTATCGGGCACAAGCTGACAACGTTGCTCATTTCGCCCATATCGGTGGCATGTTGTTTGCATTTATATTGGTGAAATACTGGGGTTCACAACGAAAAACGTTTTATTAGGGATGAGCGGGTTGTTCGATGATTTTCGGAGCGAATTCAATAAGCCCAACAACACGTTGGTGCAATTGATATTAGTCAATGTCGTCATATTTCTGGTTCTATTGGTGACCAAAGTCAGCTTGACAATGGCCCAGAATTCAGGATATGGCTTCATCATGTCACAATTATTGATTCCAGGTGATGTAAATGCGTTTTTGCACAAACCCTGGACGCTGTTTACGTATTTTTTCACGCATGAAGAGATCTTTCATATTCTCTACAACATGCTGTTTCTGTACTGGTTTGGCCGGCTAATTGACGAGTATCTCGGTAATCGTCGGCTTATGGGCCTGTACATTATGGGTGGGATAGCCGGTGGCCTTCTGTATCTGGCCATGTATACCCTGGTTCCTTTTTTTCAGGCCCAAGCCGATACCGCCCGGATGCTCGGCGCTTCCGCGGCTGCCTTCTCCGTAGCCGTTGGTGCTGCGACGCTATTACCAAACTATACGTTCCATTTGTTGTTCTTCGGTCCGGTACGTATTAAGTACATCGTTTTCTTTTTTATTATTCTGTCCGTTGCCCAATCAGCCGGGACCAACGCAGGTGGTAATCTGGCCCATTTAGGTGGCGCATTTATGGGATTTGCCTACGTCAAATTATTACAGAATGGCACTGACCTTGGGCGACCAATTTACTGGCTTGCTGATGGCTGGAGTAATTTGTTAAGGCCTAAACCAGCCGTCAAGGTGTCGTATCGGCAACGGAGCAACGCCAATACCCAAGCTAGTACATATGCATCGCCATCTGGATCTACCGCTTCGACGGCCTCGACGCCCGATCAGGATGAAGTCGATACCATTCTGGACAAAATTTCTCGATCTGGTTATGAAAGCCTTACTCGTGAAGAAAAACAGAAGCTTTTTCGGGCTAGCCAGCGGAATTAACAAATGAAGTAACGCTGGCAGCTAGTTGTTTATACGTTTACACATACAGGGTACGCTCTGAAAAAAGTACTTACCCCTCCTTTAAAAATCTAAGCCTTGAGTGCCTACGTATGTATATAGGCAACTGCGGGCTTAGATTTTTTATAATTACTAAAATTTGTAGTAGCTTCGTTGTAAAAATACTGTTGGTAAGCTGCCAATAGAACAAAGGTTTATATACGTGTGTTGTTGTAAGACAGACGCTTATCTGCTACCACCATGCTGATTACCCCCGGCAGTCTCCTTGCCACCATTACTACTCCCGAAGATCTTCGTAAACTCGATAAATCCCGCTTACCTCAGGTCGCCGATGAATTGCGTCAGTTTATCATTGACGATGTATCTGTTTTTGGTGGTCACTTTGGTGCAAGCCTGGGGGTGGTAGAATTAACCGTTGCCCTTCATTATGTCTTTAATACCCCGGATGACCAGTTGGTTTGGGATGTAGGTCACCAAGCCTACGGCCATAAAATCCTGACCGGTCGGCGGGAGAAATTCCATACAAACCGTTTCTATAAAGGACTTTCCGGCTTTCCGAAACGGAAAGAAAGCGAATACGACTCCTTTGGCGTTGGGCATTCGTCCACATCAATTTCGGCAGCATTAGGCATGGCTGTTGCTTCACAGCTACAGGGCAACTCGCAACGAAATCACATTGCCGTCATTGGCGATGGAGCGTTGACCGCTGGCGAAGCTTTTGAAGGAATGAATCACGCCGGTGCTACGGATAGCAATCTGCTCATTGTACTCAATGACAATTGCATGAGTATCGACCCTAATGTGGGTGCCCTGCGCGAATACCTGACCGACATTACGACTTCGCAAACCTATAACCGGGTGAAAGATGAAGTCTGGAACTTGCTCGGGAAAATGGATAAGCTGGGAAAAACGGCCCAGGAACTGGTCTCGCAGGTTCAGTCGGGTATTAAAAGCTCGCTGCTCGAACAGAGCAATCTATTTGAATCGCTTAACCTTCGCTATTTTGGACCGATCGACGGCCATGACATCGATCATCTGGTCAGTGTTCTGGACGATATGAAGCACATTCCCGGCCCAAAACTGCTGCATGTTCTTACCGTAAAAGGCAAAGGCTATGCGCCTGCCGAGAAAGACCAGACTAAATGGCACGCGCCGGGTCTGTTTGATAAAGTGACGGGGGTTATCCAGAAGAAAATTTACGATACGCCACAGGCACCTAAATATCAGGACGTTTTTGGTAATACCCTCGTTGAGCTGGCTGAGAAGAATCCTCGCATTGTCGGCGTTACGCCCGCCATGCCCTCCGGCTCTTCAATGAATATTATGATGAAGGCCATGCCAAAGCGGGCTTTCGATGTGGGCATTGCTGAGCAGCACGCCGTTACTTTCTCGGCGGGTATGGCTACGCAGGGCGAAGTGGTTTTCTGTAACATCTACTCGACGTTCATGCAGCGGGCCTATGATCAGGTTATTCATGACGTCTGTATTCAGGAACTGCCGGTTATTTTCTGCCTTGATCGGGCCGGTTTTGCTGGGGCCGATGGCCCTACGCACCACGGTGCTTATGACCTGGCTTATATGCGCTGTATACCAAACATGATTGTGGCCGCTCCCATGAATGAACAGGAGCTTCGCAACATGATGTTTACAGCCCAATCCGATACGATTCAACAAGGCAAACAGGCCTTTACCATTCGCTACCCCCGTGGCGAGGGCGTGATGCCTAACTGGCGCACCCCACTTGAGCAACAGATTGTCGGCAAAGGCCGGATGATTGCTGATGGCGAAGAAGTGGCGATCCTAACAATTGGCCATATCGGCAATTACGCCGTTGAAGCCACGCGCATGTTGGCGAAAGAAGGCATCAAACCGGCTCACTTCGATATGCGGTATGTGAAACCGCTTGATGAGGCCTTACTACACCAGATTTTTAGCCGTTTCGACCGAGTCCTAACGGTTGAAGATGGTTGTGTCATGGGTGGATTTGGTAGCGCCGTACTAGAGTTTATGGCCGATCACGGTTATATGGCTCGTGTTAAGCGGCTGGGTATTCCGGATGCCGTTATTGAGCATGGTGAACAAATTGAGTTACACCACGAGTGTGGATTTGATCCGCAGGGCATCGCTGATGCCGTTCGTCAACTGCTTTTTACAGGTCGGACGGTAACGATTTAAATTACTAAAACGCGGGTTAAACAGATTTAAAGGATCGAAACGGACTAGCTATCCGCCAACATCTGCTGAATCTGTTTAACCCGCGTTTTTATCGTGTAGCGTTTATGAAAGTTTTCAAATTTGGTGGCGCTTCCGTAAAAGATGCCGCCGGTGTGCGTAATCTGGCTGAAATCGTCCGATCACAGGGTCAGAATGCCGTAATAGTTGTCTCCGCAATGGGAAAGACAACCAACGCCCTGGAAAGCATCGTCCGCGCTTATGCGGACCGCAACACAGACAGTGTTCATCGCCAGATTGAGAGCCTGAAGGCCTATCATTACACCATAATGAGCGAGTTAACGGGCGACTTTAGCGCGGTTGACCAGACATTTGCTCATCTCGAAACCTACGTTGAGCAACCTGTCGGTGGCCTCTATGATGAAGTTTACGATCAGATCGTTTCACTGGGCGAACTCTTGTCAACCCAAATTATTGCCGCTTATGTAAAGCAAACGGGACTATCGGCACAATGGCTCGACGCCCGGCAGCTGATACGAACGGATACGACATTTCGGGAAGGTCGCGTGAATTGGGAGGTAACCAATCGACGGATAAAAGAAGCCGTTGGCAAAAACAGGATTCATATAACCCAGGGGTTTATTGGGCAAACAGACGATAATCGAACCACGACCCTTGGCCGCGAAGGGTCAGATTACACAGCCGCCATCTTTGCTTATTGTCTGCAGGCAGAAAGTGTAACCATCTGGAAAGATGTACCCGGCGTGTTAAATGCCGACCCCAAATGGTTCGATGAGACTGTTTTACTGGAAAAGCTTACCTATCAGGACGCTATTGAACTGGCTTATTACGGCGCCACAGTCATCCATCCGAAGACCATCAAGCCCCTGCAAAACAAGGGTATTCCGCTCTATGTCAAGTCGTTTCTGAAGCCTGGTGCACCCGGAACCGTTATTGGCAACTACGAACGTCACCTTACTATTCCGTCGTTTATTTTCAAGGTCAATCAGGTGTTAATTTCGCTTCACCCGAACGACTTCTCGTTTATAGCTGAAGACAATTTGAGCCGTATTTTCGGGCGATTTGCTCAGGCAGGCGTCAAAATAAATCTGATGCAGAATACGGCCATTAGCTTTTCGGTCGTTGTCGATAACAATCCAGATCGGGTGCCCGCTTTACTGGATTTGCTAAAACAAGACTTTCGGGTCAGCTATAACGATGGGCTTGAATTGATTACCATTCGCTACTACGACCAGGGAACCATCGAGCGCGTGCTACCCAACAAAAAATTATTATTGGAACAAAAAAGCCGCTACACGGTGCAATTGGTTGTTAAAGACGTAGGCTAAAAACGGCTAATCCAGCTTACCACCGGTGCAGTTAGTTCATTTCGTGTATCTTTGACCATGAGTTTACCCAACCCATCTCCCATGTATTACGGCTATTTTAATGGTACGATTGCCCCTACTGACCAGCTTGCCGTTGGCGTTACTGATCTCAGTCTGCTTCGGGGCTATGGGCTGTTTGATTACTTTCTGACTTATAACGGTCGCCCGTTTCAGTGGGACTGGTATTGGGAGCGGTTCCAGAACTCTGCTTCTCGGATGCATTTGCCCCTGCCATTGAGCAAGGATGAAACATACGCCATCGTCATGAATTTGGTGGAGCGTAGCAACGAAGCGAGCCTGAAAACCGGTCTGACCAGCCTCAATGATCTGGCCTTTCGGTTTATCCTGACCGGCGGATACTCAGCCGATAGCATCAGTGTGGTACGACCCAACTTACTTATTCTGGCGGAAATGATTCATCCAACGCCCACTATTCAGTATGAGCAGGGTATCAAGGTGATTCTGGATGAGTATGTTCGGGAGATGGCCGAAGTAAAAAGTACTGATTATAAACGGGTTATTCTTATGGCCGAAGCCATTCGGGCCGCCCGAGCCTCCGATTTGCTGTACCAGAAAGGCGGTGAAATCAGCGAATTGAGCCGAAGCAACTTTTTCATTGTGAAAGGTGATCGGCTCATTACGCCAGACCGGCACATCCTGCATGGGATTACCCGAAAAACGGTCATTCAACTCGCACAAAGCGATTTTCAGGTCGATGAACGACCCGTACTTTTGTCTGAACTTTACGACGCCGACGAAGCATTTACAACCAGTTCGACCAAAAAAGTGCTGCCCATCACTCAAATTGGTGATTTGACCATTGGTGATGGCTACGTTGGGCCAAAAGCTAAATTTTTGCTGGAACGCTTCGATGAGCTAGTGAAAACCTGGTAATGCTTAGACCTTAGAGGGATCTTCTTCAAAGGAATCCCTTATAAGCCGGGCGTATTTCTGTATCGTTTCTTTCGTTATGTGCGCTTCCTGACCAATGCGGCCAAGACAGGGTAGACCTGTATAATTTAAAATAAACGTTTCTGAAGCCGGAACGGTCGGACCATTGAACAGAATGCCCAGCAGCGGAATGTTGCGACCTCGACAGGCATCAACCGATAGGAGTGTATGGTTGATGCTACCCAGATAATTTCGCGATACGAGTACGACGGGCAAACCTAGTTTCTGCACCAAATCAATCGATAGGTCGTGGTTATTAAGCGGCACCATCAGGCCACCGGCTAGCTCGATAACCAGTGCATTCTGGGTTTCCGGAACAGTAAGCTTTTCCAGTTCAATAGTGACACCGTCTATCTCAGCCGCAGCATGGGGCGACAATGGCTGCGTAAGTCGGTACGCTTCCGAATGGAAATACGTCGTTGGATTACTGATCAGCCGGCGCACCGTATCCGTGTCTGAATCATCCAGCCCCCCCGATTGAATTGGTTTCCAGTAATCGGCCTGCAGGGCTTCAACCAGCACCGCCGAAGCAATGGTTTTCCCAATCTCCGTGCCAATCCCGGCAACAATTAATGTCTGCTTAGTCATTGGTTGAGTTATCTGCTAAGGCCTTTTTTAGAATAGCCAGCAGGTTATCTATTTCGTTTGTTGTATTGAACGCATGAATACACAGGCGCAGCCGCTCCTGTCCTGCCGGAACCGTAGGGCTCAGAATAGCCCGTACATCCAGCCCGATTCGTTGCGCTTCAGCAGCGACAGCCCGAGCCCGCTCATTTCCCGCAATGAGCAGACATTGAATCGGCGACTGGCTATCGGTCCAGGTTGTATCGGGTAACACCTCTCCTACACGCTGGCGAAAATAAGCAAGCTGTTTGTGGAGTTGATGCGAAGCACCGGGATTCTGTTCTACGTGTGCATGCGCACAGCGAATGGCCAGCAGGCTATGAGGAGGTAGCGCAGTGGTGTAAATAAAAGGCCGGGCAAAATTAATAAGGTACTGCCGAAGTATAGCCGGTCCGACGACAGCCGCCCCATGCACGCCCAGGGCTTTTCCGAAGGTATGCACCCGGGCAAAGACACGGTCCTGTAAGCCCATCGCCACCACTAATCCTTCTCCCCACTGGCCATTTGGCCCGGACCCGTACACACCCGTTGCGTGGGCCTCGTCGACAAGTAAAGCCGCTCCGTACTGATCACAGAGGTCAGCCAAGTCAGTTAGCGGAGCCCTGTCGCCGTCCATCGAATAAACCGACTCCACGGCCACGAAAATCTGGCCATCCTGCCGGGCTGCCTGTTGAAGCTTTAGGGTCAAATCGGCCAGATCATTGTGCTTGAATCGATCACGTGTGGCATAGCTAAGCCGTGCTCCGTCGATCATACTGGCGTGGATCAGCTCATCCGTCAGCAGCGTATTACCCGCTTTCGGCAGGCAGGCCAGCAAGCCAATATTGGCGTCGTAGCCTGAATTAAAAATAAGAGCTGCTTCTGTCCGATAAAATTGAGCTAGCTCCTGCTCCACCTCATCGGCCAGCGTTGACTGGCCCGCCAGTAATCGCGAACCCGTGGCACCCGTACGGAAAACATCGCTGTGTAGATCCGCCTGTTGAATAGCCTGCCTGAGCGATGCAGATCGGGCGAAACCCAGGTAATCGTTGGAACAAAAGTCGACAAATTCATCAGCCGTTCGGAGCTGCCGTAGCAAACCCGCCTGCTGATAAGCTGCTATTCGTTCTGATAAGGTTTGGTTTATTGAGCGTGTCCCTATAAGCATAGCCACAAAGGTAAAACGCACACAGGAAGGGTTGACTACAATTTACCATCAATCACGAAAATGTGCGTAAGTACCTAGTTATCCACAATCTAATTGTGGATAACTAGGAAATAAAGACTTATTCGCCAAAAAATGTACACGAATTAGGCCCAAAACTTATTTACAAATTAACTTATCAACTTGCTAGCCATTGATTTTAAGCACTATTTTTCCGAACTGCTTACCGGAATCCATTTTTTTCATGGCCTCTTCAATCTCATCGAGCGGCAAAACCTCATCCACAACAGGCACAATTTTATGCGTATCGACAAACGAAAGCATGTCGGCAAATTCATGTTCAGTGCCCATCGTTGACCCATAAATAGACAGTTGCTTGAAAAACACTTTGGGTGGAAGAATGTCGGTAATATTTCCGGTTGTTCCTCCGAAGAACGCGATCCGCCCTCCCGGTGCGGCCACATTGATCAACTTAGCGAAGCCTGAGCCACCAGCACTATCAATAATAACGTCGAAACAGCCACTCATCACTGAATTGCTGCTAGCTCCGCCCGCCTGGGACATAAGCGTTTTAGCCCAGTCTGGGTCGCGGTAATTGACGCCACCCGTAGCCCCTAGTGCCTTCGCCTTTGCCAGCTTCTCTTCAGACCCTGATGTTACCCAAACTTCGGCGCCTGCACTAACGGCAAATTGCAACGCAAATAAGGCCGCTCCGCCACCAATACCTGTGATGAGTACCTTTTCGGGTGTGCCAGATGTATGCAGGGCCGCCCGCGTCATGAGTGCCCGCCAGGCAGTCAGCCCCGCCAACGGCAGAGCAGCCGCCTGCTCGAACGACAAGTGCGCAGGCTTAGGGTGAATATAGGCCTTCCCGACCACTATATATTCGGCAAATGTGCCCTGATCAGGCATACCCAAAATCCGAAAATCAGGCCCATAAAATCGTGGATTATCGCCCCAATGCATAGCTGGATTGATAACAACGGCCTGTCCACGCCAGGCCGTATCCATGCCTTCGCCAACGGCCATCACGGTACCTGCGCCATCGGAACCCAGAATAGCGGGCAGTTTGATCCCTGGATATAACCCTTGCTGAATAAATACATCGCGGTGATTTAAAGCCGCTGCGTCTATTTTCACAAGGACTTCACCGGGCCCAGCCGTGGGCATGGGTGCATCAATACGTTGTACTGGCTGATTCTTTTCGGCAAGCAAAATTGCTTTCATGAGCTGATGCGTAAACTAGGAGATGAATTTATAACGAAATACCTGACTTTTGTGCAGATTAAACAACGTAAGTCGATAATGATAACGTATCGAAAGGCAAGTATTGATGATACGGAGCCTATTGCCCAGCTCCATAGCCTGAGCTGGCAGCAAAACTACAGGGGTATTTGGAAAGATGAATTTCTGGATGGCAATGTACTCGAAAATCGGCGCTCGGTCTGGCAGCACCGCCTGAGCCAGCCAGCGGCTAATCAGCATGTTATTGTTGCGGAAGCTAACCAATCAATTTGTGGATTCGCCTGCGTATATGTAGACAATGACGCCGTTTGGGGAACGTTACTCGATAACCTGCACGTTCTTAAAAACCTGAAAGGACAAGGAATTGGCACGCATCTTATCAAATCGGCGGCTCGCTGGGCGTCCTCTATAAACCCGAATTCAGGTTTTTATTTGTGGGTATTACCGCAAAACCATAGTGCCCGAAAATTTTACGAAAAGTTAGGTGCCGTTAACCAGGAACTGGTTTCTCTGGAAAGTCCGGATGGCGGTCAATCAGACGCCTGCCGGTATGTGTGGCCAGCTATAAATACATTACTTACATAGACAACGACTATCTCTTATGATTCGTTTTTTTAACGAAGACGTTCCTTACAAACTCACTCAGAAGCGGGTAATTTCTCAATGGCTGAAAAAGCAGGCAGAACAGGAAGGCTATCAAGTTGGGGACTTAAATTACATTTTTTGCTCCGACGAGCATGTGCTACAGGTTAATCGAGATTACCTGCAACACGATTATTACACAGACATTATCACCTTTGATCAAAGCGAAGAGGAAGACATACTAGAGGGCGATATTTTTATTAGCGTTGATCGAGTTGCCGACAATGCCAGCCAGTTAGCCGTTACAGCCGAGCAGGAAATGCATCGAGTACTAGCCCACGGCATGTTGCACCTGTGCGGTTACGGCGACAAAACCGATGGAGAAGAAGCCCAAATGCGCGCCAAAGAAGATGAATGGTTAAAACAACTCCAGCAAATGTTGTAAGGAAAAGTAGTAGCTGATGCAGGGAAACAGGCTGTAAAGCAACCATTTAACCCGCCGTCATACCTCCATCCAACTGAATCGCCTGACCTGTACAAAAGGTGTTTTCAGTAGAACAAAGCCACAAAATTGTCTGGGCAATTTCTTCCGGCTGCCCAAAGCGGCCCATAGGAATCATCCGGCGCATTCGTTCTTCCAGGCCGGGTGCGGTCGTGATGAGTTCATCGAACATGGTAGAATGAGTATATACCGGGCAAACGGCGTTAATGTGAATGTTTTGCCGTACGTATTCCAGGGCGGCTGTTTTGGTCAATCCAATAACAGCGTGTTTGGCAGCACTGTAAGGTGCCCCCATTGGCATTCCCCGAACTCCTGCAATACTGGACACATTCACGATTTTGCCGCTGGTCATAGACCTACCAGCTCTCGATTTTTCGGCGGCTTGCTGAGCAAGCATCTGCCGTATTTGAATCTGCATACCATAAAATACCCCACCCACGTTAACGGCCATCATCTGGTTAAAATCGTCCGGCGTTTGCTCAACAAATCGCCCGTATTTCCCTCCAATACCCGCGTTATTAATGGCAATATCCAGTCGGTCGAAGGCTTTAATGGTTTGCCTGATAGCGAATTCGATTTGGGCGGGATCGGCCACATCGCACCGAACAAATAGCGCTTCCGCTCCCAACTGCTCCATTTGCTTAACTGTTTCCTGGCCATTCGTTTCGTTTATTTCGGCAACCACTACGCGGGCCTTAGCCTTTGCGAACGCCAGTGCCGTTGCTCGTCCAATGCCTGACCCAGCCCCCGTAATGAAGGCAACCTGCTTTGTAAAATCCGACATGTTATTGTTGCTTCGTCAACGGTAGTTCACGCTCAAATTAACAGTATTTTATAACTAATGAATATTTTCCTAAAAATTTCACTATTGATTTTTCTGAACAATAATCATCAACACTACTAGCTGTTAGCACCATTCTTAAGTAGACACCTACTATTGTTTTATAAATTTACAGATTGTCTTTTTCTATGAATATTTCAAATATTTACAACACAACCTGCTGATTTTCAATGTAATGATATAACATTCATTAGTATTAAAATTTGTTTGTCTATTATTAAAAATCTTTAGTTTCATGGTTCGCGTAGATATGAGCGTCTTGGTTGACAAATAGCCAGGCTTACACTTAACTAGTTATACTCAATGGAAAACGTTACAAATCGGCCTGAGACGACAACTTCGGAGGCCGCTGCCAGCCGTCGGTCGTTTCTGCGAGTAGCAGGAGCAGCAGCCGTAACAGGTGGCTTGCTAACAGCTTGCTCCAATGCGGATCAAACTTCTGTAGTACCTGCTAGTGGCGCTCGTGCCGCTGGTCCAATGGTTTCATTACCAACAGGAGACAATGGTATCCTTGGCTTTGCTTACGTACTGGAACAGCTTGAGGCTGCTTTCTACGAAATGGTGCTTGCCAAACCTTACCCAAACATGTCATCGGCGGATCAGATGTTGTGGATGGATATCCGTGGCCATGAAATTATCCACCGCGCCCTTTTCAAAGCTGCGGTTGGTGCCTTGGTACCACAATTGACATTCGACTTCTCGAGCATCGACTTTAACAGCCGTGCCTCTGTATTAGGGGCTGCTGAAGCGTTCGAGAAAGTAGGCGTAGGTGCTTATAACGGCGCTGGTAAGTACATCAAAAATGCAGATTATCTGACGCTGGCCGGTAAAATCGTTTCGGTTGAGACTCGCCACCATTCAATCCTGCGCGAATTGCAATACCCTCATTCAGATGCGTTTGCTGGCCCAACGATCGTTACGAGCGATACCGGTCTGCACCTTGCTTACGAGCCAACGTTCGTATTGCCAATCGCACAGAAATACATCTTTGAAACAATCGACGCAAGCGCATTAGTAAGCAGCCTCGCATAAACCACTCAACTCCAATGAACTTACAGAACATACTTAGCGAAATTGAGAAAGTGGATGGCGAGATTTTTGATCGCTTAGCCCACGTCTCGCGTCGGGGTCTATTTAGCTCCCTAACAAAGAAAACCATTGCCGCAGCTGCTCCAGCCATTATGGCTTCTGCACTGACGAAGGCTTATGGCCAGTCGAGTTCACTACCACAGGGCGTAAAAGACGTACTCAACTTCGCGCTTACTTTAGAATATCTGGAGTACCGCTTTTATGACGCAGGTCGTAACTTGTCGATGATCCCGAACGACTACAAAGCTGCGTTTGAACTGATCCGTCAGCACGAACAAGTACACGTACGTCTGTTGAAATCAGTTCTTGGCGCTGATGCCGTAGCGGAACCTAAGTTTGACTTCTCGGCTAAAGGCACATTTAATGATACGTTCAGCAACTTCGCTACGTTCTCGGCCATTGCTCAGACACTGGAAGATACAGGCGTTCGCGCTTACAAAGGTCAGGCCCCTAACTTGATGCCAGCACCCGCCATTCTGCAGGTTGCGCTTCAAATTCACGCTACCGAAGCCGCTCACGCAGCAAACGTACGGTATATGCGGGGTCAGAAAGGATGGATCACGGGTGGCACTGCCGCTTTGCAAGGGCTTCCTTTAGTTGTAGAAGGCAACTATAAAGGTGAGGAAAACCTGACGCAGGCTGGTGTAAACCTGGCAACAGCACTGGCTGGCGATTCGCGCGTCACGGCTCAAATGGTTAGCCAGGCGTTTGATGAACCGCTCAGCAAATCTGACGTTCTAGCGCTTGTTACGCCTTTCCTGGCCTAACGGACACGAATACTCTATAAGCAAGAAGCCGCTGGTCAGATGATCAGCGGCTTCTTGGCTTTTATAAAATAGAAGCTACAAACCAAAGGCAGACAAGGTCACGAACTCGTTCACGCGTTGGTTGATCTCCTCCTTCGTCAGATTCATGATTCGTTCAGCACCAAATTTCTCGACACAAAACGACGCCATCGCTGAGCCATAAATGATCGCCCGCTTCATGTTGTCGAAGGAAATATCATCCGTTTGGGCCAGGTAGCCGATAAAACCACCTGCAAACGTATCGCCTGCGCCGGTTGGATCGAATACTTCTTCGAGTGGCAATGCTGGAGCAAAGAAGGTTTTGCCCTCACTGAACAAGAGCGCTCCGTGCTCACCTTTTTTGATAATGACGGTTTTAGGACCCATTGTCTGGATTTTTGCTGCAGCCTTTACCAGCGAATATTCCCGCGTCAGCTGGCGGGCTTCTTCGTCATTAACAACCAGCACATCGACCAGCTTAAGCAGGCTCATCAGGTCAGGATTGGCAATTTCGATCCAAAGGTTCATTGTATCCAGCACGATTAATTTAGGTCGCTCGTTTAAGCGCTCAATAACCATTTGCTGAATGGACGGAGCTGTGTTTCCCAGCATTAAATACGTGCAGTCCTGATACGATTCAGGAATTTTCGGATCAAAATCCTCCATCACGTTTAGTTGCACTTCCACCGTATCGCGGGTGTTCATGTCATTATGGTACTTACCCGACCAGAAGAATGTCTTTTCCCCTACCCGGATTTCTAACCCTTCGGTATTGATTCCGTGCTGATTGAGGTCGTCGATCATTGTCTGTGGAAAATCGTCACCAACGACAGCCACCAGATTATTGTCTTTCGTGAAGTACGAAGCCGAGAGGGTAATGTAGGTAGCGGCTCCACCAATAATTTTGTCGGTTTTGCCAAATGGGGTTTCCAGGGCATCGAATGCGACGGAACCAACGGTAAGTAAGCTCATTTTTACAGATTTTGGTTTGTGGTTTGTGGCTATCTGCCCTGATTATGAACAAAAAATCACAAACTGGTTAACTTCACTTCTTCCGCCCAATGACAGGACAGCGCTTGAATGGTTTGGTCTCGTCGAATAACTTACGATAGGTAATGTGCGTCTTCACAATTTTTGAGCCTAATTGACTCACAAACCGCACCATGATCGGGTTGAAATCACCTACCCAGTTCATTTCCAGCTCCGTATACTGGAAGTTGGGATTGTTATCGGCTTCGTGAGGCATTCGCAAGGCAATAGCGGCTTCAACCCCTTTCCCCTGATGCTCTGGCGCCACACCAAACACAACGCCAAAAGCCTTATGGTTGGTTTTTAGCAACATATGCCACAGAAACTTCAGCTTGCCTATTAAATCCAGCTTACCGTTTACGTGTTTGAATACCTGGTTGAGTTCGGGCAAACAGACAAAGAAAGCAACGGGCTCGCCCTGATAATAAGCAAAATAGATAATTTTTTCGTCGATGACCGGCTTCAGCTTCTGCATAAGTAACTGCGCCTGTGCAGCCGACATTTCTTTTACGCCACTATGACCACCCCAGGCGGCATTATAAATATGCCTGAACTGTTCAGCGGCTGCGGGCAGTTGCTTTTTATCAATCGTACGAAAGCTGTAATCCGGATTTTGAAAAATACGCTGGGCCCGGTCTTTTACGGCCTGCGACATATCTACTAGTTTCGACCAGGTGGTCGGAATACCAAATGTGTATTGCTTAAAATAGTCTTTAAACCCGTAACTCTCGAAGAAAGGAATGTAATAGGCTTTGGTATAGGGCATACAATAGTTGGGTTCTCTGTCGAACCCATCCACCAGCAGCCCCCACCAGCGATCACGGTCGCCAAAATTGATGGGCCCATCCATAGCTTCCATACCCCGGCTTTGCAACCAGGCTTTCCCGGCATCGAATAGCCTGAAAGCGGCCGTCTGATCGTCAATACACTCAAAAAAACCTAATCCTCCTGTAGGCTGATCATTGTCGAGATTGGCAATTTCATGGTCAATGAAAGCGGCCACCCGGCCAATGGTTTCCCCTTTGTCGTTCAGCAGTAAATATCGAACGCATTCGCCATGCTCAAATCGCTTATTGCGTACGGGATCGAACACTTCTTCGACATCGGTATCCAGTGGCCTGATCCAGCAGGAGTCAGCCCGATAGAGACGTACGGGAAACTGAATGAATTCTTTCTTATACCGGGCATTTTCGCCTACCTCAACTACCTGCATTTCAGAACCGGAACGGGTCTATTATCAAAACAAAACGCGAATATAGCCAAAACCATTCGGGCTACCGTTTTCCAACGAACAATCCCTAACTTTGGGCACTCGTTTTTATCTGTTACGGGTCCGTCAAACGGAGGAATCCCATTCAGAAATAGACAAGAAAAGGCAAAAAGATTCTTCCTTCGTCGGATCAGGCGAATGGAAAACATGACTAAAAAGAGAATGCAGCCACTTCAGGTATACAATACCCTATCGCGCAAAAAAGAACTGTTCGAGCCTCTCAACGCCCCTTATGTGGGCATGTATGTTTGCGGCCCTACTGTCTATAACTATGTTCACCTGGGCAACGTCCGCACGTTTCTGACCTTCGACACGCTGTATCGCTACCTAACATTTATTGGGTACAAAGTGCGTTACGTCCGCAACCTTACCGACGTAGGGCACCTGGTCGGCGATGGCGATGAGGGTGAAGACAAGATTGGCCGGATGGCCAAGCTAGAAAAGGTCGAGCCTATGGAAATCGTACAGCGCTTCACGAATGATTTTCATACCGTGATGGCACAGTTCAATACCATTCCGCCTAGTATCGAACCAACAGCCACAGGACACATGGTTGAGCAAATCGAAGCCGTTCAGACATTGCTGGCCAATGGATTAGCCTATGAATCAAACGGTTCGATTTATTTTAATATTGAAGAATATAATAAGCGGGGCGGTAATTACGGGAAACTTTCGGGCCGGATTCTGGACGATTTATTGAACGAGACCCGTGAGCTGGATGGTCAGTCGGAGAAGCGGAGCCCCCTGGATTTTGCTCTCTGGAAACGGGCATCTCCCGAGCACCTGATGCGCTGGAACTCCCCCTGGGGCGAAGGCTTCCCCGGTTGGCACCTGGAGTGTACCTGCATGAGTACGAAATACCTGGGCAAACAATTCGATATTCACGGGGGTGGCATGGACCTCAAGTTTCCGCACCATGAGTGCGAAATTGCGCAGGGTGATGGCCTTACCGGACATGATCCGGTCCGGTATTGGATGCACTCCAACATGCTGACCGTAAATGGCCAGAAGATGTCGAAGTCATTGGGCAATTCGTTTTTACCGGCGGAGCTTTTCGCGGGTAGCCACTACCTGCTCGAACAGGCCTATAGCCCCATGACGGTGCGTTTCTTTATGCTACAGTCGCACTATCGCAGCACACTCGATTTTTCGAACGACGCTCTTAAGGCAGCCCAGAAGGGCTATCGGCGGTTAGCCAATGGCTTGCGAGTTGTGAAAGCGATGACCTTTCAAGCTGGTGAAGGAGCCGTTGACAGCGCCAAACAGCAGGACATTCGGCAAGCTGTTCAACAGTTTTACGATGCCATGAATGACGACCTCAACACGGCCGTCGGCATTGCGCAGTTGTTTACCTTGCTGAAGTACATCAACATGCTTTACCTCAATCAGCTTCAGGCGTCGGCTCTAGGCGAAGAGGTTTTTACTTTACTGAAGGAGTCATTTATCACGTTTATGCACGATGTGCTTGGCTTACTCGAAGAAGGTACCGATAATCAACCTGTGCTGGAAGGCTTGCTGACTCTGTATCGCGAGTATAAGGAACAGCGGCAATACGACAAGGTAGACCAGATTCGTTCGTATTTTAAAGCGCAGGGACTGGCTATCAAAGACATGAAACATCAGATTGACTGGGCCTACGAAGAGTAGCGTCTGGGCCAAGCTCCAGCCTGGCCTAAGTAGAAAAATGACGGGTTAATCTGGAGATTGGCCCAGACTTACTTGAATGACTAAATCGTATTATTTTCTTATTCCAGCCTTGTTGCTGCTGTCGGCAGGCGCCTGTCGAACCAAGCAATCGCAAAGCGACGCCACGCAGACGACGGAGCAACCGGCCACAGCTACTGTCTCGGCCCCGGCCTTTAACGCCGATTCTGCGTATAGTTATGTTGATCGCCAAGTGGCCTTTGGGCCGCGAGTGCCTAATACGCCCGCTCACGTACAAACGGGAAATTACCTGGCGGCTAAGCTGAAGCAATTTGGTTGTGAGGTAACGGAGCAATCGTTTGTGGCAACTACCTGGGATGGTAAGAAACTGAACGCCCGAAACATTATTGGAAGTATCAATCCTAAAGCAACCAAGCGTATTGTTCTGGCCTCGCACTGGGATTCGCGCCCGCATGCCGATCAGGATGCCGACGTGGCCGACCAAAAGAAACCCGTCACGGCGGCCAATGACGGAGCCAGTGGTGTTGGTGTTTTACTCGAACTGGCCCGCACCATCCAGCAAAGCCAGCAAAAGCCAACCGTGGGCATCGACATCGTTTTCTTCGATGCTGAAGACTGGGGAAACGGAGAAAAAGCCAGCAACGATTTTGAGAAAGAGAGCGGCAACCAGTTCGACTACATTGGGTTTTGCCTGGGATCACGCTACTGGGCCAAAAACCTGCATAAGCCCGGCTATTCGGCCTATTACGGTATTTTGCTAGACATGGTTGGTGCTAAGGGAGCCACTTTTGCGAAAGAAGGTCTTTCCGTGCAGTTCGCGCCGACGGTTGTGAACAACGTTTGGCAAACGGCCAGTCGGGCGGGATATAGCCAGTATTTCGTTGATTCGCCCGGTGGCCAAATTACGGACGACCATGTAGCGCCGAACACCATTGCCAAGATTCCGATGATTGACATCATTCACACAAACATCGGTACGGGCGGTTTCTTCCCCGCCTGGCATACCGCTGAAGACAACATGAGCAACATTGATCGGGGGACACTTAAGGCGGTCGGTCAAACGCTGCTTCAGGTGCTTTATAACGAACAGTAATACTAACCAGAAAGGCCCCGATTGATCGGGGCCTTTCTGCTGCATGAACAGATTATGAGATTCTTATACGTACTACTTGCGGCTGCACTAGTTAGTGGCTGTTCGCCAGCTCCTGACCAGTTTGGTAAGCTAAATCTAAAAAAATGGCGTGGCGACCGGGGTGGATGTACTGGTGTCCGAAGAACCCTTGAACCCGATTTTAGGGCTGAGATTCAAAACCTAAAAGGGAAAACAGCAAATACGATTGGCGAATTACTCGGCCGGCCCGATGTTAATCAGATTGCCGACCGAAATCAGAAATTCTACGTTTATTTTCTCGAAAAAGGTCCCCATTGCGATCAACCCGGCGGCAAATCAATGAGCCGGTCAGTGGCCATTCGAATGAGTGCCATTGGTCTGGCCACCGAAATTACGTTCCAGAACGGGATTCCATGAAAGGAACTTATGTACCCACGGGCTTTAGCCCGTGTTTGCACACATAAAAACGCGGGCTAAAGCCCATGGGTACATTATATATAAAACTTTTTCCGCTCGATCATCTCCTCGACTACATCTGGCACCATGTATCGAATGGAACGATTGGCCCGGATACTTTCCCGAATAAACGTCGCCGAAATGTCCAATAAGGGCGCTTCGACTAACCGAACATTTGGGTGCGTTTTAAACGTACTCTCTTTACTTTTCGGTCGCGGATATACGTACAAGCCGTAATATTCCAGAATCTTATCGTAGTTTTTCCAATTAGCAAACTGCTCGAGGTTATCCTCACCCATGATAAGCCGGAATGTATGCTGTGGGTATTTCTCATTAAGCCGGGTCAACGTGTCGATGGTGTAGCTGGGCTTAGGCATCGAAAACTCGATGTTTGTTGCTTTTAAGCGACTATTATCCGCAATAGCCCGTTCAACCATATCCATACGGTCAAATTCATGCAACAGGCTTTTGGTCTTTTTGAAAGGATTTTGGGGCGACACCACAAACCAAACCTGGTCAAGATCAGTCGTCGTGGCCATTGTGTTGGCAATAATCAGGTGACCAACATGAATGGGATTGAAGGAGCCAAAAAATAAGCCGATTTTCATAGCAAGTATTAGAAGCGAGAAGCGAGGAGAAAAAATGTACGCTAAGCCCTTAACGCGCCAGCCATTCTCGCTCCTCGCTCCTACTACTATTAAACCACCGTCCCTTTTGCCGGTACCTTATTTTCATTCACAAAATCGTCGACCAGCTTTTGGGCCTTCTGCAGTGATGTTTCCAGGTCGTCATTCACGAGAATGACGTCGAAACGGTCCTGAAAACTCATTTCAAAGTGGACTTTAAAGAGTCGTTTTGACAGGCTTTCTTCGGTTTCTGAACCCCGGCCGATCAGGCGCTGACGAAGCGTTTCTTCATCCGGCACTTTTACAAAAACGGCCAGGGCTTTATCACCGTAGTATTCTTTCAATTTTAAGCCACCCTGTACATCGACATCGAATAACACATGTTTTCCGCTATCCCAAACGCGCTGGATTTCAGACTTCAATGTGCCGTAGAAAGCGCCCACATAGACTTCTTCCCATTCCACAAACTCATTTAAATCGATCTTATGTTTAAACTCTTCCGGTGTTAGGAAATAGTAGTCTTTGCCATTTTCTTCGGCCCTACCCCGGCGATCGCGCGTGCAGGCTGAAATGGAAAAGCCAAGATTTTCCTTTTCGGCAAGTAAGTGTTTGACAATGGTCGTCTTGCCCGAACCAGATGGGGCAGAAAAAATAATGAGTTTACCGTCCACGGTAGTGCTGAATTGGGGGGTATATAATAAAATTGGGGTAATTAAGGGTGCCAGAAGCATTACCCTAATTACCCCAACTGAAAATGGCTGCTACTTAACTGAACGTTAGAATTTTGGTTTTGATCCTTTCCACGAGTTGATCGGGGCAGCACTTCTTTTCCATTCGTTTCGTTAATAACTCTTTGACCTCTTTTTCGAGGTGATACATTTGGATACACGGTTGGCAGGATACCAGATTTGCTTTCAATCGGGCGAGTTGCTGTTCTGTGGCTTCCCCATCCAAAATTAATTGGATCATCTTCAGGCAGTCAGCCTGGTGGCTGCAATGTTCTTTCATCTCGGGCTTCGCATCTGATGAAGATGAGGGTGACAATGACGTTTGCATTGGAAAAATTTAATTTATTCCAAGAATAATAATACCGTTAAGTTATTAGCAGAACCAATATAGAGTTATAAAAAGTTCGGTTTATTCTTCACTTTCTTCTTTATAACCCATTGAAGATGCGTAATCACGCAATTTTTCTTTTAAGAGATTACGAGCCCGGTGCAAACGTGACCGTACAGTTCCTATTGGAATATCCAAAATTTTGGCCATTTCCTCATAGGTGAATCCTTCGATGTCACACAGTATAATAACTGTCCGGAAATCAACTGGCAATGAATTTAGCGCGGTTGCCACTTCATCACCAATTAAGTCAGAAACAGATTCAGCACGAAGATCAACGGTATGTTCAGATTCAGCATCTTCGGAGTTATAGGTCGTCTCAACGTCCTGATAATCTACTTTAGCCGGTTCTTTACTTTTCTTCCGATAATCGTTGATGAAGCTGTTCTTCAGTATCCGAAACAGCCATGCTTTGGCGTTAGTTCCTTGCTCAAAGGACGAAATAAACCGGAATGCCTTCAAATACGTATCCTGCACCAAGTCGTTGGCGTCGTCCTCATCGGTCGTCAGGCGAAAGGCAAAGTTGTACATGGAGTCGATGTGGGGCATAAACTCCTTATTGAAAACCTGATATTTTTGCTCGTCCGTGTACCGGCGAGCGGGTGTATCAGCCGAGGGCTGTTCAACGGGATCTCCGTCTGGTAGCAATTGGTCTGGTCCATCCGGCATTCCGTGGTCCGGCGCTCCGGTGCGGTCCTGGTCGTCGCGAGTTGGCGTATCTGACATAACTTCGGGTATAGTCGCCATAAAAGTAAGAGTAAATTGCCGTTTACCGTCGGCAGAACCCAACGAATTCAATAAATTGGAAAACCAATTCGCTAAGGCTTGTGTGAGGTTGACTGCAAAAATCAATCCTTTGTTCAAAAAAAAGGTTTAAAATCAGGCTACTATGACGATTTGGCAGTGAACGTTTATACAGATACCAACGTTAAAGCCGGTCAATCGCACCTAATAGGTAAGCAATTGACCGGCTTTATCTACCTTAAACGCTTCTTTAAACCGGTATAGCTTTAAAATATCGCTTCAGCCAGGAATCTGCAGCCCGAATGCGCCACTCTGACAAAAGCTCGGCTTTCGTTTTGACCAATGTATTGAATATGGGTGTATCGGGTGTCAGTACACCCTCGGCAACGGCAGCTCTGAGTGCAGTTAAAACAAATGTTTGTACAGAGCCACCCGGTGCCCGTACAGCTACGGAACGGTCGAAAAAGTCGGCGGCTATCTGTCGTCCAATTTCCTGCACGGTGCGCACCGAAGCATCAATCGAACAACCGCTTGGCAGGGTATAGCCTTCATCTACACCAACGATCACAAAACGATTCTCGACCACTTGCGCCGACGCCAGCAATGGCTGGCCATGAGCTGCCCATTGGCCTAAAGCCGATTGCAAAGACTCGTCAATCGTCTTCACCTCCTCATCTGATAAAGGGCGGTCTGCCTGATATACCCAAACCCGAGCCGTGTCAGGCAATTTGTCAAAGTCAATATACATAGAAAAATTTATGTATGATTTGTAAAAATATAGCTTATATCCTATGCCATACATTTCTTTCACAACCCTTGCCCTTGGGCGATGAGTTCCGAAATATCATAGACTCGGACAGAGTCTTCCTTGTTTTTATTTTTAACGCCATCAGACATCATGGTCATACAGAAGGGACAGGCGACAGCAATTGTATCGGCACCCGTGCTAAGCGCTTCTTCTACCCGTTCCACGTTCACGTCTTTCTTACCAGGCTCTGGCTCTTTGAAATATTGCCCGCCACCAGCACCACAACAGAGCCCGTTGGCCCGTACGCGCTTCATCTCGACCAGGTCAGCATCCAGAGCGGCCAGCACGTCACGAGGTGCTTCGTACACTTTATTGGCCCGGCCCAGGTAGCAGGAATCATGAAACGTGATGCGACGACCTTTGAACGACTCTCCGTCCTTAACCCGAACGCGCCCTTCGTTGATAAGCCCCTGCAAAAACTGCGAGTGGTGGATCACTTCATAGTTACCGCCCAACTCAGGATATTCATTTTTGAGCGTATTAAAACAGTGCGGACAGGCCGTAACGATTTTCTTAACGTTATACCCGTTTAGTACCTGAATGTTGGCCATTGCCTGCATCTGGAACAGAAACTCGTTTCCTGCCCGACGAGCCGGATCACCTGTACAGCCCTCCTCCGGTCCCAGCACGGCGAACTTAATGCCAACATGGTTCAGGATGCGAACAAAGGCAATGGTGACGCGTTTGTAACGATCATCGAACGAGCCCGCACAGCCGACCCAAAACAGAATTTCTGGTTCTTCACCTGAGGCCGTCATATCGGCCATGGTTGGTACTTTATAATTTCTTTCCGTTGTAGACATTATTGATATGTTTTCAGTATTCGGTTTATGGTTGATTGACGCGAGCAACCGTAAACCGAATACTATAATCTGTTAGTCATTCACCTGATCAGCCCAGTTGAACCGGTCACTTGGTGAGAATTTCCAGGGAGCCATGTTGTTTTCAATATTACTGAACATCGCATTCCAGGAAGCTGGCGCTTCAGATTCTTCCATGACCCGATACCGGCGCAATTGAAGAATAATATCCAGCGGATTGATATTAACCGGGCAGGCCATTACGCAGGCCTGACAGGTCGTACAGGCATTCAATTCTTCGGCGGTAATGTAATCGTTCAGCAGTGATTTATCATCCCGGTAATCATTCCCATTTGCTTTCCAACCCCGCTGAATTTCTTCCATCCGATCCCGCGTATCCATCATGATTTTGCGGGGCGATAATTTTTTGCCGGTAATATTAGCCGGACAGGCCGCTGTACAACGCCCGCATTCCGTGCAGCTGTAGGCATTCATCAGGTTTATCCATTTCAGATCCTGTACGTCCTTAGCCCCAAACCGACCAATTTCAGCCGGTTGCTGTCCATTATCATTCGGTTGCGAACCGTCGGCCTCTGTAGTAACGGGCAAGCCAAGGGCAAGCTGTACTTCTTTGGTAATTTCGGGCATGTTCTGCATTTCTCCTTTCGGCTGGAGATCTGAGAAATAGACGTTCGGAAAGCCCAAGGCAATATGCAGGTGCTTGGAATAAGTCACGTAAATGGCAAAGGCCAGAATGCCTAAGATATGGAACCACCAGGCGATGCGTTCGTAGGCCATCAAAGCCGTATCGCTGAAGTTTGTGAAAAGTGGTTTCAGGTATTGGCTGATGATGAAATCAGGCACAATGCCCTTTAATTCGCCATAATGTCCAATACCACGATCCCGAAGTACACTGTCCGATGCGTTCCAGGTCAGGAAGGCAATCATCAGTAGAATTTCAGCCGTTAGAATAATAGCGGCATCAACTTGTGGCCAGCGAGCCATTTCGCGATGTCGCTCGGGTTGAAACCGGGCTACTTTTGCCACAAATCGACGGCATAAAAAGACAACACAAACCACTAGTACGCCAAAAGCCAGTACCTCAAATATATCAATCAAAACTGGATAGACGGGGGTGATGTAGGGCGCAAACAGGCGGTGCGTGCCTAGAACTCCGTCTAAGATGATTTCCAGTATCTCAAGATTGATGATAATAAACCCAGCATAGATGACAAAGTGCATAACACCAACCAATGGGTTGGTAAACATTTTCTTTTGGCCAAACGCTACCAGTAACATCGTTTTTAACCGTTCATCGGCGTGGTCGAAGCGGTTTTCGGGTCGACCAAGGTTAATGGCACGTGAAATAAGCCGAACCCGCTGGGTAATGTACCAGGCGACAGCGGCTAAAGCTGCGACAAACAAAACTTGCTGAAAAATTTCCATTCGTATAAAGGGGATTACGGACCCTGATAATCAACAGATTGATACAGCCGCCATAACTTTATTAAAAATATTTTAGTAAAAGTGTTGCAAAAAGGTGCGGAACGCCTACTTTTGCACCCACGTTTCAGGGTGATGTAGCTCAGTTGGTAGAGCAAAGGACTGAAAATCCTTGTGTCGGCGGTTCGATTCCGTCCATCACCACCACCCTAACGCAAGCCTTCTCATCCGAGAGGGCTTTTTTTATGGACCAGGTTGGCAAAAGCGTATGTCTTTCCATCATCTACTCCGTTTAATTAGCAACAGTATGCATGCATACTATTTCACTGACAGCAAATATACTGTTTTCGTTATAGCTAACAAGGGGTTCGAATGGTTGTTTTGGGATTTAGCCCAGCTATAGCCGCATCCTTACAGTATTGGCGGTATTTGGATGAACCGGCTTATTGTATGAACAAAGGCTCTATTTTTGAACGGCATCCATCTCGATACCGATTGCTCGCATAAGCTGACTGGCGTTGAAACTCTTACAAATGCCGTCACGAAGTTTATAATCAAATACCAACTCTCCATTATTGAGATCCGATTGGAAGTGGTAGTTACGGACAAAACCATCGGCATCAGTAAGCTGCCCTAATTCAAGATCATGCGTGGAGACAAAGCCCGAAGCCGTTGTGCGATGCAATTGGCGAATGAGAGCTTCTGCTCCGCGGTGCCGATCCGCCGAATTAGTGCCTTTAAGAATTTCATCCAAAAAATAAAGCACAGGTAAACTCTTTACAGCAGAAGAGACATTTGGTTGATTAGAGCCTGTCAATCCAATGAGTGTCTGCAAGCGTTTCAGCTCGGCGTAGAACGACGATGTACTTTCTTCGAGTGAGTCCTGCGTGCGCATGCTCGTAAACACCTGCACGGGCGAGCACCTGAACCGCTCGGCTCTGACAACGGCGCCCGCAAGTGACAGCACAACATTCGTACCCACCGTGCGCAAAAATGTGCTTTTCCCCGACATATTAGAGCCCGTAATCAATATCGTTTTCCCAGAGTCACGTAACACGAGCGAATTGGCAACGCTATTATTTTGGGCCAAGAGCGGGTGTGCGGCCGACGTCATTTCCAGCACAAACTGATTATCGACAATGTCGGGGGTGGTATAGGATGGATGTGCGTAGGCAAAACCCGCTAGACTGTTTAGGGCTTCCAACTCACCCAATGCCTCGAACCAGTAGCGAAGGGAGGGTCCGTAGGTTTGCCGCCAGCGTTCGAGCCGAAGCAAATAGTGAATATCCCAAAGCGATGCTACGCCAAAAAGGAGAAAAAAATAAGGATTTCGCCGGTAATTTAATCCTTCGGTGAGATGACCTAGCTGACCAATCGCTTCAGACGCTGATTTTTTCTCAGTCATCAGAGCCTGCCGGATCGCCCGCAGCCGAACCGACTCACCGTTGAATTGTTCGGCCTGACTAAACAAAGCCCGGTACGCCTTTAAGGCTGTCGACATTTCAACTGTCTGCTCGCTCACCTCCTGCGCCCGCGCTGACGTTTGACTTAGCACTAAACCGTGTGCCGCCAAGGCTAATAACACGGCCACCCCCGGAACGGATCCGATTAGCCAGGCAATAAATAAACCTAGCGTAATGGCAGGAAAGATAAACCTGATAGCTGCCAGATAACCGGGTATGGGCGCGACTTCGGCCGTAATCCACTTAATGAGCGCGTCAGGCGATTGGCTAATCGTTGATTCAACATATGCCAGCGCTTCAAACTCCTGACGCCAGTCGATTTTCGGATTTAACTCCGCTGCGGCCTCCTGGCGAAGTCGGATGGAATCGGACCCCGACGGCGTTTTGAGCCACGTAGCGAGCCGTTTCTGGCCGCCGTAGGTATGTGTCCGGTTAAGAAGCCGGAAAAGGGAGTGTTTGCCAAAGACATCCAGATCACCCGCGTAGTAATGTGTAGGGCTTGTGAATTGCTCGCCGGTTTCAGTACGTATGTACTGGCGTTTGAGCCGCCCCAATTCATCCTGATTAATGAAGGCTATCTGATGATTCAGGTCGCGCTCGTACCGAATACGCTGATGCCATTTTAATAAAACAAGAAAGCCAATCAAACCCACCAGCAAGGTACCGACGGCCGCCAACTGCTGATCGAGCCGGATAAGCAGCCAAACCGCAACAATGCTTCCAACAAACCAGACAAGCCGCCAGAATGCCAATTGATTATATTTGCGTTGGGCAGTCTGTTCTTTCTGACTGAATTGTTGTTGACGTTCGAGAAAAGTAGTTTCTGGGAGCATTCGGTCATGCGGGTAGAAGCCGCAACTAATGGATAAAAATCGTAGGTGACATCAACCATATGTTACATGTCTATCCTGCGATAGCAAACTGTCCGGATCACGAACTACAGGGTTACTTGTTACAGTCCTGACATACGCCCTGAATGAGCAGGTTCATTTCCTTTCGATTATACCCCTCCGGCAACGCAATGGATGGAATGCTGACTTTGTCTAGGCAGGTCGTTTGCCCGCAGGTTTCGCATTTAAAGTGCACATGGTCGTGATGGTGATGACCGGCGGAACAATTGTCGCGGCATAAAGCGTACTTTGTTCCTCCTTCGTCATCCAGAACCTTGTGTAGTAACCCTTTATCCAGAAACGTGCGTAGTGTTCTGTAGATCGTTACCCGGTCATGATCGGGCCCAAGACCATTTTCAACATCATTATGCGCCAGCGCGTGGCCCGCGTTCAGAAACAAATCGAGGACCTCCTCCCGGCCATTGGTATGACGGAGGTTGAAGTTTTTCAGCGTTTTAGAGGCAGGCGTCATAATCGTTTTAGTTTACTGTACTTGGTTTACGGTAGCTGGCGCGTCAACTACCGTAAACCAAGTGCCGAATACTTTGAGCTTTTATTCTATAGTCTCAAACTGCAATTTAACCAGATTCGCATAGATACCGTCTTCCTGGGTTGCCAGTTCGTCGTGTGTACCCGATTCGGCAATTTGCCCTTCGCGCATGACGTAAATCATATCTACTTTGCGGATCGTGGCCAGCCGGTGTGCAATAATAATCGTTGTCCGGTTTTGCATCAGCACGTCCAGCGCTTCCTGTACTAATCGCTCGGATTCGGCATCAAGCGAACTCGTTGCTTCGTCTAAAATTAAAATGGCAGGATCTTTCAGAATGGCACGGGCAATGGCAATGCGCTGCCGCTGACCACCCGACAGTTTAACGCCCCGCTCGCCAACAACGGTCTGCAGGCCCTCGGGAAAGGAGTCGATGAACTGAAGAGCATTGGCTTTCCGGGCCGCTTCGCGCACTTCGGCTTCCGAGGCACCGGGTTTACCGTACTGGATATTCTCCAGAATAGTGCCGCCAAAAAGCATCACTTCCTGAGGTACGACGGCAATATTCTTTCTTAACTCCGTTACGTTGAAGCTCGACAAGTCACGATCGTCAACCGTAATTTGACCACCACCAATCGGGTAATAGCGCATCAGCAGTTGCACAATGGTCGACTTCCCGGCACCACTCTGGCCAACTAGGGCAATCTTACGCCCAGCGGCTACATCAAGCGAAATACCTTTCAGCACCGGCACATCCGGGCGGGACGGATACGAGAACCGGACATCGTTGAACTGAACACGCCCATGCACCGGGACAAACAATGGTGTTTCTTCCTCAGCATTTACTTCGGATGGTTCTTCAAGAATCTCCAGAATCCGCTCCGATGAGCCAATTGTTCTTTGTAGCTGAGCGTACAAATCGCCCATACCCGCTACCGAGCCACCGATAAAGGTCGTATAAACGATAAAGGTCAACAAATCAGCAAAGGGCATTTCGTTGGAAATCACCAGCGAACCACCATACCATACTACACCAATGATACCGCCAAAGAGGGCGAAAATGACGAATGAGACAAATATACCCCGAAAACGGGCCGCGTGTAAGGCCGTATTGACAACAAGCTGTAAAGCATTGCCATAGCGGTTAATTTCCAGTTTTTCGTTGGTAAATGCCTTGACCACATTGACTGACTGGAGGGTTTCTTCAACAATGATGTTGGCCTGCGCCAGCAAATCCTGCGCTTTCTTCGACAGCTTCCGAATAAACCGGCCAAAAAACATGGCCGCTACGATGATAACCGGAAAGGTCGCCAGCATGAACAGCGTCAATTTCCAGGAAACGTAAAAAATAATGGCCGTACCAATCGTCAGCGTACCCACTTGCCGGAATAATTCAGCCACGGTTAGCGTCAGTACATCCTGCAATTGCGAAATATCGGCGGAGATCCGGCTTGTCAATTCGCCCACGCGCCGTTGCTCGAAAAAGGGAATTGGCAACGTGATGATTTTACTATAAGCCGCCCGCCGTACATCGGCCATAGCCCGTTCGCTCACCTGCGAGAAAAAATAAATTCGAAAGAAGGAGAAAAGCGCCTGAGCGATGAGCACCCCCACAAAAAACAACGTAACCTGATTTAAGGTGTAAGCCGATTTCCCCTGAATCACACTGGTGATCTGCCCGATTAGCAACCCAAAACTCATGGTTGTGCCCGTCGATAGGATCAAAAACACAAACCCAATGATGTATTGAACCCGATAGGGTTTAACAAACCGAAAGATGCTGATCGCTTTTTTAAGACCGTCGCGACTGAATTTCTTCTTATCTTCTTCGCTGGCCTCTTCGCCAAAATTTCCTGCTCTTTTTGCCATTAGTTTATCGCTAGATAGACGCAAAGGATTGCGTCTCTATTCTTTTTGTCCTTTATAACCTGATTGCTCAAAAATCATACGAGCATCGGCATTGTGCATTAACTCTGAAATACCCACGCTACTATGTTCATCGTGGTACCGTCCAACAATTCGCCAGCCCACCCAGCGCCCGATAGCACCCGGACAGGCCTGACCGATTTCGGCTGTAAAAGGCCGCTCGTTCAAATATCGCTGTTTTATGGCAGGACTCGTTTGATACAATAATTGATTATCAATAAAATGCGCCCAAACAACGTCTTGTGCATTAAACGTTTGGGTAAGTTGCTTGTCTGAATAACCGATAACCAAACTGTCGGCAACGTCGGGCAGCATGGTTTTCGTAAATACATAACCTTTGCCGTAATAAACCATGTCGGCCAGCATGGTCTGGTCGGCCCGATTCGCGGCATTGTATTTGTCGGAGATTGCGAAAATAATAGCCGGAACGATGTATTCTTTCTGGTAACGACGCAGGATGTACTGCGGAAACTCCTGCCCCGGTGGGCGATACTTAGCGTTGGGACCAGCAAAATAATCGATGCCGATAACGATCAGGCTATCAGTAACCACTAAATCGGGGCCCAGAAAACCCGTCACCAGCGTGGCTATTTTAGGTGCCTTAAAATCGGGAAAGTTTTTTTTGATCGTTGTAAAGGCTTCGGCCAGTTGATTTTTCAGGTCAGCCATATCACCAAACTCGGCCTGAATTTGGTTATTAAATTCATTAAGAGCTGGGTTATTGACCCGGTTGGTCAAATCTCGGACAAGTGCCGTATCATTTCCGGCTCCGTTCGCGTTAAAATACAATTGAGATACCGCTTGATTCCGGTTCAGTAAAGCCCGAACGCTGTCGGCTAATTTACCTGGGAAAAGCTGTCGATCAAGCCGGATTAGACTAACATCTTCGTTTTTAGTACACGAAGACATCAGGAAGAAACAAAAAAGGCCTACAATGGCCAACCGTATTTGCATGAAAATCACGTGTTTTCAATATAGAAAACGTGCAAAATTATGAAAAAAGTTGCAGGGTTTGGTTTGATTTTAGCCATGTTGGCTGCTGGCAGTGGTTGGGCGCAGTCCACATCACCCGCACTCTACCAGATGCGAACGAAGGAATCGAGCGTTACCGAAAAACGATTCCGTAAAATATTAGGGGATAATTATGACGGTCAGGACAAAAACCGTCGTGACTACGACGATGATCGCAAGCGTCGGCGCCGGAAGCAACAGACGACTCAAAACCAGACCGACAACAATGGGTATGGCTCTGGTCCCGATTACGCCTGGCCTAGTCACCTCATCGAGATGGGAATTCGGTTTGCTCCCTCGCTTGATCTTAACACGGCTGAAGGAACAGGCACCTATCGGGGGTTCAGCAACAACGGCGCAGGCGTTCGAATGAGCGTTGGGCCAACGCTCGATTATTTTTTCTTTAAGGATCGCTATGCATTCAGCACTGGGCTTTGGTATACCATCAAGCGGTCGGGCTTTCAGATGCCTGGCTCTTTTGGCCAGACCGTCTGGAATCCGGGCGCTCCCGAAAAGGAGTCTGTCTACAATTTGCAATACCTGCAAATTCCGGCAACCGTAAAACTATTTGCCAACAATATTGGCCCTAACATGCGGCTGTACGTTCAGACGGGGGGCCTGATCAGTATTAAGCTGGCAGAACGAGCGCTGGAGCCCTCACGCAACGGCCTCTACATGGCAGAGAGTGGCGGCACCCGCCGACAATACGGCTTCGGAGACATTGAACTGTTGCTCGGTGCGGGTGTACAATACAGAATCAACCAGAACAATGCGTTTAACGTTGGCATGAGTTACCAGCGCGGATTGATCAATGTAGCGCGGGCCAGTGAGTTGACGTCTAAAAACAGAGTTGTGTCGCTTGATCTGGGATTCAAGTTTTAGTTTTTAAGTCTGGGCCAATCTCTGGATTAGCCCAGACTTTTTCATATCCTCATGTCAATTCCCTTCTCCCGTAAATACCCTTTCAGGTCGGGTATATCAATTTCCTTGAAGTGAAAGATACTGGCAGCCAGCCCGGCATCGGCTTTCCCGGTAGTGAACACATCTGCAAAATGGTCCATCGTACCGGCGCCACCGGATGCAATAACCGGAATATTGGCGCTTCCTGAAATCTGCGCCGTTAGCTCAAGGGCAAATCCGGCTTTGGTTCCATCGGTATCCATCGAGGTTAGCAGGATTTCACCGGCTCCTCTGTTTTCCACTTCCTTCGCCCAGGCAATCGTGCGGAGTTCGGTTGGCTTGCGGCCACCATGCGTGTGAACGATGTGTTCCCCATTTACATACCGTGTATCAATAGCTACCACCACGCACTGGCTTCCGAATTCCAAAGCCAGTTCATTGATCAAATCGGGATTGCGAACGGCCGACGAGTTAATCGAAATCTTGTCGGCACCCGCGTTGAGTAAGGCCGATACATCGGCCACGGAAGAAATTCCCCCGCCAACCGTGAAGGGTATATTGATCGTGTGCGCTACATTACGAACGAGTTCAATAAGCGTTTTCCGCTCATCGACGGTGGCTGTAATATCCAGGAAAACCAGTTCATCGGCACCTTGTTCGGCATAAACAGCGGCTAAGGCAACCGGATCGCCCGCATCGCGAAGGTTGACGAAGTTGGTGCCCTTCACGGTGCGGCCGTCTTTAATATCAAGGCAGGGAATGATTCGTTTCGTGAGCATTAGTAGGCAGTAAAGGCTTTGATTGACAGTACATTTTCGGGATTCTCAACTGGCTGAAAGCCAAACTGCTTGTAGAGACCGTGGGCGTCAAATGTAACCAGCATCATCCGGCGAAGGCCCTGCAAGGCGGGGTATGCCATGATAAAAGCCACCAGTTGTTTTGATAAGCCTTTGCCCCGATGGTCGGGCAAAATAAAGACATCGGCCAGATAGCCAAAGGTCGCCAGATCGGTGATGACGCGGGCGAATCCTACTTGACTGGCTCCCTGATAAACGCCAAAACACAGGGAGTTATCAATGGACCGTTTAACAATCTCGACCGGGATATTTTTACACCAATAAGCCTCCTGACTCAGAAATTGGTGAATAACCTCAAGGTCAAGCTTTTTCTTATCGGTACTGATGGTGTATTCCTGAATCATGATTAGCAACGATTAATAAAAAGCAGAACTTAACTCATCCAGAATAGAAACTACTTTTTGTAATCCAACAATGTCTGGCCTTTGTCTCAAATATTCTTTCGGATTGTGATACTCATACATTCGATAACTATCAGCACTGAAAATGTCAAAGTGGTAGCTCTCGCCATCTCCGATCCAAAATGAAGGCTTCTTTCTTTTGGCATGTACACTAATGCTTCCATCAGCATCAATTACGTTCCAGGTAGAATCTTTTTGAGGCTTAGGATGCAGTTCTTCTTCAACAGTCGACTGATAGGACGAAGTCAATATATCCTTCTCTACCAAGTGGTTCCATAATTCCTGCAGAGAGCGAGTTGTTGAGCTTGTTTGCTTCGCCCGTATAAACTCATTTTTATTAAAATGAATTGTATATCTTGATAAGCTGACCTTTTCCCCTTTCTTAACTAACCTGTAAAGCACATGAGCTTCTCCATAGCATAATTGACACTTTTCCCAGACACGTATTTCGTACTCACCCTCTTTTAATCTGGGAGTTTTTAAACCCATTTTTTCAGTAAGATTCGGGAAGTACACTTTTGGATCAGGATTTGTACTTCCTATTGAGCCGTTTGAAATGGCTAGACAGACGAACAGAAACACGCCATAGTATCCCATAGACAACTGCCTTTAACTAGTCGTAAAACGACTTAACTCCTTCAACGTCACGCGCCCCTCATAAATCGCTTTGCCAACAATGACGCCAAAGACGTTCATATCGGCCAGGGTTTCAATATCGGCCATGTTGCTGACGCCCCCACTGGCAATGATGTTCAGGTTGGGAAACTGATCCTGCATGTTCCGGTACAGATCGAACGAAGGCCCCTGCAATAAACCATCTTTCGCTACATCGGTACTGATGACATAGTTGATTCCTTTTTCAACCCAGTTCTGCAGGAAATCATAGATCCAAACGTCGGTGCCCTCTTCCCAGCCACTGACAGCGATTTTCTCATTTTTTGCATCGGCCCCCAGTATGAGCTTCTCCGAACCAAGTCGCGAGAGCCAACGCTCCATCTGGTCAGGAGCTTTGACGGCAATGCTTCCCCCCGTTACTTGTTTAGCTCCACATTCAAACACGACCCGTAAATCTTCATCGGATTGCACACCTCCGCCAAAATCAACATGCAGGTTGGTTTTGGACGTAATCAATTCCAGGACTTTCCAGTTTATGACCCGTTTTTCCTTTGCCCCGTCAAGGTCAACCAGGTGCAGGCGGGTTAGCCCAGCATCTTCAAACTGCTGGGCTACTTCCAGCGGACGAGCGTTGTATTCTTTTTTCTGATTATAATCACCCTGGGTGAGCCGAACGGCTTTACCATCAATCAGGTCAATAGCGGGAATGATATGCATGAGTAACGCGGACATCTTGTCCGCCGATTATGAATGACATACGGCTGGGATGCTGAAACGCCAGCGCGACCGAATTACAATTTCAAAAAATTCTCCAGAATACGCTGTCCGACGTTTCCACTAATCTCGGCATGAAACTGCGCTGCGTAGAAATTATCGCGGTGCAACATGGCACTAAACGGCCGGACGTAATCGCAGACAGCCGTTGTTTCAGGGCAAATATCAGCGGCAAAACTGTGAACAAAATAAACGTAGGCATTGTCGGGCAATCCCTGTGTTAGTGGCCCTTGCAGGCTATGTATATTGTTCCAGCCAGTATGTGGCACTTTGAAACCTGGCTCATTCGGAAACCGCCGGACGCCAATATCGAAGATTCCCATACAGTTCGTGTCATTCTCTTCCGAGTGGCGGCACATAAGCTGCATACCCACACAGGTTCCCAATACCGGCTGTTTCAGCGATGGGATCAGTTGATCGAGGCCCCGTTCGCGCAGGTAGGCCATAGCGGTGCTGGCTTCGCCTACGCCGGGAAAAATAACCTTATCGGCCGAGCGGATTTCCGCTTCATCGTCCGTCAGCAGATAACTGGCGCCCAACCGCTCCAGAGCATACATAACCGACTGAACGTTGCCTGCGTTGTATTTGATAATGACCGTTTTCATATAAAGAAAGCCCGGCTCCTTGCAGAACCGGGCTTTGTATCGTGTGTTAATCAGGCGTATCTCACCGAATTTACAAACAAGCGCATCTCGTTCTGCTGCGTTACCGCTCAGAATGGTGATGCCAATATTTTGTTGCCTGTAGAATCATGAAGCAAAGGTAATGCCCAGACGTTTAAATCAAAACAAACTGCCCTGCACTACTTTCGGTTAGCAAAAAAGGAATCAATCTATTCGGCGTATTCTTATTTTTTGCACTGTTACAGTCGTAAAACAACCGACCAATTCGGTAAGCCTTTCGGACAGAAGTTTGACCAAAACCTCGCGCATAGTCTCTGTTTCTTTAAAGTGATAGCGCAGTAAAAGAACACTAATTGCTTTTACATTATGCGCAAATACCTACTCACCAAAATCTTTATCCTCTGTCAGAATTATCCGGGGTGGATTACGTGATGACTCTATTACGGTTTCATCACGGATGCCTCGATTAGACTCATACACAGAGTATACCTCAATGCCTAACTCACGAATCGATACGATAAGACTATGATCAATGTTTTCGTCAGCGATTATCAAGCTGCTTTCAGCATAATTACCTCTTCATTAGCCATAACGTCAGACGCGTACATTAGTGCAGCCAATATATCTGCTTCCTGCAAGTGCGGATACATGGCTAACAAATCAGCAATTACAGCACCTTCCGACAGTTTACGCAGAATTAATTCCACTGTAATACGAGTACCTTTAATGACAGGTTTACCCAGCATAATCTGGTAGTCGGAAACAAGTCTATCTTTATAGTTCATAGAACGCAATATAATTTAAAACAAACTGCCCTGCACTACTTTTGGTTGCAACACTGGCTCGGGTAGGTTTAACCCGCAGTGTTTGTTCAATTCGCGTGTCCAATACAGAATCAGCTCGGGAGCCGTGTCGTTGTCACCACCGCCGTGAACAAACAAATACGCTTTCTGCAGTCCTTTATCAAACCAGGTTTTCAACCGTTGTACCCAGGCATCGGCACGGGTATAATCTGTCGGGTGACTTTCATTGGCAATAAACCGCAGGGTCAGAACGGGGCTGCTCAGCCCCATGTGCAATACATCCCGCCGACCGGCCACATCAGTAATCACCACATGCCTATGCAGACCATACAGTCGCTCAAGGGTTTGCTGCCAGACTTGCGCTTTGCTGAACCAGTCCGGGTGGCGAAACTCCACCGCTACATCCAGTTCGTCGGGCAGGCTTCTGAGGTAGGCTTCGAGCACCGGCCATTTGTCCGGCCCAAAGGTGGGTGGCAGTTGGAGAAACGTCATACCCAGAAATTCTTCCAGACTCAGTACCGCATTGACAAACTCTTCGGTCAGGCCCTCTGCTGCAATTAAATGGCGTTCATGGCTGATGGCCTGCGGAAATTTAGGGCAGTAGGTAAACCCCTCCGTTGCTTCGGCCTTCCATTTTTCAATCATGCCCATTGTTGGAATCTGGTAATGCGTCAGGTTCAGTTCAATGGTATTGAATTGCCGGGTGTAGTAATGCAGGAAATCCTTTTCCCTGGCATGAGATGGGTACACTTTCCCGACATAATCTTTGTTAGCCCAGATAGGGCCACCGATAAAAACGGCGGGCTTAAGGCGGTCGCTAACGGGTAGCGGTTCAACAGCCGCCCATATCCGGCCATTGAAGGCCGCTCCGGGCGGTAGATTGAAATTAACCGTATCGAGATTATGTATTTTTCCGAATTCCATGTTTGCCTATTCATGAAGTGTTCTTATAAAACTGGCAAAGACCTGCTTTCGTTTTTTCGCCCTACCCAATTTAGTTAATTTTGCTTTTTATCTCTAGTCTTCGCTATCGGTTTCTACTGCATCAACCGTCCTGGTAGTAACGGAAGACCGGATTTCAACTGATTTATGGAAATTTCAAAAACATACGCCCCCCAGGAGATTGAAGCCACATGGTATCAATATTGGCTTGATAATCAATTTTTTAAATCTACGCCGGATGAGCGCGAGCCTTATACCGTTGTTATACCACCCCCAAACGTGACGGGTGTGTTGCACATGGGCCACATGCTCAACAACACCATCCAGGACGTATTGGTCCGGAAGGCGCGTATGGAGGGTAAGAATGCCTGTTGGGTACCCGGAACGGATCATGCCAGCATTGCGACCGAAGCGAAAGTAGTGGCCATGCTTAAGGAACGGGGTATCAATAAGAAAGATTTGACCCGCGAAGAGTTCCTGGAATATGCCTGGGAATGGACACATAAATACGGGGGCATTATTCTGTCGCAGCTCCGCAAACTGGGTGCTTCCTGCGATTGGGACCGTACCCGCTTCACGATGGAGCCCCCTTTGTACGACTCCGTTATCGACGTATTTGTTGACCTCTACGAAAAGGGTCAGATTTATCGGGGCGTTCGGATGGTTAACTGGGACCCACAGGGTCGCACGGCGGTATCTGACGAGGAAGTTATCACCAAGGAGATTCAGCAAAAGCTGGTGTACATTCGGTATGACATAGCTGGTAGCAACGGGCAGGAATTTATTACCATTGCTACCGTTCGGCCGGAGACGATCATGGCTGATGCAGCTATTGCCGTGAACCCGAATGACGAACGCTTTACGCGCCTGCATGGCCGCAAAGCCATTATTCCACTTATTAATCGGGAAATTCCCATTATTACCGATGAGTATGTCACCATGGATTTCGGAACGGGGGGCTTGAAAGTAACGCCCGCTCACGACCCGAATGACTATGCGCTCGGTATAACGCACAACCTGCCCGTGCTGGATATTCTCAGCGACGATGGTACGCTGAATGAGAAAGCCCAGATTTTGGTTGGCATGGATCGCTTTGCCGCCCGCAAAGCAATTATTAAACTGCTGGAAGAGTCTGGTAATCTGGAGAAAACAGAAGATTACAAATCCAACGTCGGGACGTCCGAGCGGACGGGGGCCGTTATTGAGCCGAAACTCTCGTTGCAGTGGTTTCTGAAAATGGACGAGCTGTCGAAGCCTGCGCTCAAAAACGTTATGGACGACACCATCCAGTTGGTTCCGCCCAAGTTCAAAAACATGTACCGCTCCTGGATGGAGAATGTACACGACTGGTGTATTAGCCGTCAACTATGGTGGGGCCAGCGGATACCGGCTTTTTACATGCAGGATGGGACGGTGATTGTGGCCAAGAATAAGCACGAAGCTTTGGAAAAAGTGCAGCATGAGAAACTGCTGTTTGCCATGACTGAGGCCGATCTGACGCAGGACGAAGATGTGTTGGATACCTGGTTCTCGTCGTGGTTGTGGCCCATATCCGTTTTTGACGGTTTAAAAGACCCTAACAACGCGGATATTAATTATTACTACCCAACCAACGATCTCGTTACAGCGCCCGAAATCCTGTTTTTCTGGGTGGCTCGTATGATCATTGCCGGGTATGAATACCGGGGCGAAGCACCCTTCAAGAATGTTTACCTGACGGGTATTGTCCGCGATAAGCTCGGCCGGAAAATGTCGAAATCATTAGGCAACTCACCCGATCCGCTCGACCTCATCGACCAGTACGGAGCTGATGGTGTGCGTACCGGTATGCTGTTCAGTTCGGCAGCGGGTAACGACCTGATGTTCGACGAAAAGCTAGTCGAACAAGGCCGGAATTTCAGCAATAAAATCTGGAACGCTTTCCGACTAGTGAAGGGCTGGAAGGTAGAGACGCAATCCTTTGCGTCTTCTACGCGTCAGCAGTTAAATCCGTCCGATCAGGAGACGCGACCCTTCGCGTCTCTACCTATTCAATGGTTCGAATCGAAACTGAACGCCACGCTGCTTCAGATTGAGGATGATTTCAGCAAATTCCGTATTTCAGATGCGTTACAGGCGGTTTATAAGCTTATCTGGGATGATTTCTGTTCGCAGTATCTCGAACTTATCAAGCCTCCATTTGACTCCGAAACGGGCACGCCCCAACCCATAGACCAGGAGACGTACGAGGCTACTATCGATTTCTTTGAGCGGCTTATGCGGCTGGCGCATCCATTCATGCCCTTCATTACTGAAGAAATCTGGCAGGACATTCGCGAACGGCAGGACGGCGATAGCATTTGTATCGCCCCATTTCCAAAAGCGGGGACGGTCGATGAGCCATTATTAACGAGCTTTGAAACGCTGTTTGACGTCATCTCCAATGTTCGGAATATTCGTAACGCCAAGCAAATTTCGCCTAAAACCGAACTTCCGCTGGCCATCAAAACGGCTTCGTCTAACCGGTTTGAAAAACTCGAAGCGCTGATACAAAAAATGGCCAATGTTTCGTCGATTAGTTATGTCAACGAGAAGTCGGACGGTGAATCGCAGGCCGCTCCTGCCGATCAACTGGCGCTTTCCTTCCTGATCAAAGGCGACGAGTTCTTTGTCAACATCGCCGGAGAAATTGACGTTGAACAGGAGATTGCCAGCACTCGTAAAGAACTGGACTATATTATCGGCTTCCGCGAATCGACGCTGAAAAAACTATCGAACGAGAAATTCGTTGCTAATGCTAAACCTGATCTTGTGGAGCGGGAGCGCCAGAAACTCGCCGATGCTGATGCTAAAATCCAAGCATTAGAGCAACGATTACGGGACCTAGGCATATAAGTTTATATAGCTTAGCTAGTTGAGGGCCTGCTTTTTTTCGCCAGTTCGTAACATTTATTGATAATTTTAAAGCGAATAATACAATTATTTGACTAAGTAATTGTATTATTGCTTTCTACCAAACGATTTCTTTCATTGATGAACAAGTGCATATTTCTAGACCGCGACGGAGTGTTGAACGAAGACCGAACGGACTATGTGTATCGAGTCGAGGATTTTATCATCCCCGATGGTGTACCCGAAGCACTTCGTTTATTAAAAGACGCGGGTTATTTGTTGATTGTGATTACCAATCAGGCGGGTATTGCCAAGGGCTTGTATACCCGTGATGATGTAATGACCTGCTATAATTACTTGCAGGATCAATGTGGCCAGCTTATCGACGATATCTATTACTGTCCTCACCATCCCAAATACGACAGCGAATCACTTACCCGGAAGCCAGGTTCGTTACTGCTCGAAAAAGCGATCGCTAAATATAACATTGAACCGGATGTATCCTGGATGATCGGCGATGCGATGCGTGATATGCAGGCGGGCAGGCGCGTAGGTGTGCGAACGGTTCGTATTGCTCACGAACCAGAGCCCTCAGCCGAGTACGACGGCTGTGCAACCAGTTTACTGGAAGCATCCCGATTTGTCCTGGAATACGCCTAGAATAAAAACACCTCCCGATCTTTTGATAGACGGGAGGTGTTTTTTTGCCTAAAATTTTTCGTTTACGCCCGAACCTGGCTTGGCGCAGGTTTCTGTACACTTCCGTAGGCAGGGCAATTAGCCTTGCGCGAACACGAGCCGAGCGATAACGTCGCCAGTACAGCACCAAAAATCAGTAATTTTTTCATGAATAAATAGTTCCGTTTTTTGCCCTAACCTTCAGATTGATAAACGAATATAGTGCCAAAAACTGTACGATGTATCATTTTTTTGTCAGGCTGCCGCGTCTGTTAATTATCGAGGCTAAGCTGGCAAAGAGTACTGTCTAGTTCTCCTCTTTCATCAACTCAGCTTCTTCTTCACGCTCTTCGGCGGCTTCGGTTGCTTCGAGTTCCGTCATGCCAGGCTCAGCTCCACCATAACCCAAGATTTTGAGCATAACCTCACTGTTTTGTTCTGGTGCAAATAGCCGGGTTCGCAGATTTCCCTCTTCATCTTTATCAACGATAACGTGTTGGGGAGCCGGAATAAGACAATGCTGAATACCACCATAACCACCTAATGATTCCTGATAGGCGCCGGTATGGAAAAGCCCGATATACTGGTCTTCCGTATCCTGATCAAAAATGGGCAGGTATAAGTCGGCGCTGTGGGCTTCTGTATTATAAAAATCATGCGAATCGCACGTCAGGCCGCCCAGGTTAACCTTTTGATAAGGGTTGTCCCAGTTGTTCACTGACAGCATGATGTATTTCTGTCCTAAGCCCCAGGAATCAGGTAGCTGCGTAATGAACGAACCGTCGATCATGTACCACAACTCTTTGTCGTTCTGCAGCTTCTGATCAATCACTTTGTAAATGACCGCTCCGCTCTCGCCAACCGTGTAGGAACCAAACTCCGTGAAAATATGCGGAACAGGTACATTGTTCTTGTTGCAAATCCACTGAATACTCTCCACGATCTGATCAATCATGGCCTGGTAATCGTACGTGAACTGGAACGACGTTTGAATCGGCATGCCACCTCCAATATCAATCGAGTCGAGATCGGGGCACATCTTCCGTAATTCGCAATATTTATACATGAAGCGGCTCAGTTCACTCCAGTAATAGGCACTGTCTTTAATCCCCGTATTAATGAAGAAGTGCAGCATTTTGAGCTTGAACTTTTCATTGGGCTGGATTTTATTTCGGTATAATTCATTTACATCACTATACCGAATGCCTAATCGCGAAGTATAGAACGCAAAGTTCGGTTCTTCGTCCGTAGCGATACGGATACCAAAGTTCACTGTATCGGCCGTCACCGAGTTCTCATAGGCTTCAATTTCCTTCAGGTTATCAAGAACCGGAATGCAGTTGGTGAAGCCTTCGTTGAGAAGTTCGCTAATGTATTGCGTGTAAAGCGGGCGCTTGTAGCCGTTACAAATAATGTATGTACTCTTGTTGATCTTACCCGACTTATATAACTCTCTCAGGATTTGAATATCATAAGCCGAAGAGGTTTCGAGGTGCACGTTATTCTTAAGAACTTCGTCGAGCACAAACCGAAAATGAGATGACTTGGTACAATAGCAATAGGTGTAATTGCCTTTGTAATTATACCGTTTCATCGCATTCTTAAACAACAGCTTAGCGTGTTCAATGTGCTCCGTAATCTTTGGCAAATAGGTCAGTTTCAAGGGCGTACCGTACTCCTTGACAATGTCCATCAGCGGAACATTATTGAACATCAGTTCATTGTTCTCGACATTGAACTCCCGCGTAGGGAATTCAAACGTCTGGTCAATCAGGTCATAATATGTCTTCATCCCTACGTTTAGAGGATAAAATGGGGTTTTCCTACTGCGGCACAGCCCGTTGGTACGGTACTGGCCGTTGCGGTTTTGGTTTGATAAAACAGCTGCGAAATTGACCCCGAAAATCGGGCTTTCCAAAGAAAGGACATGCGCATGATAGTCAACGAAAAAGTAGGGGGTTTGATTCGGAAATAACAGAAAATTAATAGTGTAGGTACTTACTTTCTCCCACAACGGATTGTCTTCTTTCCTCAAACCAAAAAGAACGTCTACTTTTGTTACTCGACACTGATTGATTTTACCGAATGTCTCAGGTTATTCATTTTATTTCCATTGGCGGCAGCGCTATGCATAATCTCGCTCTGGCGCTGCAACAACAAGGCTGCACCATCACTGGCTCTGATGATGAAATCTACGAACCATCACGAAGCCGTTTACAACAACATGGTTTGCTACCATCCGAAACAGGTTGGTTTCCTGATAAAATAACGGCCCAATTAGACGCTGTCATTGTGGGTATGCACGCCCGTAAGGACAATCCTGAGCTTGTTAAAGCAATGGAGCTAGGCTTACCCATTTATTCATATCCTGAGTTCATGTACCAGCAGAGCCGGCAGAAACAACGGGTTGTGATTGCCGGGAGCCATGGCAAAACGACGATAACGGCCTTAATTTTGCATGTGCTGAAATACCACAAGCGGAAATTCGATTATCTGGTTGGGGAACAGATCGAAGGCTTTGAGACAATGGCTCAATTAACGCCCGATGCACCAATTATTATTCTAGAAGGAGATGAATACCCTTCTTCACCCATCGACGCCCGGCCGAAGTTTTTGCATTATCAGCCGCACATTGCGCTCATTAGTGGTATTGCGTGGGATCATGTCAATATTTACCCGACCTGGGATGAGTATGTCGATGCGTTTGAATTGCTGGCCGAAGCCATGCCTAAAGCAGGAATTCTAATCTTCGATGAGTCAGATGACATGCTGGATGTCATTGGCCAAAAGGAACGCACAGACATTACCAAAATCCCTTATTTGCCGCATCCTGCTACCATTGTTAATGGGCAAACTGTTTTGTTGACCAAGAAGGGTTCGAAAGTACCTGTACAGATTTTTGGCCAGCATAATCTGAAAAACATTGCCGGGGCCATGACCCTGTGCGACCGCATCGGAATTACGGAAGAACAATTTTACGAAGCTATTCCAACGTTTAAAAACGTAGCCCTGCGGCTGGAGAAGCTGGCCGAAAGCGATCAGCGAATCATCTACCGCGACTTTGCCCACTCACCCGCCAAGGTTGAAGCGACAACGGAGGCTGTCAAACACCAATATTCAGACAGGAAACTAATGGCCGTTGTCGAGCTCCATACATTCAGTAGTTTGAACAAAGCCTTTTTAGAGCAATATAAGGGCACTTTGGAAGCCGCGGATGCTGGGGTGGTCTACGTCGATAAAAAGGCGTTGGAAGGTAATCCAGACGCAATAACGGCTAATGAGGTACTTCTGGGTTTTGATAAGCCTGGCTTAAGCGTATTGACTACTCCTGATGAATTGCAGTCTTTTCTTACGAAACACCACAATTCGGCTGACGTTCTTCTGCTTATGAGTTCCGGTGACTTTGGCGGCTTAAACCTCAAAGCGCTTGTGAATTAAGTTGAGTAAGAAGAATTCTATTCTGAATTATAACTAGGCGAAGGCCTGTATTACCTATGCATAGCATTGTTGTTTACTGCGCGTCGAGCCTCGGCGTTAATCCAATATATAATGAGGTAGCCGCTGAACTTGGCGAAAAAATGGCGGCCAACAATATTCGGCTAATTTATGGCGGGGGTGGCTTTGGCCTGATGGGCAATGTCGCCAACGCCGTACTGAAAAATGGGGGTGAGGTGACAGGCGTAATCCCTAACTTCCTCGCTGACCTGGAAGTTGCTCACCAAACGCTTACTGAATTACACTTTGTTGAGACCATGCACGAGCGGAAGTTCAAGATGGTACAGTTGGCCAAAGGTGTTATTGCCTTACCCGGCGGCTATGGCACCCTGGATGAGCTTTTTGAAATTCTGGCCTGGCGACAACTCAAGCTGTATGATGGTCCCGTCGCTATTGTTAACACAAATGGCTTTTACGATCTCATGCTTCAACAACTCGACCGGATGGTTGCCGACGGCTTTCTAAAAGCTGAGAACCGCTCTATACTGCTCGTGGCAGACACTGTCGACGACGTTTTGAAACAGATAAGTGAGTTCTGGGATAACGTTTAATGCTCAGAACTCACCTCTCTTTTTATTTTTTGGCTGACGAGAATGAATACGGAAAGTTAGCTGCATCGGTACCGCGCCGGGTATTGGCCTTGTCTACCATCTGAAAGTCCAATCGAGCACCCTGCATCAATTCCTTATGACTTACCCAGTTTGGGTTATACGGTTTGCCGTTTAAGCTAAGTGCTTTGACATACCGGTTTTGTGCACTATTCGCTGGTGCGTTTATGGTTAGTGTTTTTCCATTTTCCAGCTTCACCGTTATTTTCCTAAACAACGGCGCACCCAACACATACTGATCTGTAGCGGGGCAAACGGGGTAAAAACCCATGGCCGAGAACACGTACCAAGCCGACGTTTGGCCATTATCTTCATCGCCACAATAGCCATCGGGTGTGGGCTGATAAAGTCGGTTCATTACCTCACGCAGCCAATACTGCGTTTTCCATGGTTGACCTGCATAATTATACAGGTAGATCATGTGCTGAATCGGCTGATTGCCGTGGGCGTAGTTACCCATATTCATGATTTGCATCTCGCGAATTTCATGAATAACAAACCCGTAATACGAATCATCAAAAACGGGAGGCACGACAAAAACTGAATCCAGCATTTTTACAAACTCCTTCTGTCCACCCATGAGGCCAACCAACCCCTGCACATCGTGAAAAACAGACCAGGTATAATGCCAGCTATTGCCTTCCGTAAAGGCATCACCCCATTTAAATGGGTTAAATAAAGCCTGAAACGTACCATTTTCGTTTTTCCCCCGCATGAGCTTGGTAGATGGATCAAATAGGTTCCGGTAATTCTGAGATCGTTTGGCGAACCGATCCAGCTCGTTCTGTGGCCGCTTCAGCTCTTTAGCCAACTGATAAATCGTGAAATCGTCATAGGCGTATTCCAGGGTCCGGGCGGCATTTTCGTTGATTTTGACATCGTAGGGTACATAACCTAATTTGTTATAGTAGTTCGCCCCTTTTCGGCCTACCGAACTAAGTGGCCCTTCAGTCTCGGTATTTTTTAAAATAGCTTCGTATAACGTATTTATGTCGTAACCACCCCGAACACCTTTTAAATACGCATCGGCAATGATTGATGCCGAATTCGACCCGATCATACAGTCCCGATGTCCCGGACTGGCCCATTCGGGTAGAAACCCACTTTCTTTATAAGCGTTCACCAGGCCCTCCATGATATGGCCGTTTAAGGTGGGTTGTGTTAAATTGAAGAGCGGAAAGACGGCCCGAAACGTATCCCAGAACCCATTATCTGTGAACATATACCCAGGTAAGACCTGGCCGTTATAAGGGCTGTAATGCACAATTTTTTTTGCAGCATCCAGTTCGTAGAATTTACGAGGGAAAAGCATTGTGCGGTAAAGACAGGAATAAAATGTCTTGAGTTGCTCATCTGTCCCTCCTTCGGCTGAGATTCTACTTAGCTCCTTGTTCCAAATAGCTTTGGCTTTCTCTTTGACTGTATCAAACGAATCTTTCCCAATCTCATCTAAATTCCGTTCAGCTTGCTCGGCGCTGATAAATGACGAAGCTACACGAGCGTATACCTGTTCACCTTTTTTGGTTTTAAAGCCAATTACAGCGCCAACATGATCCGCTTTTTGTTCAAGTCCATTTATTTCTAATTGCTTATCATGCCATACGGCTGTGTTGGCAAACGGCTTATCGAATTGAATGACGAAGTAATTCTTAAAGTTATCTGGCACACCCCCGCTGTTTTTGGTCGTATACCCAATAATTTTACTTTCACCAGGAAGAATCTTTACGTAAGATCCTTTATCCAGTGCGTCAATGACTACATACGCATCTTCGGTTTGCGGAAAGGTGAATCGTAAAGCAGCCGCACGCTCCGTCGGACTTATTTCTGTCGTTACGTCATGATCAGCCAAATAAACCTTGTAGTAATACGGTTTGGCAATTTCCGATTTATGCGAGAACCAGCTAGCCCGTTCATCTTCATTGAACCGCAGTTTACCAGTAATTGGCATGATAGCAAACTGGCCATAATCGTTGATCCACGGACTTGGTTGGTGCGTTTGCTTAAATCCGCGAAGTTTGTCAGCATCGTAGGTATACGCCCAACCGTCGCCCATTTTGCCGGTTTGTGGCATCCAGCAATTCATTCCCCAAGGCAAGGATATGGATGGATAGGTGTTTCCGGTGGATAAGCTGGGCTTGGAAGCTGTGCCCATCAACGGATTGATTAATTCAACAGGGTCAATTTGTGGAGAAACTGATTGGGAAAACGAGAAACTGAGGGCATATAAAAAGCATGCCAGTGTAAGCAGAAATGTACGCATTAAGTTGTTGGGATCTTAACCGTTGATCTATATAAAAACGAAGACCCAAAAGTACTTGATCTACTAATGCGCTAGCAATTGATACGATCAAATACCAACAATCTTAAACGCAAAAAGCCTGTCCTTGTGGGACAGGCTTTCGCTTGGTTTCAATAGGTGGCATCTTCCTACTCTCCCGCTTATGACAGCAGTACCATCGGCAGTACGGGGCTTAACGACTCTGTTCGAAATGGAAGAGGTGAACACCCGCCTAAACTACACCAACCTAATTGACTCTTTCGACTGTTACCAGTCAATATCGTATGTCTTTTTTCCTACAGAGAGAGACTTCAATGATAGCAAACTAACCTTCCTTACCTAACAATCAATAGCAATCGATTCTTGCAAAGCGAAACTTAAACACGCGTCCGGGGCCATTAGTACGGCTCAGCTAAAAGGCTCTCACCCCTGACACCTGCCGCCTATCCACGTCGTCGTCTCCAACACCCCTTTATACCGGAACACTCATCTTCAGGCCAGTTTCGCACTTAGATGCTTTCAGCGCTTATCTGATCCCCACGTAGCTACTCAGCCATACCACCGGCATGATAACTGATCCGCCAGCGGTGAGTCCATCCCGGTCCTCTCGTACTAAGGACAGATCCCGTCAGTATTCCCACGCCCACCACAGATAGGGACCGAACTGTCTCACGACGTTCTGAACCCAGCTCGCGTGCCACTTTAATCGGCGAACAGCCGAACCCTTGGAACCTTCTCCAGCCCCAGGATGTGACGAGCCGACATCGAGGTGCCAAACCTCCCCGTCGATGTGAGCTCTTGGGGGAGATCAGCCTGTTATCCCCGGCGTACCTTTTATCCTTTGAGCGATGGCCCTTCCATGCGGAACCACCGGATCACTATACCCGACTTTCGTCCCAGATCGGCTTGTGGGCCTCACTGTCAAGCTGGCTTCTGCTATTGCACTCCCCTACCGATTACCGTCCGGTATGAGCCAACCTTGGGAAACCTCCGTTACCCTTTCGGAGGTGACCACCCCAGTCAAACTACCCACCAAACAACGTCCCCCATCACAGGGTTAGAACGCCAGTAAGCCAAGGGCGGTATTTCAAGGTTGGATCCAGGATGCCTGGCGACACCCCTTCAACTCCTCCCGCCTATCCTACACATGACTGACCGGCATTCAATGTTAAGCTGTAGTAAAGGTGCACGGGGTCTTTCCGTCCCGTGGCGGGTAAGCGGCATCT
>NZ_CP010429.1:6920000-7029352 GCF_000974425.1 Spirosoma radiotolerans
TACATTCTGTCGGGCCGCACTGGAGAACGAGGTTCCCCAATTGGCCGTCAGTGTTACGCTTGGATAAGCGATTCCTTTGGCCAGGTCGATTCCTTTTTGTGCTGCTTTCGTGCGCAGATCAGCGGCCAGCACTTCAGGCATGAATGTACGAGCCTGGCTATACAAATGGTGTGCATCGGCTAGGCCGGACTGCATTGATGACATCGTGTCCGACAGCCGAACAAGTTCTAACGGGGTGGTGGCGGGCAGGTTCAATACCTGCAACAAGGCCAGCAGGGCCGCATTCAGGTTCGTTTTGGCCTGTACCTGTTGCATGTCATCGATTGCCAGTTGACTTTTGGCATCATAAAGATTGAAGGGAGCTACGGTGCCCATCTTTACCAGTTTTTCGGTTCGTTCAACCTGAGCCTGCGCTACCGATACCTGCACGGCGCTAGCCGTTAGTAAATCCTGTGCCGACAGTACCTGCAAATAAGCCAGTAAGGTATTAAGCGTAAGGCTGTTCTTGATGGCGGCCACGTCAAATTGACTTGCCTGGGCGATCAGGCTTTGCTGAAGCAAATTATTTTTTAGCTGAAAACCATTGAAAACAGTCCAATTTACTCCCAATCCGGCGTTGCTGGTGGCAATCTGGGCGTTGGTAATACCATTCGTATATGGATCAACGTTACGCCCGAAGTTCATTCCCTGGTTGGTTAGGGCTGATATGACTGGCAACTGACTTTTGCGAGTCTGCTCCACGGTATTGTCGGCTACTTGTTTTTGCAGAACTGACTGCCGCAGGACTGGCTGATTTTCTAACGCCAGTGTAATGCACTGTTCCAGCGTCAATGTAGTCGAGCGCGGCTCGATGGATGCAGGCAGGGAGGGTTCGGTACCCTGAGCCTTGGCCGGGTTAAGTAGGCTCAACGCGAGCAGGAGCAGGTATATGATTTTCATACAGCTAAGGCAGTTTTAGAGTCGGTACTGTCAAGTCTCGAAACGGGCTGATCGCCGTTGGCGCTGATCTGGAGTAAATCCAGTGGCGACTGAGCCAGCATGTTAATGGTCAGGGGCATCTGGGAGGCCCAGAGTTTGTAATAAGCGGTTTGCTGAGCCAGCAACTCGAAATGCGACCCTTCTTCAATTAATTTCCCTTGTTCGATAACCACAATTTTGTCGGCGTTCATCACGGTGCTCAGCCGGTGCGCAATGAGAATGACTGTTTTGTTGTGTTCACGCAAATGCTGAATTGTTTCCTGTACACACTGCTCCGAAATTGAATCGAGCGAGGAAGTAGCTTCATCCAGGATCAAGACATCCGGGTTTTGGTACAGCGCCCGGGCAATGGCGATGCGCTGCTTCTGTCCACCCGACAAACTCGCCCCATTTTCGCCGAGGTAGGTATGAAAGCCATTGGGTAGTTTCTCGATGAAATCTGTGATGCCAAGTCGCTGGCATATGGCTACAATCCGCTGCATATCGGGCTGGTATTCGCCCACGGCAATATTATCAATTACGTTTCCGGCAAAGAGGTCAATCTTTTGCGGGACCACGCTCACCCGACGCCGGATACTATCGTTGCTGATGTGCTTGATGTCGTAATCGCCGATGTGAATGCTGCCGCTCTGGAGCGGATACAGGTTTTGCAGCAGTGACAGCATGGTGGACTTACCCGACCCGCTTTCGCCCACAACGGCGGTGATCTTCCCGCGAGGCACCGTTAGGCTGAGGTTATCGAATACCTGTGTACGGGTACCATAGCGAAATGAGACGTCGGTAAAGCGGATATCGCCAATCATCTCCGGTTTGAGTTCGATTTTATTTTCGGTCTCTTCCCGTTCCAGATCCATAATCTCGAACAAACGGTCGGCGGCAATGAGGGCGTCCTGCACGGTTCGGTTAGCGCCAATTAATTGGCTTGCTGGCCCCGTGAAGTAGCCGATGAGGGCATAAAACGAAAGCAACTCGCCGGGAGTGATCTGATTGTCGATGACAAAGCCGGACCCCACCCAGAGGAGTACGATGGTGAACAACCGCGAGACGATTTCCGTAGCGTTGCCCGACCAGACCGAGTTACGGGCCGAGGTGAAAATGGTTTTGAGCAGTTTGATGAATCGCGTCTCGGTCTTGACATTGGCAAACTCCTCCAGCCCGAACCGTTTGATGGTGCCCATCGCGTTCAGCGACTCGACCAACTGCGACTCCAGTTCGGCGGCATCTTCCATCAGTGTCCGCTGGTATTTCTTATTCAGCTTGTTGACAATCAAATAAATAGCGCCGTAGAAGGGAATGACCGCCAGCATAATCATTGCCAGTTTCCAGTCGTAGGTAAACATCATGCCGAAGGAGAACAGCACGATAAACACATTGACAACCAGCCCTGTAGCCGCATCATTGATGAACGCCCGGATCTTCACCGCGTCGTTGATGCGGGAAATAATTTCACCCACCCGCATCGTGTCGAAGAACTGTTGCGGCAGTTTCATCAGGTGTTTATAATAGCCCAGAATCAGCCGGGCGTCGATTTGTTGCCCCGTTTTGAGCGCAAACATGCTTTTCATACTGCCGATGAAGAGTTGTAGCACCAGAATCAGCACCATCACGATACTGAGCAGGTTGAGCAGATTCCGGTTCCCTTCCACGATGACGTTGTCGACAATCTTCTGCACATAAATCGACGTCGAGAGGCCCAGCACGGTATAAATCAGCGCGCCGAAGAGCGCCTGTATCATCACGCTGCGATGTGGCCGTACCAATTGCCAGAAACGCTGCATAGCCGACACTTTCTCGTTGCCTGCCGTAAACTGATCATCGGGCAGCAGCAGAATCAACACGCCGGTCCAGATTTTTTTAAACTCTTCGTGAGTGTGTTTCACGAATTTGCCAGGGCCGGGGTCCATGACAACGATGTGTTTGTCGGTCACCTCGTAGATGACCACAAAATGGTGCAGGACTTCCTTGACGATGATGTGAGCGATGGCAGGTTTGGGAATCTTGCTCAGGCTTTCGAACGTGCCCCGTACGCCCTTCGCCTGGAAACCCAGCCGATGGGCTGCTTCAATCATGCCCAATACATTGGTTCCTTTCTGGTCGGTAGACGCCATCTGCCGGATGCGGGCAATGGGCATCATCAGGTTATAATGCGCCGAGATCGACGCCAGACAGGCCGCCCCGCAGTCGGTGATGTCGTGCTGTTTGATTATCGTTTTCTTTGCCATGATTTCTTGAGGAGGGAGTTGCTTTTATTTCGTAGCCAGGGCCGGGGTGTTCTTCGGGTTGAGCCAGTCGTCGGCATTGTCGTAGAGGAGGTCGAACAGGCTGCGACGCGTGACGACAAACCGCGCCCGCACAGTCATGCCTTTTTTGAGGTAGCCTTTATAGCCTTCTTTAAGGGAGAGGAAGTTTTGATCGAGCTGGCATTTGATCCGAAACACGGGCGTATCGTTCATCACAATGATGTCGTTCGAGACTTCGGTAATTTTGCCCTGCGCCATGCCCCACTGATTGTAGTCGAAGGCGTCGACCTGCATCCGGGTAATCATACCGGGCCGTAGCAGGCCAATATCTTTTGGCGATACGTAACACTCGACCAGCAGGTTGGAATCGGGCGAGATCACACCGAGCACTTCGCCGGGCTGTACATAGGAGCCAGGATAGCGGCCGCCCAACTGACTGACTGTACCGGCCACGGGGGCTTTGATGGTATGCAGGTTTTGCTCGTTGAGTAGTTGACGTTCCTGAGCGCGGAGTTCATCGAGGGCGAGCTGGTGTTGGTTGAGGCTGGCCTGCCATTCGCTCACCTGCCGTTCTATCTGCGATGCGTATTGCGCAACCACCGTATTGTAAGTGTATTCTTTGTCTTCGAACTCCTGCTTCGCCAATACCTTGTCCTGGTAAAGCTGCTGGGTCACATCTAACTCACGTTTACGTTTGGTTTGCGTTTGGGTGTTCTCAGTAAGCAAAAAGCGGAATTGTTCATACTGTTGCCGCACTACCGGTGATTGCAGGCCCGATACGGACAGCAGGTTTTGGCGGGAAGCGTGCACGAGCCGGTCGAGGTCGTGGATGTTGAGATTTTTTTCGCTTTGCTGCGAGCGGTTCAGCCGGAGTTTACTGTCCAGTACTTCGGTTTGGAGCCGGATCATAGGCTGGTTCCGGCGCACCGGCTGATTGTCGTGGACGAGTACTTCGGCGATTGTGCCAGCCACGAGAGGGCGAAGTTCGTTGCGTTCAGCTACCGTACGGACCATGCCACTGCTCTGCACAGATACCTCCGTATGTACGAATGGAAGCGAGCAAAGGGCGGCAACGATGGCAAGGGTAACTGTGCAATAGATAAGCTGCCCCCGAACCGTAACCTGAGGCAGGTAAGCCTCCGTCGTATGCTCGATAACGGTAGGCGGGTGTAGTTGATGTTGCATCGTATTGACGTTTGGGATAAAATCTTATCTCAAAGGTCGGACGGTGCTACACGGCGTTCAATAACGGGCCGTTGTACTTTATAACAGGGGAGAATAATTGATTCACTTCCCAAAAGTACCAGACGATCAGGGTATTTATTGGGAATGAACTGAGTATTGGAAAATTTTGCCTTGTGGATCAAAGCAATAACCGTTTTCTGTTAACAGACGGAAAAAATACGCCGTTTGAATAATCGTAATATTATCTTAAAAAAAGGGTAATTCTGCAGAAAAAATCAACCTGTATATACCGTTGTCAGTACACACAGGTTGATCAATGCATTTAGTAATTGGCTTAGCTATTCCACCAATCTACAACCGCGTTATAGGCGTTTACAACCGCGTCATGAACAGCTTTGCCAGCCTCATGAAAAGCATTGTATGTATCTGTGGGGTTACCACCATATATGTCAACAAGTTCTTTCTCAGTTAAATTTTTCATGTTATAAAAAGATTATAAATAGATGATATAGATTTTCAATAAATTAATAACCAAACAGGCCAGAAACAAAGCCACCTACCGCAGCACCAACTTCGGTGATGAGATTGCGAACAGCACTACCAGCGTGGTATCCCTGCGTGTAGTCACCGCCATTTACTTCATTTGCTTCCTGAATGTTCAATTCGTTTACTTCGCTAAAAGTAGTCATTGTCGTTATAGTTTTTTAGTAAATAATTAGAATTGAGAAAGTTATTATTTCTGTGGTGTGCGGCCTAATAAACCATCGATAAAGCCACCCGCTGTGTCAACTATTTCACCGATATTTTTGAGGATTTCGCCCCAGGGGACGCTCCCGCCATCAACCTGCTTCAGTTCAGCATCTTTCAATTCGACAACTTCAGCTTGGTCAACATTAAAATTAGTCATTGTTTAATTTGTTTTGATAGTTAATAAGAATTGAACTATATTACCTGAAACCATGGCCAGATTAATCGGCCTTATACTCCGTAATAATTGCAAATGATACCAGCAACAGTGAGTACTAATCCGATGATACCGCCACCTTCAACTTCGGTCATTTCAGCGGCATGCAATTCTACTACTTCAGCTTGGTCAATATTAAAATTAGTCATTGTCTGATTGATTAAATTAGTATAAAATAAGTAAACTATATTGTTCGTAATCCTGCTTGGTCTGGGCGACTTTCGCTGTGGAGGATATTGTCAAGTTATTGCATTCTGATTAACATTTGCATCATTCTTCGACAAGAAATCTACCTGAATTTTATACTGGCCTATGCCATCTTCCCGCTAAGGGTAATTAGGTACATTCGTCAAAGTATTGAGATCGTAGTTAATCAAGTTGCTTTACCCTACAGTCCGAGAAAATTACAAATTGCACCAGCGATACAGAGTATCGTTCCGATGGCACCACCGCCATCTACTTCGGTCATTTCGTTGGCCTTTAATTCGACAACTTCAGCTTGGTCAAAATTAAAATTAGTCATTGTTTGGTTTGTTAAAATGATAGAATATTACGTATACAATATCCCTTCAGCATCGGCTTAATCCGGAATGCGTTGGCTGCAAGGGCACTCTCAATCTATTCCACCAGGGGAAGGATATCGCTCGTAAAAACTGTCTGCCTGATCGTTACCTACGGGATCTGTGCCCGATAGCTATCAAACGTATTACAGGCATCTTCCTTGAGTTATTCAGCAGATAACGCGCTAACCCTGTGGTCATTAATTAATTCGTGATTGAAAACTCCACACCAGCGTAATAGGTGGAGTACGGTCGTTCCAGCGTTAGGCCTGTGGCCCCTTGTAGCTGATCATGTCCAGTATGGCATCGGCAACAGCTTTCGCAGCCTCCTGCAGCCAGTTGCCGCCTGTCAGCTCCTGTTGTTCTTTCTGAGTGAGTTCCTGAATTTGGTTGTCTGTTTGCATGGGTTTATTTGTTTATTCGTATTTCTTAAATGGACGGTTTGACCCATTATTTTGAAAGTCATCGCATACGTCGAGAACAGTATCGGCTGCGCAAGCCAGGTCGTTGAGCCAATTTCCGCCCTGAATCGTCTCTAAGTCTGTTTTTGTTAAGTCTACTAGCATCTTATTTTGGATTGATTTATTATGTTAGGTTCGTTCACACTGTTTGTGCAAGAGTCGCTTCATGCCTACTTTTCGTCGATCACCTCTTTGGGCATTACGTCGACATGGCGTAGTGAGCCAGGCACTTCGGGTTTTTCCTTGATCGGTTTACCCTTGCCTTTGTCCACGTATACCGAATCGTTTAATGGAATGATCAATTCTGGAACGGGGGGGCTTCCTTCTGATAGTATATGAGCAGGTGACACCGGAGAACTCTCTTTGCAGGCGGTCGCCAGGAGCAGTAATCCAGCCGCGACTACTAGATTCATTTTAGTCATGATATCTGGTTATGTATTAGTTGAATTATGATGTAAACTTCTGATATATAGTTTTTTATATCAATAACTATTGGTTATAACATATAGCTTTAGATACTAATTTATGCTGGGATCGGTTGGTCATTGTAAGAACTCCCCCGCCAGATAGAGCGGGGGAGTTACCCGATCTTATCCCACCTGTATTCATCCGTTAAGCGACTGTTAATTTCTGTGATCAGCTATCCCGTAGCCACCACCTAGGCCGAGCTATGTGCTCTTAGGGTCCTGAAAGACCTGCGTTGGTGTATGACGGGTTGAGGTTACGATTAGCTTACTATGTATAACTTCTATGCTAGACTATAACTAATTACTTTTCTGGCCTACAGCGTAACTGGATCAATTGGCAGTGGTAATGGTAACCGGATAGGCGGGAACTTGATAGGCGGAAACTTAATGATGGGAAATGGGCGGGGAAAACTAATGTCTACCAGCACGGGCATGTCGTCACTGCCGCCCGTCGTTTGTTGTAGCTCGACTTCGCTCAACGGCGTTAATTCGTTCGAATGTACTGATTTGTTTTGCATGACTTAATTGATTTATAAAGTATCTATTTTGGCTTTTTTTGTATTAGTTATTCCTGTTTTGATGGCACAAAGTTGTAGGGCAAATAGTTGACTATCAATAACTAAGCATTGTAATTTAGTCAATTAGGTTATAACGACCAGTTACCGTTGGATTTCCATCTGTAGCGAAAGATTCTTACCTATTCCAGCAAAATTCTTCAGCATGTAGTAAGGTGACTGGTAACTGACTAAGCCGCTTCGTCGTAATAATTGGCTGTGTCATCCGTCGGTAAGTCCATCTGGCCAAAGAGGTCGCTGGCAGAGACGAGCCAATTGTCATCGTAAGAGCCAGTTTCGTTGGCCATTAAGTCAAAGTCATTGTTGATCCAGACTTCAAAAGAGAATTCGGAGTTGATACGATTTTTCATGGCTTGTTTTCTTTATGGTTAACATTGATTTAGAATTGAATTTTTGTGCTGTTTTGATGAAACAAAGGTTGCCTCTGCCCAGGCCAGATTCAATAACCATCGGTTGTATCGTAACCCCTTGAGATATAGTTTATTCAGATAGGTTATATGGGTTCTATTTCCAGCATTCTCTCATCTTGTATAAGTACTTGTCATTCATCGATATAGCCCGTGAGTGCAATAATCAATCAGCCGATGGAATGATGCATTGGTCGATGGATTGAATGCATTTGTCGAAACAAGTTTCTGTTCCTGTTCGACTACTTTTCATTTGTGTCGGTCAAACAACACAAACTTTCTCAATCTATCTCATGAACCACATTGCTATCAAAATCCGCAAACTCCGGGAAATCCACGGCTATCCCCAGGAATACGTCGCCTTTCAGTTAGGCGTTAGCCAGGCCGCTTATAGTAAAAAGGAAACCGGTCGGACAGAGCTATCTCTGACCGTTCTGCAACAGGTAACCTCTTTGTACGGCATTAGCCTCATTGACCTGCTTAGCCTGCCACTTAACGACTTGATTATTGCGGTTTTGCAACAGGATAAAAAGGTGCAGTAGTCGCATTTGGTAAAGCCGGTCCATCGGCCTATACGATGAATTGCCGCGCGCATGCACGATGAATGCTACGCAGATATAGCTGATCTGCGGACGTTGCCATCGTCGACATGACTCCTCTATTGGTCGATGAAAAAGACGCACTGGTCGAAATAATTTTCGCGGTCAGTTCCCGAAAGCTTGCTTTGACTGAGCAAGCGATAAACCAGACATGGTTGGCGCCCTCTTTCACTTTTATTCTCCTACAAGCATGAAATTACTAATCGATAAATTGACCAAGACATACCAAAACGGCCAGTCTGCTGGTTCGATTCGTGCCCTGAACGGCGTATCGTTAACGATCGAACCAGGGTTGTTTGGGCTGCTTGGCCCGAACGGAGCCGGTAAATCAAGTTTAATGCGCACGATTGCTACCTTACAATTGCCCGACGAAGGACGAGTGGTTTTGCAGGATGTTGATGGTCAGGATATTGACGCTGTTCGCCAACCCGATGAATTACGCCGGGTACTGGGTTATTTGCCCCAGGATTTCGGGGTTTATCCGCGCATCGATGCCATAACCCTGCTGAATCACTTGGCGGTGTTGAAAGGTATTCATAACCGCGCCGAACGTAAAGAGACGGTCGAAACGCTGCTCCATCGCGTTAACCTGTGGGACGTTCGGAAGAACAACCTGAGTGGTTATTCGGGTGGTATGCGCCAGCGGTTCGGGATTGCTCAGGCGCTGTTGGGGAATCCTAAATTGATCATTGTCGATGAACCTACGGCGGGACTGGACCCCACCGAACGGAACCGGTTCCTAAATCTGCTGGCTGGGCTGGGTCAGGAAGCCATCGTCATTTTATCGACCCATATCGTCGAAGATGTGCAGGAACTGTGCCGCCGGATGGCGATTGTCAATAAAGGCCAGGTTCTGCTGACGGGTCATCCGCTCGAGGCCATGGCCCGGCTCAAGGGCCAGATCTGGAAGAAGTCTGTGCGTCCTCAGGATGTAGAGTTGATGCAGCAGATGCATACAGTCATCAACGAGCGCATGATTGCCGGCGAACCAGTCATCTACGTCTACGCTCCATCTATGCCTGGATACGGCTTTGTTCCCGTTGAGGCCGGGTTGGAAGAAGTTTATTTTACAGAAATAACCGGTGCCAGAAATCACAATCGTTCCCGGCCAATTGAGACCGCGTCGGTTGCCTAACGTGGATGCCTATACGCAGACCGTTTGATCCAAAGCTCTTTTTCGTCCATCCGTTTTCTCCGTCTGTTCTATGAACTGGTTATCCATTCTCCGCTTCGAGTTCACCTACCGCCGAAACCGCCCGGCAACGTACTTGTTTTTTGCGCTACTGCTGGGCGTTAGCTTCGCCACCGTTGCTACCGACCTGATTCAGGGATTATCGGGCGGAGCTATTAAAGATAATGCAACTATGGTGGTGGCGCGCATCAGCCTGGTTCTGTTCATGCTGATGGGCGTCCTCATTAGTTCGGCCATCATGGGTGTGTCGGTGGTGCGCGATTTTGAATGCCGCATCGATGCGTTGTTTTTTACAAAGCCCATACGCCGATGGGAGTTTTTGACGGGCCGTTACCTGGGGGCTATGCTCGTTCTGCTCGTTACGCTGGCTGCTATCCCGCTAGGGTTGATGCTGGGCGAGGTTGCTCCCTGGCGCAACGCCGACCGGTTATTACCTTTCAAGGCAGCCACCTACTGGCAGCCGTACTGGATGATTATCGTACCAAACGCACTGATCGTTGGCAGTATTTTCTTTACCGTCGGTGCGCTCAGCCGAAAAATGCTGGTTGTTTTTACGCAGGGCATGGTTTTTCTGATGCTTTACTTACTGTCTGGCACTCTGCTTTCCCAGATGGACCGGCGCGAAACGGCGGCTCTGCTCGACCCATTCGGTTTGCGGGCCGTCGGATATAGCACCCAGTACTGGTCCATCAGCCAGCAGAACAACCAGCTTCTGCCGCTATCGGATATGCTGCTTTGGAATCGGCTGTTGTGGGTGGGTATCGCCGGATTAGCATTGCTTGCCACATATCGGTTCTTCTCTTACCAACCGACGAACGGTCTGCTTAAACGGAAAAAGGAAACACAAAAGAGAGCTGATTTGAATGCCAGTGCGTTACGTCGACCGTTGGCGCAGGTTAGGCGTAGCTTCGGGCAGGGTGCCTGGTTTAGCAATCTTGGGCATTTGACCCTGTTCTATGCCAAAGTGGTGATGAAAGACCTTCCTTTTCTGGCGCTATGCATTGGCGGATTGGGCATGTTCCTTTTTTCGGCCCTCGATAATGCCGGTGGCTGGTACGGGTCCCGAACGCTACCCACCACCTATGTCATGCTGAGTAAAATGGGGTTATTCACGGGCCTGTTTCTGTTTATCCTGATGATTTTATACGTTGGCGACCTGATCTGGAAAGAGCGTGACGTACGGATCAACCTCATTAGTGATGCCTTGCCCGTGCCTAATTGGGTACCGCTGCTGAGTAAATACCTGGGACTGGGATTGGCGTTTTTCCTGATGATTACGCTGGCTGTCGGGTTGGGTATGCTCATGCAGGTCATTCGGGGAGGTGGTGCACTCATCGACTTGTCAGTTTATGCCAAGAGCCTTTATGGCGGTTCATTGCTGAGCCTGCTGACGTTTATGCTGCTGGGCTTTTTTATCCACACGCTGGTCAATAATAAGTTTGCCGGACATGCGCTGCTGGTGCTGTTTTTTGTAGCGTTGGGCGTTTTGTCATACCTCGGTATCGAACACCGGTTGCTTCTATTCGATTCCGCTTCTTTGGGAACGTATTCAGACATGAACGGCTATGGGCATCAGGTCGCTCCTTTCGCCTGGACAACGCTTTACTGGTCAGCGTTTGGGGCACTTCTCTTTGCCGGCGCGGTTGTGCTATCGGTGCGGGGATCGGAGGAGCTACTAAAATTGCGGCTGCTTATGGGCCGCCATCAGTTAACGCGTCCTGTGCTGACCGTTGGCCTAATGATGCTGGTTGTCTTTATCTCCAGTGGCTCCTATGTTTACTACAACACCAACGTACTGAATGAGTATAAAAATAGCAAAGCGGCTGAAGCTGAACTGAGTCGGTATGAGAAGACCCTGAAGAAGTTTGCCGACTTGCCCCAGCCACGTCTGACCCGTGTAACGATTAACGTCGATCTGTTTCCTGAAACCCGCGATTTTGCTGCAACGGGCTGGTATATTCTCAAAAACAAGACAGCGCGGCCCATTCCTGAAATTCATCTGCAAACCTATGATGCGGATGAAATGCAGGTGAAACAGCTACGGCTTTCGGTACCGAATCGGGTCGATGATCGATACGTAGCTGATTTCGCGTACCACATCTATCACCTCGACCGATCGCTGCAACCGGGAGACAGTGTACGGCTCGATTTCGATGTGCTCTACCGGACCAGAGGCTTCAAGAATGGCCGGGCCAATATCGACATTGTTCAGAATGGTACATTTTTTACCAACGATTACTTCCCGAGTATTGGCTACAATGAACGCTACGAGCTAAAAGACGACGATAAGCGAAAAGACAATGGCCTAAAGCCAACGGAACGGATGCGTGCGCAAAACGACCCGACAGGCCGACGGCAGAGCGTATTTGGGGATGATGCCGATCAGATTCGATTTGCCATGACCATCAGTACCACACCCGAACAAACCGCCATTGCACCCGGCTACCTCCGGAAAGAATGGACCAAAACAGGTCCTGATGGAAAGCCCCGACGGTACTTTAACTACCAAATGGACTCATCCATCGCTAACTTCTATTCCATTGTGTCGGCACATTACCTGGTCAAAAAGGAACAGTACGCCGGGTCGTCCGGGAAGCCGGTTAGTTTGGAAATCTATTATCATCCGGGGCATACCCATAACCTCGACCGCATGATGCGGGCCCTGAAGGCATCGCTGGATTATTACCAGGCTAATTACGGCCCCTTTCAGCACCGCCAGCTGCGCATCATGGAGTTCCCCCGGTATCGAGGCTATGCCCAATCGTTTGCCAACACGATTCCATTTGGTGAGGACATGGGCTTCGTGGCTGATATTGATGACACGAAGGACATCGATATGCCCTTTTTCGTAACAGCCCACGAAACCGCTCATCAGTGGTGGGGCCATCAGGTGACGGAAGCCAACGTGAAAGGCAGCGCCATGCTATCCGAATCCCTGGCCGAATACAGTGCACTGATGGTGATGAAACAGCACTATCCGAACGAGCGGATGCAGGCGTTTCTGGGCTATGAACTGGATTATTATCTGCGGGGTCGTCAGGCAGAAACCCGAAAAGAACAACCGCTCTCTCAATGCGAAAATCAGTCGTACATCCACTATAACAAAGGGGCGCTGGTACTTTATGCCTTGCAGGATCAACTGGGTGAGGGACCCATCAACCAGGCTTTGCAGAACTACCGTAACCGCTGGAATACGGCCCGAGTGGCTAAAACAGGCATATATCCCACAGCCGCCGACCTGACGGCTGAACTACGGGCCGTTACACCGGACAGTTTGCGAGGGCTACTGGATGACTGGGTCAATGCGATTACCCTGTATGAACTCAAAACCGACCAGGTAGCCGCCAAGCCAGTAGGAAAATCCTACGACGTAACCCTGACCGTGGACGCTCAAAAAGTACGTGCCGACAGTCTGGGCAACGAAACGCCCCGCCCCCTGAACGAGTGGATATGGGTAGGCGTGTATGCGCCAAAAGCAAAAGGAAATCAACCAGAAAAGCTATTGTATTACCAGCGGCACCACATCATGAAATCCAGGCAAACGATTACGGTGCGGGTTGATCAAAAGCCAGAACGGGCGGGTATTGACCCCCTCAATCTATTGATTGACCGGCATCCAAAAGATAACATCAAGAGCCTGGACTTATAACAGTCTTGATCTCATTACGCAAGCCGCCACTGGCCGGGATCGCCTTAAGAATGATCCCGGCCAGTGGCGGTTTCTGCTTATAACTATCGGGAATAAGAAATAATATAAACGACTGAATTACAAGCGTTTGTTATAGCGTCAGTATTGTTAAATGGCAACCTTTGTTCTGTTCATAGACGATTTAAAAATCTATAAATCAATTCAAAAAGCCATGAAAGAAGAAATAAAAGACAAAGTAAAACAACTACGTGAGGTGTCCGGAAACCAGGAGGAATTTATGAAAAAACTCGCCGAACTGGACGAAGAAGGCCAAGCCACCGACGATGCGCTGAACATGGTTAATGGCGGCATTAGTTTGCCCGGTCTACCAAAATGGCTTGGGCTCATTCTGTCTTAACTGGCCGGAATAGCGGAGTAAAAACAGCGTACATAAATACAGTTAAAATAAATTAAATCAATCAAAGAAATTATGAAAAAATCGATGAACAACAAGATTAAGGCCTTACAGAGCAAGGTAGAAAATCAGGCCGAGTTTATGAAAAAACTGGCCGAGCTGGACGAGAAAGGGCAGCTTACACAAGACGTGCTGGATCAAGTGAATGGTGGAGCGCCCATGAATATAAAAAGCCCAATTATCGACCTACCCGTGCTGGGTATCTGGTTACCACCAACGTCTCCTGACATGACCATTTAATTTCTGACCCATGGCTTCTCTACTTTGTCCCAGTTCAACTGCAAAACCCGGTGCCGCCCTCTTTGGCGTGCAGGATGCATCCGGTCATATTCAATACCTCGATGAACCAGTCATTGTTGACCAGACGTTCGTCGACACCGCCCGGCAACAGAGCCGTGCCCCGGAAGAGCGCTTTCGCTTTGCCAGTAACTGCGCTAAAACGGGCTGCGGTCATTGGAGTTCTGAAAGCGCGGGTTGTAGTCTGGTAGGCAAGATCGTGGAAGCCATGAACCGAAAAGCAGAAGCCACACTGGTTAGCTGCGCCATCCGGGATCGTTGCCGGTGGTATCATCAGGAAGGAGGCAGCGCTTGTGCCAATTGCGACGAAGTGGTTCGGAACGTTCGGACAATGGAGTTGGCAGCTTAGTTGCACGGCATTCAGGTATAGAAAAATATAGGGGAGTACGTGGCTATTTCGCCTTGCATGTGTTTATATGCAAGGCGAAATTGGTTAAATGAATTGTCAATACGCTATCGGCTGTACCGTATCTGGTGATCGCTGTTCGACATGACTACTTAACAAAAAATGATGTACATTTGATTTTAGCCCTTCACTCAGATTATGGCGCTTACCCTGCGATGTTTTATCATTGATGATGAGCAACCAGCCCAGGCGGTACTGGAAAAGTTTATTCGACGGGTACCCTTTCTGGAGTTGGTTGGTTATAGCTATAATGCCGTAGAGGCACTTCTGGCTGTTCAGGAATTAAAACCTGATTTGATTCTGCTAGATATAGAAATGCCCGAAATGACAGGTATTGAGTTTTTGAAGTCTCTGAATGCGCCACGCCCTCAAGTTATTATGGTTACAGCTTCACCACAGTATGCCTTGGAAGGGTTCGAACTGGACGTACTTGATTACCTGCTGAAGCCGGTTGCGTTTGATCGCTTTTTAAGGGCAATCAATAAAGCAGTAACGAAATTACAGCCATCAGTTCCACTACCAGGTAGCCCATCGGCTTCGCCCGCTACCTCAACCAGCCGTCCAGTTACGGAGACCGGCCAGCCCACGGCGGAGTCGGCGAGTTTCTTTCTGGTAAAAGAAGATAAGAAACTAATTAAAGTGGTACCAGAAGAGATCATCTTTGTGGAGGCCATGAAAGATTATCTGGTTATTCATTTGCCCGCCCGGACCATCACGACTCACATGACCATGACGAAAATAGAAGGAATGCTGCCATCTGCGCAGTTTTTGCGCGTCAATCGGTCTTATATCGTTCGAAAAGGAAGTATCCGCGAAATTGACGGTAATCTCATTACCACAATCGATGGAAAACGCGTACCGATTGGGGTAACCTACCGGGAATCTGTATGGGAAGCGATGAAAGAAAACCTGATGTGAAACCAGCGAAGCGTACCCTTCTTGATCGGCTCATTGCCCGGACGAGTCACCTACCTCTGCTAGCCCGTATTACGCTTCATGCAATTAACATTCTGCTGATTGCTGGTATTGACGTAGGTATCGTTCACTTAACTGTGGGAAACGACTGGCCCGTGCTTATTCCATTAGTTGGGCTGTTGGTCAGTCATAATATGCTCGTTTTTTACGGGACCGTGTACTGGGCGTTACCCAATTTTTTTTACAAACGCCGGTTGGGTTGGCTTACCTTAATTTCCCTGCTGACTTTCTGGGGGGCTTATCTGCTGAACCGAACGGCTATTTTCAATGTAGAGCCAACCTTGCCCAAAGCCACTCAATACATAACCCGGATTCAATCTATTTTAGGGCCAGCGGGTATCTTCGGCTGCTTTATATCGTTGCGGGTATTCCTCTGGAATTTTGCATTTACTCTTGTGGCTCCCCTCATTCCACTGGGTATCAAAATCATGCAGGGAACGATGATTTTCCGCCAGAAACAATTCGACCTGAAACGGAATCGGTTATTACTGGATCGGGACAACACCTTGTTGAAGATGAATTTTCTGAAAGCACAGGTTAGTCCCCATTTCTTGTTTAACACACTCAACAGCATCTACTCCCGAATGATTGACGTCGATGATCAGGGGGCTGATCTGGTGCTGAGGTTAGCCGAACTGATGCGCTACAATTTGTATGAAGCCAACGTGGCAAGGGTACCGCTGGGTAGGGAGATGGACTACCTGAAGAGTTATGTAATTTTGGAGCAGGCCCGGCATGGTCATCAACTGGCTGTATCGTTCAATTCGTCGGCCGTACCCACACCCACTGGTTGCCTGATTGCTCCGCTCATACTCAGCGCGTTCGTTGAAAATGCCTTCAAGCACGGCATTAAGTCGGCGGCTGGTGGGGCCTATATTCTTATTGATGCGCATCTGGAAAAAAACGTCCTGCGGTTTGTTGTCGAAAACAGCCTCAATAGGGGGCTAACCATCACCACTGCTCGCCGGGCAGGAGGAGTAGGGTTGGCTAACGTGCACAAGCGGCTGGATATTCAGTATGCTGGCCGGTATACGGTTACGCACGACATAACAGATGACTATTACCGGGTTGTCCTTCAGCTTGAACTGGACGCAGTGTCTGAAAAAGCCGGTTCCGACCCAACACTCGCTGTATGAAATTCCACTCCATCCGTTCAATACTCATGCGAATTGTTCGTCGACTGGTGGTCTGGTTGCTGATCGGTATTAGTATATTCGCGATAAACGGTGCCTACATCCGTCCTGACGAACAGCCGATAAAAAACCTGGTTCTCATCGCTATGTGTGGCCTGGTTGTGCTTATTTACGAAGTCAATGTGCATTGGTTATTTGTACGTTACCTCTACAATGCGCGCTGGATTCCATTTTTAATTGGATCTGTTGTGCTGCTGGGAACGGTTCATACGCTAACCTATAGTGCCTATCCGCTACTACAATCGGCAGCCCACATAAGCGAATCGAAAATTGCTGCCGGTACGTCCACATCCTCTCTGTTTTACTGGTACCGGATTCATCAATTGGGCATACTGGGATGGTTGTATAAGTGGGAAGCCATTAGCCTTATTTTGCTAAATCCCTATTTTTATGCCAGTCTGTTTTTGTTAGCCGCTCTGTTCCGTTATTATTTATCGTTAGGCTTCGACGTTCGACAGACAGAACTGACCAATCTGGCGCTCAACCAGGAAAATAACCTGCTGGAACTCGATCTGCTCAAAGCGCAGTTAAATCCGCATTTCCTGCTAAACGCCCTTAACAGTATTTATGTCCGGGTAATTAATGCGGACGAGCAGGCGGCTAATCTGGTCCTTCGCCTGGCCGAGCTTATGCGATATAACCTCTATGAAACCGACGCCACGACCGTTTCGCTCGATCAGGAATTGAATTATATTGAAAACTACCTGCAACTGGAACAGGCAAGGCACGGGCAACGGGTCGAAATTCTTTTCAGCAGCGAGGGCACGCACGAAAACCTGGTCATTGTTCCGCTTATTCTACTGGCGTTTGTCGAAAACGCCTTTAAACACGGCATTGGCGGGCAACAGCAGGAAGCTTATGTGTGGGTCGAAGCGCATATAGAACAGGCGACTACGCTCGTCTTTACGGTTCAGAATAGTCTGGCGACGTCTCAACAACGGCATTTTCCCGATCAGAAATCAGGGGGAATTGGTCTCCCCAACGTCCGGCAGCGACTATCGTTGCTCTACCCCAATGCCCATCAGGTCGACGTAGAGCATTCCGCTGATAGCTACTCGGTTACGCTCACTCTTCAGCTGGCCTCAGCGACGGTTGAGACACCCCATTCATAATTGTTTTTTCATTGGTCGAAAAAAAAAGGGCATTGGTCGAAGAAGGGAATGCACCAGTCTAAGGGAGTTGGTTCTCTTATCCGCTACCCGTTATATTTGATTCATCAATCAGCCAGCACACGGATCTGAAAAAATTAACATCTTCCTGTATCTCAACCTTAACTTTTTATTCCCATGCAAGCGCAACAAGTACAAACAAACCGCCCGTCTATCAAAGTACAACGCGTTGTCAATTTAAACGCCGTAGGGGTTCGGACAAGCTCCACCAAATCGGGCCTTCCCTGTTGGCTTACTGTTACTGATTAGTTGAAACCGGGCAGGCAGGCATGCCTTACCCAAAAGCGTGACGCATTCTGCTTATTCAATCAAATCCACTCTTTAAGAAACACTACCCCATCGTTATGCACTGTTTATTGATCAATTACGATGGTGGTAGCCAATCTCTGTTAAGTCAATACGTCCTCCGGGCTGGTGGTCAGGAATTGAGCCTGGCCACCAGCCCGGAGGGGTATACTACCGAAGCGAACTGGTGGTTAACCTGCGATTTTGTTTTTCTGCACCTGACCTGTCCTGACGAAAATGTCCGCGACGAGCTAGCTGCTCAGTTGATTCATCATCCGGGTGTCGTTATTACGTCACCCTTCCCAAAGCATCAGTTCCCAAATCTGTTCATGCAACCGTTTGCTTTTCTGACCGAACCCTTTTCCTTTAAAAAATTCACCGACTGTATTGCGGCATACCAACAGGAAGTCCACAGGAAAAGATAAATAGAAGCATCGTATATTATTTGTTTACTAAGTGCCGACTTGTTATATTAACATTGGGTCAAATGTGACTTTTTTTTAATATCCATCCCAGAATAAATAGATATATTGTAGGGTGTATTTACTCTCCCTCCAATGATTCAACGTTTTAACTTTTTCGTACTTAGAAGAACGCTCTTCCCGCTTGACTCCCTTCAATCTCTTTACGAGTCTTTGCAATATCGGCACAATAACCTCTCCGATGTCATCAGGCAGTGGTTTACTAATCCAGTTCAGCGACAGGCACTGGCAACAGCCTCGCCCCGGCTGTATGATCGCGTAGAGCGGTGGCTATCGGGTGAGACACTGTCCGACGAAGCCAAGCTAATCAATACACTGCACAAGTACCTGATTCGAATGACAACCCGTAGCACGCCTTATGGTCTTTTTGCCGGGTATGCATTGGGTTCTGTCGGAGGAAAAACGTCATTCATGGCTGGATCGCTGGACCGCATCGCTCCTCATGCCCGGTTAGACATTGAATACCTCCAGGCGGTTAAAGAATGGCTGCTGGCACAGCCCGATATTCGCGCTCAGTTAAAGCTATTTCTCAATACCACGCTGTATCTGGCAGGCAACTACTTCCGATTCATTGAACAGCAGCCCGAACCAGCCGGCCGGACCTATTTTATCAGTGCCGTTGGCAGCGACAAACTCCTGGCCGACCTCTTCGCCTTTGCGCAAACGGGTGTGACGCAGGCTGAGCTGATTGATTTTCTGAACGATCAGTATCAGGTTGATCGGGACAATGCGATTGACTACGTCAATGAACTGATCAACAGTCAGCTATTGGTATTTGAACTTGAACCAACTCTTACCGGCGACGCGTATCTGAATGTTATTAATGAGCGGCTATCCACACTTACGACTTGTTCTGCCGTGATCAACGCCCGTCAGGTGATCGCGGGAATTAATGAACGGCTTACCCGTCGGCCGCTGGCGCTGAATGCCCTGCCAACGTACCTTGCCGAACAGGGAATTGCGCTGCCACATACCGATTTCATTCAGGTCGATACAGCCCTGCCCGCCGATACCTGTCAGCTAAGCGAGCGGTGGCTCAATCATTTTCAACAGCAACTTAAAGCGTTGCTGGTCTTAAATCGACCGTATCAGAACAGTGCGCTTGATGAATTCAGGCACCGGTTTTATTTACGGTACGAGGCTGAAGAAGTACCGCTAGCGTTTGCCCTCGACCATGAAATGGGTGTTGGATACGGCGACACATCCACATTAGGAGTGGGTAATGCGCCTATGCTCGATAGTTTGAGCTTGGCGGGCATAGCAAAAGACCAGGACGCCGTACTGACCAACTGGCAGTTATTTGTATTGAACAAGTATACTGAGGCACTGCGGTATGGGCGGTCTGAGATTGTTTTAACGGACGATGATCTGGGTAAAGTAGGTAATCCTAAGGAGGCTATGCACACGCTACCCAGCAGCTTTTATGCCTTCGGTACTTTGCTATCTTCTTCGGCTGATAGCACCGACCACGATGATTACCTCTTCGCGCTAACATCCTGTCAGGGGCCATCGGCGGTTAATCTGCTCAGCCGTTTTGGGCAAGCAGATCCTATCCTGGCTGAACAGTTAAAGCAATGCGCCAGACTGGAAGAAGCCAGTCATCCTGACGTAATTCTGGCCGAAATTGTGCATTCTCCGGAGGCCAGAGCAGGCAATATCTGTCACCGCCCTACGCTCTACCAGTATGAAATACCGTATCTTGGCCGAGCGTCTGTGGCGCCAGATTACCAAATTCCGTTATCAGACCTTTATCTTTCCGTTCGGAACGACCGCCTGGTGCTGCGTTCTAAGCGCCTGAACAAACGGGTAATTCCCCGGCTGTCCAACGCCCACAATGTCAAGGGTGGCCTGCCCGTCTATCAGTTTCTAAGTACGCTCCAGTATCAGGACGCGTACCTGGATTTACGCTGGAATTGGGGACTGCTGACACAACAGGCGTATCTGCCCCGCGTTCGATACCGGCACATTATTCTAAGCCGGGCCAATTGGCAGTTGGCCGCTGATCAGTTTAAAGCCGAGAATTTGGCAGCGGTACGGCAGCAACTTCAGGAAATGGGGCTGCCTGCCCAATTTGTGATTGCGCAGGGCGATAATGAACTGAAAATTGACGTGGCTACGGATGTTTCACTGGCTTTGTTGTTACAGGAACTGCGCCGAACGGAGTCGATCCGGGCTGTTGAATGCTTAGCCAAATCTGACCAATGTCCTGTTCGCGATAGCCAGGGGAAAGCCTACATCCACGAACTGGTATTGCCTTTCCATAATCCGTCGGCCCCGGCTTATGCGCCCATCAACGCTGCCACGACCGACATGCCGCAACGCCGTTTTTCGGTTGGTAGCGAATGGTTGTACCTGAAAATTTACGCAGGTGAAAAAGCGTCCGATGCCTTGCTTGTTAATCAGTTGTACCCCGCGATTCAGGAATTGCTTCAGCAACAGACGATCCAGCAGTTTTTCTTTGTTCGTTACAAAGACCAGGATCCTCACTTGCGGCTTCGGTTTCGGGGGAATCCGTACATCGAGTTTTACCACTACGTGATCCGACGTATTGAGCAGGTGCTACACCCGTTTGTGCAGAGTGGTCTGGTTCACCGAATCCAGACTGACACGTACCAGCGTGAACTGGAGCGATACGGAATGGACAAGATACCTGTTTATGAATGGTTTTTTCACCACGATAGCCTCAGTACCCTTCAGTTTATGCAACAAACCGGCGAGGCTTTTGATGAAAACTTACGGTTTGCTTTTGCCGCCCACAAAATAGACAAACTACTGGTTGGCTTATCTTCCACTATTGACGAGCGTTGTACAATACTGGATAACATGAAAGAACAGTTTTTTACTGAATTTGGGCGTAGTCCGGCGCTTCGTCAGCAATTAAACGACCATTACCGAGCCTATAAACCGTTACTGGAACAAGCCTTGAACCGCCCATTTGCGCTGACGAATGGTTTTGAAAACTGGGTTGACGATCAGCAGATTTCCTTATCGGAATTGGCACAAACCGTTCAGTCCGACCGCACGTCTCTCAGCATCAGCAGTAGCATGATGCACATGATTGTCAACCGGTTGTTTCCGTCAAAACAACGTGCTTACGAGCTGGTTCTCTATTATTGTCTGGCTAAGTTTTACGATTCGCAACGCGCCCGACAGCGTCAGGAAATGACACCCGTAACCACCAACAGAATCGATCCGACATAAAAAAGTAATACATACAACTAAGGTCTATACCATACTTTTTGTTCGTAATAACCATAACGCTGAGTAGTCAAAACGCACCGCCTTTGCCTGAGCGGAGCTGGCTATTAGGCCGACGGTTAGATGCCGGCGCCTGGCGTGTTTGGCGTATATGTATACGGCCCCCGTCCGCGCCAACAATGCCGGAATTTAAAATCGATCCACAAATTTATTGACCCGGGGCTACAGCCTGAAACCAGTTACGCATGTAGCCTTATGTATGTTAATTGGACTAGCCAATACCGGTTTTGTAGTGACCATTCCTGCTACTTGCATGTAGCCAGATTGGTATTGACGCCTTCAATATCCACCTTAGCCAGAATGACAGTCAGTGTGGCAAACAAGTCGGGGAGTAAGGCATAAATCCGCCGATATAGTTATGAATTTCCTGGACAACTAAGGGCTGATAATCGAGTCGTAGTTGATTTGTAAGACCTATTTACCGCTAACTTCAAAATGTGTTCAGTTTTGATATAGTACTTTGACTGATATAAGGAAGAGCGCAGTGAAAATACGGCTAATTGAAGATCAACCAGTCGCTGTTCGTGGTCACGTTGCCAGAAACCAGGCCGGTATAAATCGATAATCAGTTTCTGATTTTTCATTCAACCAGCCATTATGGCTATTCACCCACCGATAAAAGGCATTAGCCACCTTTCTTTTCTATTCATCAACAGACAAGGGCAATTTTGCTCGGTTCGTAGCATCCAAATTTTCAAAACCAAGTCATGTGGCTTAGAACTACTGCTTTTTTACTTTTATTGACGACAACCAGTCTATTTGCTCAACTGCCGGGCGTTACATCCAGTCCGTCGGTTCCGGTTCAATCGAGTCCGCCAATTACTACGCCAATTGGAGAAACTTTATCAAAAGGCAACGCCAAAATTTCGGGCTATGTGGTCGATTCTACTTTGACCAAAGCGGTTGAATACGCCAACATCGCTGTCTATAACATCGCTACCAACAAGCTTATTGATGGTACGGTAGCCGATGATAAGGGTAAATTTATGCTCACCAAATTAGCACCCGGTACCTACAAACTACTGATCTCTTTTCTGGGCTACAATGCCAAACCGATTGATAACCTTGTGCTTGTTAATGGTCAGACCAAAGATGTGGGCGTTATTCGACTCAGTGCCAGCACGCGCACACTGAATGAAGTAACCGTAGCCGGAACGAAAGCCCTGGTGGAAGATAAGGTTGACCGGCTGGTGTATAACGCCGATGTCGATTTGGCTGCTAAGGGTGGTGATGCCACAGACATTCTTAAAAAAGTGCCGATGCTGTCGGTGGATTTGTCGGGTAATGTTTCTCTGCAAGGCAATGCCAATGTGCGGGTGTTGATCAATAATAAACCCTCGTCTATTCTAGCCGGAAATCTAGCCGATGCGCTACGGCAGATTCCGGCCGATTTAATCAAAACGGTGGAGGTTATCACGAGCCCGTCGGCTAAGTATGATGCTGAAGGCTCGGGTGGTATTATCAACATCATCACAAAGAAAAATACCTTGCAGGGATTGCACCTCGATGTAGATGGTGGCGCTGGTAATCGAACGAGTACGCTGGGCCTGAATGGTAGTTTCCGAAAGGGTAAATTGGGCGTAAGTCTGAACGGCAATGGTCGGGGCGTGTATAACCCTTCAGGGTCAGATTTAAACCAGACCACTTTTCTGGGTGAATCCATTGCCCCCATTCGGACTCGTCAACACGCTGATGGGTTTGATAAGGGCTTATTCGGGCAGTATGCCCTGGGTCTGGACTATGACATCGCGAAAAATCAATCTCTTACGGGTGGCGTTCGATTTGGGATACGTAACTTAAGTCGGGACCAGCATTTCTTCACCAGTTTACTCAATGGGGATATCGTGAGGGCTCCCAACAGACGGGATGTAAATAGTCAGGATTTGTCCAATTCGGTCGATATGAACATCGATTACCTGCACACCTTTCCGGGCACGGGCGATGGACCGCAGAAAGAACTAAGCCTTTCCACCCAATACAGCCAGAACCATCTGACCAATAACTTTGACGCGAATAACCTGGATACACTGGGCATTCTGACCACCCGGCAACGAAATCTGAATTTCAATACCAGCCAGGAGTTTATTCTGCAAGTGGATTATCAAACGCCTATTAGTCAGACTCAACAACTGGAGTTTGGGGCAAAAGAAACCTACCGGAGGGTGAACAGCCAGTATCAGTATCTACTGGCGGGACCAACGTCTGATTACTCCGTAGACAGCCAGCGTCCGGATGGCTCCCTGTTGTATGATCAGAACATTGGGGCTGCTTATCTGTCTTATACACTCACGACGCACAATAAGATCACACTTAAGGTCGGAACGCGTTATGAGTACACCAGCATTGAGGCCCAGACTGGAGGGTCCCAGACTGGCGGGCAAGTGCCCATTTCCATCCCGAATTACGGCAAACTGGTTCCCAGCATTAACCTGTCGAAAAAGCTTAACGAGACAACTACGATCAAACTAGCTTACAACCGTCGGATTCAGCGCCCGAACGTTCAGGATTTAAATCCCAACTTCAACGCAGCTAATCCGTACAACGTTTCCATTGGCAACCCGTATTTAAAACCGGAAATAACCGACCGGGTTGAGTTTGGGTATAGCACCTATGTCAAAAAAACGTATCTGAACCTGACGTTTTACACCCGACTGAACAAGGATGATATACAGTCGATTAGCCAGCGATCTGACACGCTGATTGGCGCGGTTGTTAGCCGCCGGTCAAATATCGGTAAGGAATATAATTACGGCACCAACCTGTTTGCAACCATTACTATTACGCCCAGATGGAGCGTCAATACAAACATCGACATCATGTACCGGTACATTAGTGGACTGGCTCTGGATGTATCGGGGCTATCGATTCCACTAAGCAACACGGGTTTACGCTGGGGAGGGCGGTTCGATACACAGCTTCAATTCGACAAGGGCTGGGCTATTCAGGCCAATCTGGGCTATCGGGGTAAAGACATCGCGCTGCAAGGATATCGGATCGGATTTGCCCAGTATTCATTGGGTGCTCGTAAATCATTTACGAACAAACGAGGTAGCCTGGGTTTAGCTGCTGAGAACTTTCTGACCAACGGCATGGGCTTCACCTCGGTGCTGAATTCGGCTCAGTTCAACCAGGATTTCCGTCAGTATATCTATAACTCCAGTATTCGCCTGACCTTCAGCTACAAAATCGGCAATTTGAATGGGGCTAAAGTGAAGAAAGGCAAGTCGGCGGGTGGTGATGAAGAAAACTAGTTCCTTAACGTGAATGATGGATAAATCATGATTTATCCATCATTCACGTTAAGGAATGTCTTTTTTACCCGGCTAAATTATGATTATTCAGGCTACTTATATACAGCCTTTAATCCCATCTTAGGTCGAAAATGGTCTACCCGAGGGTACGTTAATACGCTGCCGAGTCGTTGAGTACGCTATCTTCTTCGCGGTAAATTTCGCGGTAACATACTCGACCATATCAATCTCACCGGTGATTGTGTCGCCCGCTAGTTTTCCGTAAAAGGTCATCACCAGATTATCCCCCGGTACACTGTAGCGGCTTTGAAAGCGAACCGTATCCCCGTCAATATTGCCCATTAATTCCCGGTCGGCAAACTCACCTCTGTGCGTTCCGGTTACGTAGTTACCGTCTTGTTTTTCAAGAATAAACGTGTGTTGACTGGTGCTGGTGTAAAACTCAATGGTGACTTCCCAACGGCCACTAATATCGGCTGCGGGGGCTTTCATTTCAGCGACTACAGCCGGGCCACTCCGCTTCCGGCTCAGAATCTCGTGAACGCGCTGGGCGACAATGATCTCGTTGCCTGCCCCCATCATATAAGCAGCAATGGAAATCGAGGTAGTCGTGGAAGAGGCCGCTGGAGCCTGCCCCCGGCGGGAACCCACACCTACGGCCACCCGGGGTTTGGTCGTTGCCAGTTCGTCTGCCACTTCCTGACCGGTGATATTGAGCTTGGTTGCATCCCAACTGATGGTGAGCATGGGTGTAGCGTTATCGAGAGCACCTTCCGCCGGTTTACGCAGGTCAAGCTGCACACTGGGGATACCAGATACTTTTTTCGAAATCGTTTCCAGCCAGGATACCCAGGTGTTCATTTCAGCCTGGTGATCCCGAACAGCCCAGGCTTCCACGGCCGCCAGCATCCCAATCTGTTCCTCCCGTCCAATCTTGTTGTTGCGGCAGGGACCATGATGCGGAGCGCTGGCCTGCCAGGCTGACATCAGAATGTCTTTGTTGCCCAGCATCAGGCCGGCGCTTTGTGGCCCTCGAATCACTTTTCCTCCGCTATAGGCTACTACACTAGCTCCTGCCTGGAGGTGAATATTAGGAATGGTCAGCCGCTCGGCGGCCGCATCGACCAGAATGGGCACTTTTCGGGGTTTGGCCAGTTTCGCCACGTTCTGCACCGTCCAGGGCTCCTGTCCCGGCATCATATAGATCATGGCAGTTCGGGGCCCGATTGCCGCTTCCAGTTCCTCAAGGCTGTTCACGGTAATGATGGTCACTCCACAATTACGGATGGCATGATCATACACATTGCGGGACGAGCGGGGAATGATCACTTCGGTTTTTTCAAACCCATCCAGGTTGGGGATTCGGATGAGCTTTTCGGGGTTCCCGCCCGCCAGAATGCCCGCGGTTACCTCATTCATGCCCGCAGCGCAGCCCGATGAAACCATGCCCCATTCGGCACCGGTGATTTCGGCCAGCCGTTTTCCAATACCAAATGCCAGTTCATCAATCTGCACATTGTACCGACTGGCGTATTCCATGGCCTCCTTTACTTCGGGCAGTTCCATAGAAGCCCCAATGATGGTAAACGTACCCCGGCAGTTAATAATAGGTTCTACCCCAATGGATTGGTAGATCTGTGGCCCCGCCTTCAACGGACCAGCTACGGCTGTCATCATCGGGGATGGTTTTGTAAGCCAGTTTGTTGGAGTATTTCCCTCCGCCAAAGCATCCGTACCGCTAAGCAAACCACCCGCCAGGGGTAGTAAGCTTAATTCTTTTAGAATCTCTCTTCGTTTCATAGGTCAACGAATTTTGTCTCGACTAGTGAAGAACTAATTTATCAATGAGTGCCATCTCTCTGACTCTGAAGTCAGCGAACCGCACTAATGTCTTATTTGTCATGGTATGGTAATTCACGCTCTACATTATCAACCAGAATTCGCTCTGATTCAGGCATGTTCTCTTTGGGAGGATGCCGGTGCCACCAGGATGCCAGGATCGAACCTGTGATGTTCATCAATGGCCCAAAGACGGCCGGTGCCAGACCAACTGTCGCGACTTTACCCATCTGGTTGGCCAGTCCCGAGGCAAGCCCACCATTTTGCATGCCCACCTCAATGGCAATGGTGCGGCAGTCGCGTTCGTTCATGCGAAACAAACGGCCTGACCAGTAGCCCAGAAAATAGCCGAACAGATTATGCAGCAGCACCAGCCCAATCAACGAAGGACCGATAGTTAGTAACTTGTTCTGTCCGGCGGCTGTAATGATCGTAATGATAAAGCCAATTCCGATCATCGACACCAGGGGCATGGCCTCATCAAGCCATTTGGCTTTCCCGCTCAGGAACCGGTTAAATAGTAATCCGGCTCCAATCGGAAAGATCACCATTTTGAAAATATCCCACATCATATCCAGTACGTTAATGTCCACGAGTGCCCCGGCGAAAAGCTTCATCAGCAGAGGTGTCAGAAATGGGGCCAGCATGGTCGAAATGGCCGTTATGGTAATAGAAAGGGCCAGGTTGGCTTTGGCTAAATACGAAATCACATTGGAGGCCATCCCGTTGGGGGAGCAACCAATGAGAATAATACCAGCCGCAATCTCGGGTGGGAAACCGCTCAGGCTCGCAATGGTAAAGCCAATGGTGGGCATGATGATGAAGTGGCTACCTACGCCAATAAGCACCCCTTTCGGCATTTTGATCACCCCAACAAAATCCTCCGCGCTCATCGACGTACCCATTCCGAACATGATTAATTGAATCAGTGGGGTAATCAGCCTGCTGAATTTGAATCCGTTTAGGTCAACGAAATAGGCTGGGTAATATAGCGCCGTCGTGACAGCCGCAAAAATCATGACCGTGTAGGCAAACCCTTTCAGGGCGTCGCTGGTCCGGAAAGCCAGCGCAATACTCAGAAAGAATAAGATAAGTAGCGGCCCCGCCCGATCCAGATGACCAGTGGCTGTCATACCCAGCGCCACCAGCAGTGTGAGTGCCACAAGGCCCCAATAGAGTTTAGCTTTTATTGTCACCATCAACGGGTTTATGAGCAATATGCCTATTAGCGACGGCCGGGCGTATCAATGCGAAACGTTTCGAGATTGCCCTGGTCCTGAAGGGTTACGTAGGCCGTACGGTTGTCTTTGCCACCGAACGTAATGTTGGACGGTTTTTTACCCGTCAGCACGATTTCCTGCAAAATTTTGCCAGCAGGTGAAACCTTTACGACCGTACCTTTGCCATGACGGGCAATGTACAGATTGCCCGCTATGTCGCAACGCATGCCGTCCATACCAAAATCCCCGAATTCAATCAGCAGCCGTTTATTCCGAATGGTTCCAGCGGGAGACAACTCATACGCCCAAACTTTGCGCTGCACCGACTCGTTCACGTACAGGATTTTGCTGTCGGGACTCACCTCAACCCCGTTGCTTGTGCCCATATTCTCTTCCAGTAACGTTACCTTCCCATCCGGATCGATTCGCCAGAGATTACCGGTATTCGCTTTCCAGTTTGGGTCGCTGGCATACAGGCGGTCTTTGTTATCGATGGCAATATCATTTGGCTGGTTCATACGGGGCTCGCTGGCGAAAATAGTCACTTGCTTTGCCCCGTTGGCTACCCGCAAAATGTTGTGTTTGGGGTAATCGGCGATAAACATGTCACCTTGTTGGTTAAACCGAATTCCGTTACCGATACTGCCTTCCGGCAGGGTGACGAATAAACTGGCCTGTCCGTCGGGTGTAATTTGGCCGATGGTGCCCTGACGCTCGAAATTAACCGCATAAAGCATCCCCGCCTTATCAACGGCGGGGCCTTCTACCCCCGAGGTGAAACTGTTCACGGATGTAAATACGCGGGCTTTGAAAAGCTCATCCTCAACGGATCGATTTGCTACGGTAACGGTCAATAAGGCGGCTGCAACTATCCACACCCGGATAGACGAGGCCATTGGTCTTCGGTTCATTAATCAGTAGGAAAGAGTGGTTAGATGTAGGCAATGCAATCCATTTCGACCAGTGAATCGCCGGGAACGCCCCCATACACGGCTACCGTAGTCCGTACGGGCGGCTTGCTGCCGAATCGTCCTTTATAGACCTCGTTCATGGCTTTGTAGTCGTTCAGGTCGTGCAGAAATACCGTTACTTTCAGCACTTTTTCCATAGATGAACCGGCCTTGATGAGTTCTTTTTCCAGCTCCTTGAGCACCTCGTCCGTGTGAATTTTAATATCGCCTTCTTTATGGTACCCTTTACCAGCGACAAACACTAGATTGCCAAGTTTAGTGGATCCCGAAAAAAGAGGTACGTCCTGGTGGTTGACTACGTTGTAGGCTTCTTTTTCGGCCACAGGGGCTGGCTCCTGCTGACTGGCAGCTTTTGTCATGGTAAGGCCCAAACCGGCTACGCCGGCAGCGGAAGCAAATAATCGTTTGAGGAGTGAACGGCGCTGCGTTTGCATACGTAATATAAAATTTGAAGGGTTACAAATAAAGATGTTAACGGATAGCTGGCGGACCAGATTACTCGAAAATCAAGGTGCCATACTTTTTAAATTCGTGAAAATTACCAGCTGTCCGGGGCGTTGTCTTTTGCCAGGTCCAGGTTGTGTATCCTTGATCATAATCAATTCGGTACAAATTCGCCCGCCATTGGCTACCCGGTTTGGGTGGCGTCTGAACAAGCGGTTGGAGCAGGCGGTAGGGAATGAAAAACTCGGCCATCCAGCTTTTAATGGCCGACAGGCTTTTTTTCTCGCCCCCCTGCACACTGGTTTCGTGCCTTGTCCGCTGGGCGCCCTGATAATGCCAGGGTCGCCAGCCCTGAAATTTTCCGTTCAAGTTAGGTACCAGAATCGCCAGTTCATAGTTCAGGGGCGAAATCTCATATTCGAGATAAATAGGGACTGATTGATCAGGCCAGAGAAACACTTCCACAACGTCTTCTTTAAACAAGGATGCGAAATCTTCGGTGAGCGTAGCAGTGAGTTTCTGATCTTCACAGAAAAATAAAAAATAGACCCCTGTATCAGAGTACAAAAGTTTAGCCCGCGTGGCCAAGGCGGTACCCGACGATTCCTGTACGGTTATAGGCACCCACTCCGTTTTGGCCCAATTGCTGGCTGACCCGTTACTTGTTAGGCTAAAATCAGTGGTCTTTCTGACAACGAGCTGACCTGCGTCTTGGGCGTGGGTGTCAACAATTAGTACTAAGCAAAATATGACGAGCCGGAATGAAACTAGCTGGTGAAAAACCATATCGTGTGTGCACTACAGAAGCGCTTGAGATAGAGGCTGTGGTTTTGTTGTATTAGTTGCAATAGTGGGCGCGCGGGCTGTCGAACGCAGCACTAAAAGCAGCCTAGGAGCGTGGACGCTGGGTGACGACAACTGGGTTGGCAATACCGTTGAGGTCATAGACAATTTTTCCATTCCGGATGGTCATCTCGCAACTAAGCTTTTGTTTGCCTTCCACTTTATAGCCGGTATAATCGAAAAAGCCAAAAGGTGTAACGTCACGAGCCAAAAAACGACCATTTTCCAGATTCAGGATAGCGACATCAGCCACCGCCCCTTCGGTCAAATGGCCTAGTTGAGGACGTTTGATGGCTTGCGCTGAAGACCAGGTACTGGCTTTGATTACACTCGGCAAATCCATCCCCATTGCCATAAATTTCGACATGACGTTCAGCATATCTTTCATGGCGTTGTTCATGCTGCCCGTGTGAATATCCGTGCTGATCGTGTTGGGGTAAAAGTGGCTTTTTAAGGCCGGAATGGCCTGCGAGAAGGCAAAGCTGATGCCGCCGTAGCCTACGTCGAAGATGATTCCTTTTTTCTGGGCTTCCCACACAAACGGCTTAACTTGTTTGGTTGCCACATCGACAATCGGCTCCCGGCTTCCCAGTTGTCCGAAGCAGTGGGTGTAAATATCACCCGGACGCAGGTGTTTCAGATACAGTTCTTCGATGGACAAGGTCGGTTTGCTGCCCCCAAAGTCAATCATAACGGGCACATCGGCCAGCTTACCCGCTGCTACCGCCCGGTCGGTTGGTGTCCAGTCGTACCCGTTGAAGTGGGCCAGCTTAACGCCCACTACCTGGTCGGGGTAGCGTTTGGCCATCTCAGCCGTTTTCTCAGAATCCATATCCTCGATGTTCTGTTCAAACTTGCCGCCCCGCATGCCACTACCGACAATATTTAACAAGGCTAGCACCCGTGTCTGAGAAATGTCGATGGTTTGCTTTTTAAACGTTTCAAAATCGCGCCAGCCCGAGCAGCCCGCATCCACGACGGTCGTCACCCCGTTGCGAAATGTGAACACATCGGGAGGCAGGGCGTTGGGTCCATTGCTGTAGGTCTGATCCAGGTTGGTGCCGAAAAACACGTGGGCGTGCAGGTCGATCAATCCGGGTGTTACGTAAAGTCCTTTGGCGTTGACCACCTGCCGGGCGCCCTGGGCATCAATGGTTTTAGCGACTTTCGCAATCTTACCATCGGCAATGGCGACATCCATGATAGCGTCGATGCCGTTTTTGGGGTCAATAACGTGACCGCCTTTAATCACGACAGCGTAGTCCTGAGCCAGTGCCAGTTCGCTGAGTAAGGTAAAAACAAAGAAAATAAGTCGCTTCATCGATAAGAGTTTGTTTGGTGCCCGGCTATAATTGAGTGGCGGGGCGGAGCTTTTGTAATTCCGTTAAACCTTCTGCTTTTTATCTTTCCGCCGGGCAAGTTTGTCGTTGGCGGGTAGCGTAATTTTCCATATGTCTCCGCCAGCTTTGCCGCCATATTCGATTACATAAACCGTATTGCCTATTTGTAGCGCATCGCTGGGGCTGGTAAAGCCGTTGACAATCCGGGTCGTCTTGACTTTATAGTTATCAGTGGCTTTGTCGTAGAGCATGTGCAGATGCAACAGGTCTTTACCTTGCTTGCGCAGTGGGTTTGGATTGTTGGCGCCGTTTTTACCGCCCCCTGCGTACCGTATCACAAAACCATCGCCCTGGAGATCGCTCCCCAGCTCGTTGTGGGTGTCGAAAAGCAAGCCTAGCGGGGAGCTGTGCGCGTTGAAGGTTCCAACGGTAACGCCCGTTGAGTCGCCATCCATCACCTTGCCGGTTGCCCGGTCGCGGTATTCATTAGCGTCGGGACCCAGGTTTTGTACGGAGGGTGTAAACGAGACTCCCTGTGGTTTCTTGGGAAATTCGGGGTCATTCCGGAAATAGCGCATCAGCCAGGCATGGGCAAACTTGCTCATAAACGGATCATTATCGGGATTTGGCTGCCAGTTGGGGTCCTGCTGTGGATTCTCAATGCCGCCCATGATCCAGGGAAAGCCGTAATGACGCCCCTGCCGTACCCAGAACATATCTTCGGGGTGGTCATAATCGCCGGAGTTAGACACTGCGAACAGCTTACCGTCGGCGTCAAATGCCATGTCGTAAGCGTTCCGGATACCCTCAGCGTAGATGTAGCCATCGGCTTTGAGCTTAGCTTCATCATTCGTCAATAGCAGGTTTTTGGCTTTCACCGGGAACCGAAAAATCCGGGCCGTCAGCGCGTTGTCGCGCGCGTTTGGGTAGACACCCCCATTATCCTGGACTTCCCCATGATCGGTGCGGGCGCCCGTGTTCACATACACATATTTCTGATTCGGGCTGATTTCCAGTGCATTCCAACCGTGATCAAAGGTTGTTTTGTTGGTGCCGTATTCCACCGTGTTAAACACTTCCGTCATCTCCGGCTTTCCCGTCGTCTGCATGTCATAGCGAACCATCCGGCCTTTGGTGCCTTTGTTGTTGTTCACGCTAATGTTGCCGGCTAGAAACAAAGTATTCTTTAAAAAAGCAGCGCCCTGCAATCGGGTGATGCCATGGTCTTCGGCGGAGAAAACTTTCTGAGAAGTAGGGGCCTGCCCCGGCGACTCCACAATCTGGTACACCTCGCCGGTAAACGTCGTGTAGTAGACAGCACCAGTGACGGGATTCCGGATCAGCCGTACGGCTTCGGGGACGACCTTCATGTAATGTTCGACTTGAATATCCGGGCGCAGGGCAACCGGCGGCTGGGTCGATTGCCCTGGGGAGGTCTGAGCCATAACCAGTCCGGAACTGACGAGCGCCAGGTTAAGCAGACTGGCTTTTAGCAGAAACAGCGTTGAGAGTTTCATATTGAAAAAGACTAATTGGAATTGGCTAATTTTCGGAGATAGGCAACCAACTGCCAGCGTTGTTCGTCGCCAAAAGCTTCTTTAAAAGCGGGCATGTTGCCCCGACCCGTCGAGAGTTTCCAGAACAGAACACCGTCGCTCTGGCTTTTTACCGGATTGCTGTGGAAATTGGCCGGTGTAGCGCCCAGCGATCTGCCCGCTGCCCCGTCACCATAACCCGTTTCACCATGACAGGAAGCACAGTATAAATTGTACAGTTCTTCGCCCTGCTGAATGGTCAGGGGTTCATACGGAAATGGGCTTTTTAACGTGTCGGCCCAGGCTGGCGCTTTCCACCGACTCAGCGTATCGGTCGCCGTTGTGGCGGCTTCTGGCTTTGGGGACGTACCCGTGGTAAACGAACTTAGCGCAAACGCGCCCAGGCTGCCCAGCACTAAAAAAGGAACAATTATTCGACTACGCATATACTACTAATCAGTTACTTGCATGGAAGAGGGGGCAGCCAGAGAGACAGGTATGCCCGTACCCGCTAATCGATATCCCACCAGATCGGCGTAAAGGGACTATCTTTATTATCCAGGTGTTTTTTTACCGCGTCATCGACGGCGGCTTTACTGGCGTTGGTGATGATGGTGGGATACACCAGCCGTTTGATGAATTCGCCATCCGGAATCGCACCACCGCTATTGTTGACTTTGATCGGATAGAGCTTTGGATACCCGGTTCGGCGAAACTCCGACCAGCCTTCCACGCCTTCGGGCCAAATAGCAATCCATTTCTGGGTAATGATCCGTTCGAGCTGCCGTTCCAGGCTGACACCATCTTCCCATTTCACCGTGATATTTGTTAACGCGGGTGAGTTATTGTCGGCGTTTTTCGGATCTACATAAGCCGTTTGCGTACTCACGCTATTCAGGTACGTATCCACACCCGCAACGCCCAGCGTTTTGAAGGAAAGCCGAATCCCGTTTTCATAGAAATCTTTAGCGGAACCACCGCCCATGTTCCAGCCGCGCAGGACGCCCTCGGCCCGCAGGAAGTAACTTTCGGCAACGTCCATAATTTTGATCGGCGTCGTTTTGGTAAACAGCAGCTCGGAGTAGCCTTGGTAGCGGCCTTTCTCCGGAATCACGACGCCTGCTCGAATGCCTTTGATCTGGCCGGCCACGGCGCCATCTTTAGCGCCGACGGCATAATACGGCAGGCGAGGATCTTTAAAGCCGGTCAGGTACGTTTCAACCGGTGCGGCCAGCCGGATATCCGACCAGGAGTACGTGATCTGCTCCAGGGGGTGGGTGTTGGTCGGAATGACCTGAAAGGATTTATCCCCGTCAGCCAGCACACCCCATTTATGATTAACAGCGGCTTCGGCCTCCGTCTTGGCTTTAGCCGGACTTACCTTGGCAATCCGGACAGCCAGTCGCAGACGTAGCGTGTTAGCCATTTTTACCCACTGTTTATAATCACCCGCGTAGCTGGTTTTATCAAATTTGGCAAAGCGAATCAAATCCGCCGTTGGGTTGGCATCTTCGGCGGCCGTCAGGGTGTTAATGGCCTGATCGAGTTCAGCGAAGAAAGCGTTGTACGCTTCTTCTTCAGAATCGAAGGCAACTTCGCTGCTGTTGCCGTATTTGGTATATGGCAGTGGTCCCAGCACATCCACCATGCGGTGCGCAGCCGCTACTTTAAGCATAAGGGCAATGGCGTACAAATCCGGATATTTGGTATCAAACCCCTTCTTCTTCATCTGTAACCATTGATCCAGTACCCCTACGGCGGGGCCGCTCCAGACCGTACCATTCCAGCCATCGACCAACGAATAGGTCGTGTTATTTTTGTTGTCCAGAAAAGGAGTGGGCGTCATCAGCATACCCGAATACACGTCCGCATTCAGATTTTGCTGTAGCTGGTAGGTTCCCGTGACCGTCGCCACAATTCGGTTCTGCATCAGCGGCAACAAAATTCCGCCTTCATTGGCATCCGCTTCAAGCTGCTTATCCGTAATCAGTTTATTATCCTGATTCAGGGTTTCCATGTAGTCGGTGCAGGCGGAGGCCACCCAGACCAGCAAGCCTACCCCCAGGATCAATTTATGGCGTATAGAATTCGTTGCTATCGATTTCATGATTCCAAGATAGATTTGTCGTGTTTAGAAAGAAGCCCGAAGCGTAACACCGTATGAGCGCGTGGCCGGTATGTTAAAGCCTTCTATACCCTGCAACCCATTGGCGGAGGTGATGCTGACCTCCGGATCAAATGGCGCATTTTTGTAGAAAAAGAACAGATTACGGGCCACCAGGGAAAGATTGAGGTCTTTAATGGCTTTGCTGAACTTCGGCAGCGTATAGCCCAGGGCCAGTTCCCGCAACCGCACGTTTGTTGCGTCGAACATGTACTTTTCGGCGGCAGCCGACCGGTCACCTTTTCCTGATATGTACGAGTAATACAATTTGGCGTCGACGAGCTTGCCGTTCACCATGACTCCACCGTTGTCGCGGGCATCACCGGTCCGCTTCGATAAGCCTTTAAAATCCAGCCATTGCTCAGTAATCGAAGCGACCTTACCCCCAAATCGGCTGTCGATCAGGAAAGACAGCGAAAGGTTTTTGTAAGCAAACCGGTTGTTGAAACCCAGTAAAAATTTAGGGTTCGCATTGCCCACGTACTGATCTGGCTGGGCCGATAGTACAGGGAGCCCCTGGCTATCGACTTTCTGCGATCCGTCTTCATTGTATTGGAACGTGCGGCCAAACAAATCCCCGTAGGAGCCGTAATGACCATCTTTGGGCCGGGTCAGGAAAAGCGACACCAGCCGTGTATTGCCCGCATCGGTCAGCACGAACCGTTCGGCGTTCAGGAGCGTGCTCAGTTCGCGAATCTGGTTGATGTTCCGGGAGAAATTAATTGTTGGGGACCAGCGGAGCCCGCCAATTTCGGCATTATACCCGACTACGGCTTCCACCCCCATATTCCGAATGGTGCCGCCGTTAATCCAGAAGTTAGCCGCCCCCGAACCCGCCGGGGCTGCAATTTGAAATACCTGGTCGTAGGTCGTTGCGTTGTAATACGTCAGGTTAACATTCAGTCGATTTTTGAACAGTTTCAGTTCCGTTCCGAATTCGAAGGAGCGGGTCCGTTCGGGTTTTAACCGGGTCGTATCCGTGCCGCTAAAGTAGGGTAGCGTCCCCCTGGCATTGACGTTTTCGTCGTTTCCCAGCGAATACGGCGGTGTCAGATTCGCCACTCCAAACGGCAGTGCGTTCCCGACTTCGGCGTACGAAGCCCGTAGTTTGGCGAATGATAGTACATTGGTTGATTTAACTGTTTCCGTTAAATCGTACGATAAGCCCACCGACGGATAAAAGAAGGCTTGTCTGACGGTTGAAGACCATTCGTTTCGGGCGGTCAGATCCAGAAACAGCGTTTCTTTATACCCCAGGGTGGCCGTGCCAAACAGGGCCTGACTCAGCCGATTCTGCTCGCTTTCGGTAGAATTAAACAACCCCTGTAGGCCATAGATGGAGAAATAATTAGGATACGAAAGCCCGGTCTGGGACGTACTGCCCAGGCTTATGCTGGTTAAGCTATTCTGCGTGTTGCTGAACCCTACCGTCGCAGACAGAAAGAGATTCTTGTTTAGGTTTCTGGTTCCGGTTAGCAGCACGTCGGAATAGAGCTGATCATTATTGGTGATACTTTTGGTGTAGCCACCGTTGGCATGCGCCAGCACCGGATCGGTTGACGCGTAAATCCGTTGTTCGTACGTATCTGTCACCTTATCGTAGGTAGCCCGGCCCTGTAGGGTGAGCCAGTCTCGGATGGCATATTTTGCGGTAAAGGAATAGATCGTCCGATTTCTGAACAGATCACTCTGGTTGCGGTTCTGAATCCAGTACGGATTTTGGTTAGAACTGGCTTCATTCCGAATGTAGGGCCAGTTTTGAACGTACATCATCCGGTCCTTATTCCAGACTTCAAAGTTTGCCCCGCTGTACTTACTCATGTCATCCCCGCTGGGAAACAAATACAAACTGAAGATGGGACTGTAGTAAAAACCAGACTGCGGCCGGTTATAGACCTTCTGCTCGATGTAATTGACGGAGCCGTCCAGCGTCAGCTTGTTGTTCAGCAGATGCGTCGTTCCCCGCAGGTTGATATTGTGGCGGGTCAGGTCATTTTTCGGGACAATGCCGCCCGACTTTGTATTGGCGTAAGAGATGTAAAACTGGCTGACATCCGTGCCATTCGAAACCGAAATGCTGTTCAGGTAATTGGTGCCGGTTCGAAAGAAATCCGGGATATGGCGATTGCTGCCATTGGTAATTTTGGCTCCCCAGCTGTCGTTAACACCGGGTGAGGTTTGGCCGTAGCTGGTTTGTGTCTGCGGCAGACCGATTGGGTTTTCAAAGGTAGCGGTGGAAGAAAAATCAATTTTAGCGGTTCCTTTTTTGCCTTTTTTGGTGCTGATCAGAATTACTCCGTTGGCCGCCTGACTACCATAGAGGGCAGCTGCAGAAGCGCCTTTCAAAATCTGCATGCTCTCGATATCTTCCGGGTTCAGGTTCGAGATGGCATCCCCACCGTCCGTAGCCCCAAACAAGGTCGTGCCCTGCGAACCCATGGCATTGTTCATCGGGATGCCATCGATCACATACAGCGGCTGGTTATTACCCGTAATGGATTTATTGCCCCGCAGCAGCACCCGGGCCGATGAGCCGGGGCCTCCGCTGCCTTTGGTGATTACTACTCCGGCCGTTTTTCCCGCCAGCGTATTGATCAGGTTTGGATCCTTGACGCTGTTAAGTTCCTGAGCGGTAATATTTTGAGTCGCATAGGTGATGCTTCGCGTATCTTTTTCCAGTCCCAGCGCCGTTACAATGACTTCCCCAATCTGGGTGACCTCTTCGCTCATGGTCACATCGATGACCGAGCGATCCCGAACAACCACTTCCAGGCTCCGGTAGCCGATGTAGGAGAAAACGAGCGTGGTGTTTTCGTCGTCTACCGTGATGGAATAGCGTCCGTCTGCATTTGTCGATGTGCCCCGGCTGTTCCCTTTTATCAGCACATTAACGCCGGGCAGTGGGGTGCCCTTATCATCTTTAACCGTACCATCGATTTCTTTGACAGCCCGTTCTGGCTGGACAACCGACAGATGGATCGCTTTCTGGGAAACCGTGCTGGCGCTTTTCGCCGTGATGATAATGTTTGTTTTAACCTGCGTAAAGACTAATTCAGTCCCTTTTAAAATCATGTTCAGGACTTCCTTTACGGGGGTTTTTTCGATCAATAAGGAAATTTTTTTCTGGTTATTCAGTCGATCGACACTAGCAATAAACTTGAAAGGACTTTTCTTTTCAATGGCAATAAAAGCCTCCTGTAGGCTAGCCTCTTTTAAGGTCAATGAAATCTTGTACTCATCGATGGTTTGATAGATCACGTGGCCTGAAGCTCTAGTTGGGTTCATTAACCCTAAAATTATCCCCATGAACAGCGGAACTCGCCGTCGATAACGTATAAACAAATCGGTTAGCAGGAGTAGATGTGCTGATGGCATAACATAAGGATCAAAGGTTAAGAAAAGTGTGTGTATCTCAGCGTATAGACAAAGACATCCCTTAAAAACTGAAAATCAGTTTTTTACATTAAAAGCAACTTTAACATGTAGTACTTATTTACTGGCAGGCTCCGCCATAAATCTTCACCAGGCTCCCCTCTATTTTATATTGGAATGATGCGGACAGACTAAGCAACGACAATACCTCTTTCAGGCTGGCTCGAGGCTCGAAACTGGCCATAATTTTGCACTGCTTCAAGGCTTCATTTTCCAATTCAATCGTAATGTTGTAATGACTCTCAAGTGTCTGAATAATATTACCCATTGTACTGTTCCGAAAATTCAGGCTGTTCATTCGCCAGGCAGCAATGGACGACAAGCTAACGGTATCTATATACGTTTGGTTATTTTCCCGGTTAACTACAACCCGTTGTTGTGGAATTAATTGAGCTATTTTTTCCCAACTGCTTCCTTTTGCCTTACTTACTTCCACTTTGCCGGTAGCAACCGAAACGGTAGCAACGGATTTGTCGGCATACGTTTTGACATTAAATGATGTCCCCAGAACGCGTGTTGCCAGCCCCGCGCTCTGTACAATAAAAGGCTTCTTCTTATTGGGTACTACCTCAAAAAAACCTTCTCCTGTTAGAGTAACTGTGCGCTGATCAACGGCGAATGTTTCCGGAAACACAAGGCTACTGTTTTCATTCAACCATACCAATGATCCATCCGGCAGCCGGACTTGCTTGCGTTGACCAGCCTGACTAATTTGCTGTATAGGCCGATACGATTCTCTGTTTACCGAAAGGCCTGATTGGTTTTTCCAAAAGACGGAAACCAGTAGTAATGCTGAAACACTGGCAGCCATGACCCATTTATAAATCGGTTTGAGGGTAAATTCGTTAGGTTTAGCATGGGTTACGCGGGACTCCTCCAACTTGGCCAGAAGCCGATTTTGTCCTTCTTCCAGGGAAAACCGTTCAGCTTCCCTAAGTGGGGTAACTTTTCTCCAGGCAGCTTCAATCGATTGAAAAAGCGTAAAGTTTTCAGGAATTTCCAGCCATTGCTCAACTTGAAGCCGCTCATCCTGACTACATTCACCGGATAAATATTTTGCAAGTAAAGCCCATGGCGTAGAGTCAGACATGTATTTTTTCACTTTCTGGTAGTAAGACAAAAAAAAAGCAGACGTACCCCTATTCCAACTAATTTATTTTTCAAATTTTTTGGACGTATACCGTTTAACGTAAACTGAAGTAAGAGGTAGATCTATAAATAACTTGTTACTTGATGGTAACATTGGAGTTGGTGGCAAGTTGCCTCGACTACCCGGTACGTATAAAGGCACTGGTCCGAATGTTATCGTACTCGAGCATAACTTCATGCAACCGTGACCAGGTGGCTTCTTGACTGCCTGGTCTGACTGAACGAATACATGACTGGTAACTAGAGGAGAGTGCCGAGAGGAAATCGCACGAAGATCATCGGGGAAGACAGTTATGTCTGGATTACGCTTTAATTCATGGATTGTTCAACGCGATTAAAAAGCACTCTTAGCTGCTTGAGAGCATGCCCCATTTGATTCTCGACGGTCTTCACCGAAATGTTTAGAATATCCGCAATTTCGCTGTAGGTAAACCCCTCGAACCGGTTTAACTGAAAAATAATTCTTCTTTTTTCGGGCAGTTGATTAATCCGGCTTGCTACGTAAATCTCCAGTTCCTGAAACATCAACGCATCCAGGGGGGTATAGGTCTCTTCCTGGGTGTTATCATCTAATTCCTCAAATTCCTTCAGCTCATGGTGGATGTAGTTAATAGCCGTGTACCGGGTCGCCTTGTAGAGGTAGCTTCTTACATGGTATTGAAGATTCAACGTTTTGCGCTTCTCCCAGAGCCTGACAAACACATCGGCTACAATTTCCTGAGCGATATCATCCCGTTTAGAAAGTTGGGCCGCAAACTGGCAGAGTGAGGAATAATACTTCCGAAAAAGACTGTCCAAAGCTTTACTATCATCCTCTTTTATTAAGTAAATAAGGTGTAGGTCACTTTGATTATTGTCCATAGAAGTAGGTTACCTATAGCATTATAAAAGCAATAATAAATACTTTATCGGTTAATGACAAAATATAATTAGCTTCAAGGCAAATTTAACGGAATTTTATCTTATCGATTTCAATTCATACTTTTTTAATAAGTCCTTACTTGAAGCCCAATCTCAATTTTTTGTTTATTAAGACGGGGTGGATTGACGGCCTTCGAAATATGGAAGGTCTAGCATCTGTACTTTCTCAATGGCCTAAATTAAGTCGGGAACAAGTCTGGTAGGTAGGCGATGCATCCAGTGATATTCTGGCGTCAGACAAGTCGGTATACCCATTGTTGGAATGGATTTGTTTGAAACGGCAGCATCTACAGATCTGGCTGCTAAGGCTACGTCACCCTAAATAATGAAATTCCAGTGGCTCGGTATGGTGACTTTTACTCGAACCAACTGGAATTTCCCTAACCTTGCAGACAATTTCAGATGACGAACTACCCTATTATGTTCATGTTAGGCATTTAATAGCCCGGATTTTGAGTAAGTACTCCCTGACCACTTAAATCGATCTGACGCTGTGGTATTGGGTAATAATCTTTAGTGCCCGCCACAAATTTACCACCCCGGATGTCAGTCGTAATGGTCGATTCATATTGAAAGAAAGCATTCAGTGTCTTCTCAGCAGTACCCCATCGAACCAAATCAAAGAAACGGTGCCCTTCCATACCCAGCTCGAGTTTCCGTTCCAGATAAATGGCTTTTAAGGCATAATCTTTGCCCCGCGCGGCAAAAGTGCCAGCCGGGTACTGAGCAACAGAATAATTGGCGGCCGGTGTCGTAGAAAATCCAGCGAGCGGATCGGCGTCATTATTGTATTTATACACCCAGCCCTCCTTATTAGCAGCCCGTTTGCGTACCAGATTTACGTACTCCTGAGCTTTATTGAAATTACCAATCTGTGCTTCAGCTTCAGCTGCCATTAAGAGCACATCCGAGAACCGAATCAGCATGGTGTTAATCGCACTACCTGGTGCCCAACTATTCTGATCCGAATACTGCGCCTGCGTGGCTCGCCAGTAAATATTCTTTTTGGGACCATAAGGGCCGCCATAACTCTGCGCCCGGACCCAATCCTGTCCTGGATGAAGGCCCCAATCCAAATAGGGCAATCCCCGACGACCAACCGTCCAATCTAAACGCGGATCTACCGGTCCCGTATCTGGCGTAAATGCCTGAGCCGAAGTAAGACCCATATCATTTTTAATCGGATGCAAATTGTAGTCATCCAGATAGGGTAAGCCGTTAGCGTCGGTTCGGAATGAATTAACCAGATCCTGCGTCGGTTGGTAAAATCCGCAACAGCTGAATGGCCCATTATACGGGAAATTTAACATATCGCCCTGATTGGCATTGGCAATAGTATTTGTTCCATCGTTCGCTACATTCTGAATAGCAAATACTGATTCCGGACCATTTTCAGTAGCCGGATTGAAGTTATCGAAAAACTTAGGGAGCAACCCATAAGCAAGGCCATTTGTTGTTTTCCCCTGGCTGATGACCTGGGTAAAGATCGTTTGAGCTTCTGTGTACTTATGCTCATATAGGAACGTTTTCGCTAAATAAGCTCCAGCCGCCCATTTGTTCGCCCGTGAAACGTCTGACTGGCCTTCTGGTAAGTTAGTAAAGGCGTATTGAAAATCCGCTTCGATTTTAGGCCAGATATCGGCTGTGTTCGGTTGATTTAAATCCGTAGTCATTTCGTCTATCCAGGGGACTTTATTAAACATTTTCTTTAGGTCGAAGTAATAATGCGCCCGTAAAAAGCGTGCCTGAGCTTCGATGTTAGTGCGATCGGCAGCTGTCAGATTTGTAACGCCTTTTAATAGCCGTAATACCGTATTGGCACGTGTCACCCCTTCATAAACGGCTTTCCATTTGCTGTTAAAAAAACCGTTGCTGGCGTCTGCACTGAATTTGGCAATTGGATCAATACTGGCTTGATCCGATCCATCACTTCCCTTGTGGGCTTCTCCACCAGCCAGACTGCCATAAATCCAGTTGTCGGGCGAGGCTTCCCAGGCACCACCACCACCAAAAGCAGTAGCATCGCTGGCCTGACCATCCAAGGCTGCATAGGCGGCCACCAAAAGGGCTTGCACACCTTTGGCGTCGGTTAGAACTTGATCGCTTAAAGCCCCCAGCGCGGGCTGTTTCAAAAAATCGTCTTTACAGGAATATGAGATTACGCTGAGGAGTAAGGTTGTCTTTATAATGAATACGTATGAGAACCGTTTCATGGATATATTTTTAATGAGTTGGAACGACGACTAAAAGGAAAGATTAATTCCGAACAGGTATTGACGCTGATTTGGATAAGCGCCTGTATCAATGCCAAAGCTGGTTGTATTACCGGTCAATTCTGGATCTAAACCCGAGTACTTGGTAATTGTAAACAGGTTGGCTGCCTGTACATACACTCGAAGCCGCCCGACGCCTAATTTCTGCAACGTATTGGCCGGCAGTGTGTAACCTAGCTGAACATTTCTAGCTCGTAGATAACCGCCATTCTCCACAAAATACGAGTTGGGTACACTGGCCGTGCTAAATGAACCAACTGTTTCCTGGATGGGGGCTTTGGCATCGTGGTGATCCGGTGTCCAGGAGTCATATAAGGCGGTATGGCTTTTGGCTGAGTAGAACGAGCTGGAAAAATCGTGCCACCACTTCAGATTGTTCCAGATTTTATTGCCCGAGACCCCATAGAGGAACATGCTGAAATCGAAGCCTTTATAGGTAGCCCCTAGGTTAAGTCCATAACTGAATTTGGGGTTCGGATTGCCCAAAAATGTCCGGTCATCATCCGTAATCCGACCATCACCATTGGTATCGGCATAGCGGAAACGACCCACCGCTACATCAGTTTGATACACGGCATTCGGATCGCCTGCGGTTTGCTGAACCTGGGCATTGGCAGTATTGATTTCTTCCTGCGAATTCCAGAATCCGGCTACTTGATACCCAAAAAACTGGCTCAGTGGTTGGCCGACAGCATTACGAATGACGTAGCTGCCGTTGAAATTGAGCGATTGTTCGTCGAAATAAGGGGTATTGTTTGAAATGTTAAGAATTCTATTATTATACGTAGTAAAGGTTAGTGTCGCATTCAGTTTTAGATCCCGGGTTACATCGATGTCAGTAGTTGCTGACAAATCGACCCCTTCGTTTTTCATATGGGCAATGTTAATAAATGGAACCTGGCCCTGACCTGATGTGCCGGTGCGCTCAGGATTGTAAAGCAGATCGCGAATGTCTTTACGGTAATAATCGACGGTTAGCTGGAGTTTACCTTTAACTAAGGAGGCATCAATGCCTATGTTGGTATTGATGTTTTTCTCCCACTTCGCATCTGGGTTTCCGATCCGGCTCCGCTCAAAGCCTTCCGTGATGGTTGAGTTAGACCCCGTGATTGGGTAGTATGAGGACACCCGGCTACTGGCGTAGGTCGTAAACGCATTCGCCGGATCTACGTTGAGTTGATTACCCATTATACCGTACCCACCCCGAATTTTCAGGTCATCAATCCAGGAAATGCCCTTCATAAAAGATTCTTCGGAGACACGCCAGCCAGCGCTCACAGCGGGAAACCAGCCGTACTGATAATTTAAAAAACGGGACGATCCATCACGCCGGAGCGTAACGCCCAACAAGTACCGCTCTTTGAAATTATAGTCTAACCGACCCAGATAAGAAAACAGGGCATCCTGATTCATATCGCTGTAATTGTTTTTGGTCCCCGAACCGGTGGATAAATTGACGTAGTTAGGATCGAACGAGAAAAAGCCCAACGTAGTCCCACCAACCTCCCTATAGCGGTTTTTGTACGCTTCAGTCCCGACAACTACGGTTATGTTATGGGCATTTTTGACTGTGTTGCGGTATGTAAGCGTATTTGTCCAGGTCCAGTTATTGCTGCTGGTAGCGTTTTCACTGTACGAATTTGTTTTAGAGTTTTCCGAGTTCTCGTACTGAGGATATGAAAACGAGTGATAGCTGGACGACGCTATTTCACCACCAAAGCTAGTGCGGGCCGTAACGTGTTTCAAAAAATCGACCTCGGCGAATACGTTACCAAACAGACGGTTGGACAAGCCCCGATTGTTGAGCGTTCGTGCCTGCATGGCTACCGGATTGAACGCATCACCCAAGCCCGGACCATAGCCACCCGCGTAGTTTCCCCGAATATCATATACTGGAATAATCGGTTGCGCACGGTACGCCATACCGATGGTGCCGCCTGGGTCGTTGATCGAAACCTGCGGATTATCCGTAACCGAATAAGCCAGATTTTCGCCCAGACGGATGTGAGAGTTAACGTTATACTGGCTATTGGAGCGGATCGTGTAGCGTTTGAGATAGGTATCAATCAGCGTGCCCTGCTGATTGAAATAATTGAGCGAAAACAGGTAATTACCCCGATCACTGCCACCGGTTACTGAAATATTGTGGCTAGTGATTGGAGCAGGTTTAAAAATGGCATGGTACCAGTCTGTTCCCTCTTTGTTAGCTTTAACAATCCGGTAAAAATTATTCACGTCATCGGGGTCCGAATAATTCGGATCGACAGTATACAAAGCTTCATCAACAGTCTGCGCGCCAGCCGGAGCAATATAATTAGGAAGTACAGGCGTGGCTCCGCTTCCATACTGGGCATCATTGATCGGTTCGCCGGGATTCGTGTTTTTTAAGGCTACCCATTTGAGGTTAGCCATCTCCTGCGGGGACAATGTATTCCACACGTTCCCCTGCTTAACCCGCTGGGTGCCATAGTACGCATCATAACTGACTTTTACTTTTTCATTTTTACTTCCCCGTTTGGTCGTCAGAATGATTACACCGTTGGCGGCCCGCGCCCCATAAATGGAAGCCGCACCGGCATCTTTCAGTACTTGCATCGAAGCGATATCATTCGGATTGAGATCATTAATCGTTGTCGTCGGTACGCCATCCACTACATAGAGGGGCGTGTTATTCCCAAACGTATTGATACCCCGAATTCGCACCTGCGGAGCCTGACCAGGCTGACCGGATGTTTGTACCGTAACGCCCGAAGCGCGTCCCTGTAACTGATCGGTTATTTGAGCTGTTGGTTGCTGATTGAGTTCTTTAACATCAATGACCGCTACTGATCCGGTCAGGTCTGCCTTCTTTTGTGTGCCGTAACCAATTACAACCACTTCGCCTAGTGATTTTGCATCGACCAGTAAACGGATTTCTAATGTAGTACGGTTATTCACGGCTACTTCCTGAGTAGCATAGCCAATGGAAGAGATAATCAGGACAGGCGCGCTATTTTCTGGAACGTTTAGTGTAAATCGACCCTCACCGTTGGTGGTTGTACCAACCGATGAGCTTCCTTTCAAGACAATTGTTGCGCCGGGTAGAGGAGCGCCCGTATCGTCGAATACTTGCCCAGTAATCGGATAAAGAATTTTTGTGTTGGTGTTCAAATTGACCTTTCGTCGGTTTGTAAGATGTATGGCTCTGTCATGAGCAAGCGTCGGGTTTATCGAAGCTATAGCCATAAATAAGGCCAGGCCATTTGTGATGCTGATTTGCCGTAGTTGAGTGAGGTACAGTTTTCTTAACATGCTTTTTGCGAGTTGAGTGATTGATTTTTACTGAAGTGTTTAGTTGGATGGAAAGGAGTAATGAAGGTCTGTTAGTAGCTTGGTAAGTGAAGGTTATCGTTTGCTTTTTGATTCGGAGTGTGTCTTTCCAACCGTGGCCACGGTTGGAAAGACACACTTATGTATGAGTACTAAGTAATTATCAGCGCACTCAATCGCTCAAGGGGAACGGGCAAGCTTGCTTCAATGAAATCTTAATAGGAATAATCGGATAACTTTTTAGGTCTAATACGTACTACGTATCAGGAGGATAAATGTACTATTTCTCTGTCAGAATAATATATATATAAAAGGTCAAAATTTGAAATAAAAAGGTAATGATGATATATAATATAAAATATTATATTAGATATATAGATTTTTTAAGAATAATCAAAATATTAACATTTAATAGGCATAAATCACCATGAGTGAATGCTGATAAAACTTTTCATATATAAAATATTAGGTAGCCTTTAGATAAGTCAGATCTCTGATTAATTGAGCAATGCTTTACCAAGCCTGAAATCGCCGACCTTTTATTGTAATCACTTTTGTTTGTACCACACACCAGTCTTAATCCTTTGTAAATTTATTGCGATTAATGCAGGAAGTTTACTTAGGTTAAACTAGTGATTTTCAATTATATGTCTTAATTAAATTTTGCCTTAAAACGAATACAAGTGATGAACAGCCTATGCGGTTCAAAGCAGCTTTGCAAGTCTGAATTTAAGGCTACAACTATTAAATTGAAGTTTATCTATATAGCTATGCTGTCTTAACTGGAGAAAGTGGCGGCTTTCATTTTACAAGCTGCTAGTAAAGTCAATGTGATCTTTGATAAGGCTCTCACTTTTAGAATTGACGGAGTCAGGGAGGAAGTGGGCGTTGTGGTTTTAAAGATAGAGCAAAACCAGGTCGCATCGGCCCGGTTGATCGTTTACAATGAATTCCCTCATTGATCTATATAATCGGCTATGAACTAGAGACAGACTACCATTTCAGGGACTGACAATGATCATGATACCTATTAATTTTTGCGTCAGGCCATTGAGCGTAACAGTAAGGATTTGTCATGTCCGTAAATCATTCGGAGGGTTTGACCCGTTTTGAAATTCATTCAAAACTTCAATGGTAAATAATTGAACAAAAAAATCGGAAAGTTAAGTTAGCCTCAGCAAGACTAGTCTTCAGCAGCCGTGTTCATAAACAAACAATCTCTTCTACGCCAGAAATCTAGTTGTTAATCCTATAAAATTGCCCGCTTGTAAAAGTTCTATAAGCGAATCATGAGCTATTAAATAGATTTACGAATACTGTAAATAAATTGTTTATTAAATATACGATTTATATATATTTACCCTGTACACGGTGCCCACTATATTCATACTATACGCTGATTAAGTCCAAAACCCGCGCTTCGATTTAATACAGGAGCTAGGGCAGTACGATAGTAGCCTAACCTGGATGAACAGTACCCGAAGAGTAAATACGCCGTTAAAAATAAACCAGTCCTGACTTAACTTTATTATCCTCACAGTCCCAAAATCCTACTGTTTATCCATGAAGCCTCACCTGTTAGTTATTGAAGATGAGGAGCCTATTCGACAGAATGTGGCCGAACTGTTGACCCTTAACAATTTTAGCGTACAAACAGCTCCAAACGGCCGGGAAGGTATTACTCTGGCCATGCAGCAACACCCGGATCTCATCCTGTGTGATGTGATGATGCCCGGATTGGATGGCTTTCAAACCCTGGAAGTCATTCGGTCTAACCCCATTTTAAGTTCGGTTCCCTTTTTATTTCTGACCGCCAAAACCGAGGCCATTGACAACCGAAAAGGAATGGCCTTGGGTGCCGATGATTACTTGACAAAGCCTTTTAAGATCGACACATTGCTAAGCGCCATTTGGGCGCGGCTCCAGCGTGAAACGCACCGTAAAGCGCACATCCAGACGCTTATTCAGGAGCAGCTCTGGACCATTACAGGCGTCTCTACCCACGAATACAATACCTCCCTCACGGGCATATTGGGCTTTACTAGCCTACTGATGGATTATTACGGAGAGTTTAGCCGGACCGAGAATTTGTCAATGCTGAACATGATTAAAATTAATTGCTTACGACTAAAACGATCCCTGGACAATAATCGATTGATGACCCGACTACAGAACATTAGCCCTTCAGACACTGCCTATGCTATTTTCAGTACGGGCCATTCCGTAATTAATGCGGCTATGATTGAAGAACGCCTTGGCTCCATCAGTTACCGACAGGATCGAACGGTTCCCCATCAAATAGAGGTAGAAAGCGCTCAGGTCGGTATTGCAAAAGATAATCTGATTAGTATCATAGACGAGTTACTCGATAATGCCTGCAAATTTTCGACTGGTAGTCAGCCTGTCCACATAACCGGTCGCCAAGATGACTGCCAGTATTCGCTGACCATCAAAAACGATGGACAACCCTTTAACACCGCTGACATGAAGCAAATCGAAGCATATCGGCAGTTTGAGCAGAGTCAATACGAACAGCAAGGATTTGGGCTGGGCCTGGCCATTGTTAAAAAGCTATTGGCGTTAAATAATGGCACTTTACTAATAGATAGCCTCTCAAGAAGCGAAACACAGCTAAGGGTGTATCTGCCCTTGATGTAAAGGCGGGATTATAGGTTGACTTTCACAGGTTGGAAGCGAAGGCAGCAGGTTTTAATGGCCGCTTAGCAGGGGTTAGCCCGGGTTAAAGCGACTGGACAATGTTGGCTGACCAGAATAAGCTACAGTAGCTAAGCAGAACTGGCGGGCAATTCCCCTCACAAGTAGTCAAGGCTGGTTAAGCTGGTCTCATTCACCATGAAGATTCCTTTGCGGGCAGCCCAATTAACGGGTTTTGCCGAACAAGCGACCCAAGAGCGGTCCTTATTTTTCTTCACCCCTATACGTAATGAGCAGGGTCGCCTAATTAACTTACAGCTCTTCCAGGGCGGTCAATGGGCAGTCGGGGCGGACATTCCGGAGTCCTACTTATCTGACTGGGTAGTCCCTAAAGTAGAGGCTTATCTGTCCCGCCTTTGGCCGGCACTTGAACAGGGCATCAGCTGCTGGCTGGACTGCCAACTCACACCCCAAACGTCAGGCAAGCTAACGATTACTCCCATTCAGAATGGGTATCTGGTTGAGCTTCAATCCAACGATGCCTCTCCTCCGGCTCAGCTAGCGTCCGATCCCTTTCTGTCCCTGATGCAGGATCAAATTCAGAAAGAGCAACACCGACGGGTGACGGATTCGATGCTGCAAGTAGTGGCCCGACAGGTGCCTTGCCAGCAAATAATTTATTATACATTCACCACAAACGATCCGCTAGCCCTGGTTCAATACCAGTTAGTAAAGGGAGAGAGTAATGGGCCTGTCTGTATTCCTAGCGTGAGTATGGACTACCTGCGGGGCGGCAAGCCAATCATTGATCAGCAAATCGAAGCCCACACCCCGGGCCTGGCCACTGCACTTTCCCTCTATCAGCTTGGGTATCGTTCGTTCATGCTATTGCCCCTGCTGGCAAACAATCAACTGCTGGGCGCCCTGCTGGTGATGGATGCGAGCGCTCACTTTTTTACCGCTTCTTATCAGAGTCTCCTTTCGAAGTGCGCCCATTCTCTAAGTGAAAGCCTTTTTGCCGAAACCGAACGGCGATTACCTATTCTGTTGGATGAGATGAATCAGCTTCTGGATGCGGTTGTGTTTAATACGCCGGTAGCGCTGGCTCTTTTTCGACCCGTTTGGCAACAGGATCAGATTACAGATTTCACTTATCTCTTGACCAACCCGGCCAATGCCGCGATAACCGGGCGTAGCATTGCACAGATGGCGGCTCAGACGCTGAGAACCTTGTTTCCCCAGACTACCCGAGAGGGGCTTTTCGAGCGCCTGGTGAAGGTTGCTCAAACGGGTATATCCCAGCAGTACCAAGCACTCGCCCAGCACGATGGGCTTTCACACTGGGGGCAATTTACACTCTCGAAGGTGGGAGAGAACGTGCTGTTCACCGTTATGGATATATCTGCCCTTAAACAAAACCAGGCACTACTTAACCATCAGAATGCTCAGTTAGAGGAACAAATTTTGGCGCATTCCAGACAAATTAATAAACTGTCGGTTCTACAAAATGCAATCTTAAAGCATGACGGTCAAGCTATTATTTCGACCAGTATCGATGGTATGATCCAAACGGCCAATCAGGCCTGTGAAAAATTATTGGATTACTCGGTTCAGGAACTATTGGGGCTGTACGTACAAGTGAAACCTGACCGTGTTGCCAATTCATTGCCTGTCATTTCTTTCCATCCCACCAAACAAGCCAATGGCACGACCGACATCTTGCAGCAAGCGCTGAATGGTGAGCATTATTCAAATATGGAATCGGTGGTCATAACCAAAACGGGTACGACTATTCCCATTCTTTTGTCAGCGATTAGTTTGCATGATGAAGACGGTGTGGTCATTGGCTATCTAGGAGTTGCCTCCAATATCTCCGCCTTAAAAGCGGTTCAGGGGCGACTTCGCCAGAAGAATCGGGAACTGAGCACCTTCTTCGAAAACGCCTTGGATATGCACTGTATCTCCGATAGCCGGGGCAATATATCTAAAGTAAACAAGGCCTTTCAAACTGCTCTGGGCTATTCAGCGGCAGAGCTAAGGGCGATTCCGTTTTTGCAGTTGATTCATCCCGATGAGCAGAAATTCGTGTACCAGCAGCTGCTGCAACCTATCCTCCAGCAACCGGTTCGCAAACAGATTAACCAGATGCGTTGTAAAGATGGCACCTACCGCATCATCGAGTGGAATGCCATTGGCATCGATGGGGTGGTATATGGATCGGCCCACGACATTACCCAACAACAAGAGTCGGAAATTCAGCTACGGAATCTCAATCAGCGGCTACAGTTAGCCACCCAAAGCGTCGGACAGGGTGTTTGGGAAATCGATTATGAACGGAATTGCTTGCTGTGGGACGACCGCTTATGGGAAATACACGGTTTGGAATCTGGCCAGGCCGACTGGTCTTTTCAAAAGTATCTGACCCTGGTTCACCCCAAAGATCTTCCCGCTTTTCTGGATCGCGTTCAATCAGACACACAGAAGGATACGCTTTGGAATCAAACGCGAATCGTTCGGCCCGATGGCGCGATTCGCTACACTGAAACCAACGGAATCCTTATGCGGAACCAACAAGGAAAACCGGTCCGGGCAATCGGGGTGATGTGGGATGTGACCGAACGAAAGCTGGCTGAAGAAGCCCTGCGTGAAAGCGAACAGCGGTTTCGCGAGATTGCCGAGAACGTTGATGAAGTCTTCTGGATTCACTCGGCTGATCCCTTTCGCTTACTTTACATCAACCCGGCCTATGAACGAATCTGGAACCGTTCGGTTCAGAGTATTTACGACGATACGACCACCTTTATGGAGGGAATCGTGGCCGAAGACCGACCGGCGGTGCAGGCTCTTTTTGGGGATTATTTGGCGGGCAAGGAAGGACAACTGGACTACCGGCTCGAGCAAGCTGACGGATCAATACGCTGGCTGTCAGTGCGTACTTTTATCGTCCGTGATGGGGCGGGACAGATTACCCGGCACCTGGGCATTGTCAATGACATTACTGGGCAAAAAGAAAAAGAACTCGTCTTGTTGGAATCGCTACAGCGGGAGCAGGAGCTCAATCAGCTCAAATCGCAGTTCGTCTCGACGGCCTCCCATGAATTCCGAACCCCGCTGACCACCATTCAGTCTAGTGTTGACCTCATTACGATGTATCTAAATCTGCCTCCGGTCACGGCCCGCGCATCGATTGAGCATCATGTAGCGGTGATTCAGAAAGAAATTGAAAAGTTTGATACGCTGCTGTCTGACTTGCTGACCATTGGAAAAATTGAAGCGGGCAAAATAGCCTTCACCCCCCGGTGGGTAGACCTCCTCGCACTAATTAACGAACTGATAGCCCTTCATTTTAGGGGACATCTCTTCGATGATCGTAGCGTTGTGTTGCTTGTAGAGGGGACACCCCGACGGGTCTACTTGGATGATAAACTGATGAGTCATGTGCTGGTCAATCTGCTGTCGAATGCCTTTAAGTTTTCCAGCGATACTTCACCCTGCTTACGAGTCGTATTTAACCATAGTAACCTGATGCTGGCCGTGGTGGATACAGGTATTGGTATACCATCGGAGGAGCTATCAACTCTATTTCAGGCCTTCTTTCGGGCCAGTAATACAGCGGGTATCCAGGGCACAGGATTAGGGTTGGTGATTGCCCGGCAGTTTGTTGAACTGCACCGAGGCCAGCTAAGTGTAGAGAGCGAGGAGAATAAGGGGACCACATTTACCATTCGCTTGCCAGCCGAGCCGGAAGTTCAGTCTACGGCAAGGGATGATACCCAGGTAACGTCGGGGTAGTTTTGTATTCGACTTGTCCTAGAGTCGAACGATTACGCGATTACCATTGAACATCCAGGACAAATTACAGTCCAGCGTGCATTGATCGACCTCGTCGAAGAAGCGCGTTCTGTTAAGAGTTTAGGCTTTATAGCCCCGATAAATGTAATTGTATTGCAGAAGATTACGGACAATATCGCGCAGGATGGCTAGGCACACATTATGCTGATTTACAACTAGAATGCCCACTAGTAAACGATACCATTCGTTTACTTCCAAATCATGGATACGAACCAGCTAACCAGTGCTTAAATTGACCAAACCGGGCTCTGGTTAGAGTGGCTTGCTGGCTCTGACCGACGAGATCTAAATAAAGGCAGTACTTGCCTTTATCCCAGTACGTGTATTTTCGAACCGTTTGCCGATGAAGTAGCACTTGCCGGTTAGCCCGAAAAAACTGCGTGGGGTCAAGTTCAGCAGTTAAGGTGTCTAAGCTTCGATTGATTTGAAAGGTGCCCAACGGATGTTGCACAAAACACTGCCGGTTGACCACATAGAAGTATAGGCACTCGGCCGTTAGCAAGATCATTGTGCCTTTTTCGTCGTGCCCCTGGATCGTGGATAGATAACCCATAGGGGGGCGTGGGGTTGGAGTCAGGAGGTAACGTTTCAGCCGGCTCTCGACAGCGGCCAGTAAATCTTTGATCATGAAGGGCTTGGTCAGGTAATCATCCGCTCCCAAACTCATCCCCCGGCGCAAATCGACCATGTCGGATTTGGCGGTCAAAAAGACGAAGGGAAGGTGGGCCAGGCCAGGATTCCGGCGAATCGCTTCGAGCACCTGATAGCCATCCATCTGGGGCATCATGATATCACATAAAATCAAATCAGGCGGACGTTGGCTGGCCAACGCTAGTCCACTTAGGCCACTCGAAGCGGAAGCCACCTCATAGCCAGAAAGGGTTAAGAGTTCAACTAGATTGTGGCGTATTTGATCTTCGTCTTCAATAATTAACAGGTGGGTGGACATGTACAGTTGAGGTATGGAAGTTGGGTTTGCTAGTCTATGCTTTGGGTATACGGTTGGTGGAGCGTTTATGGTTTTCCAGGTCCAATGCCTTTGCAGAAGGCACCAATAAAGCCAATGACAGTTTCATACTTTGGGAAAAATTTATAGAAATCCCGATTCGAAACGACCATTATTAATTGGAAGGATAACCAAAGACGCTTACCCGCCTTTTTATCGAAATTCTTTGGTCAACTTCAATAGCCGGTAAGCTAAACCAAGCGGGCGCCCAACGCTAACTATGTTGACTTTCTAAATTAAACTGCTAGTTGAAGTGATATAATGGTCGTTTGAGGCAACTTCGTGTACTAAAGATATGAAAAAATGAAAACATAAATCTATTTAAGCCAATTTATCAAGTATAAAGTGTATTTCTGATGAGAAAACGTTCTCAAATAATATTTTTGAGGGAATTTGGTTGACTATAGTGATTAGCCACTAGCCATCCCCTTAACTTACTGCATAAACTCTTTTTTCTCAACCAACTTAGTGTTACCTCCTGTGAATAAAGATAACTTTAATTAAGTTTACATTATTCATCCCTTTCTCTTTTTAGTTGATACAGCGGTACAGATAACCCATTTATAGCTTAGTCTGCTTGCGCCTTTACCCGGACAAAAAGTGAAGAAACAATTGGCTAGCTAAAAGGGGCAAATTCAACAATATTTTAGTATATACATTGCCTTTGTTGAGCAAGATATGAAACGATTTGTGGCTGCCTTCCTGGTCTGGTCTCTTCTTTCTCAGCCAGCCCAAGCCCAAACCAGTAAAGTACCCTTCAAACATATAACTACCGAGGAGGGATTATCCCAAAGTAATGTAACCTGTATTCTCCAGGATCAGCAAGGGTTTATGTGGTTTGGAACCCAGGATGGCCTTAACAAATATGATGGATACTCCTTTACCGTGTACCAGAGCGATCCTCTGCAGCCGAACAGCCTAAGCGATAATTTTGTCGTGTCGCTTTTTGAGGACAGTAGAGGACATTTGTGGGTCGGCACCGACGACGGGGGACTATGCCGGTTTGATAAGCAGACCGGGGGATTTACTAGGTTTAACAGTTCCCAAACCGATGCCCGAAGTCTCAGCAGCAATCACGTCATCGCTATTACTGAAGATCACCAGGGTAATCTATGGATCGCTACCGAGAACGGACTCAATCAGTTTAACCCTACCCGCGGGACGTTCATTCGTTACCAACATCAAGTCAATGACCCGGGTAGCTTAAGTAATAATCTGCTTCAGGATGTAGTGGTAGACCGTCAGGGGCAACTTTGGGTAGCCACCTTTGGGGGAGGATTAGACCGGTTTGATCCCGTAACGGGTAGATTTCATCACTATAAAAATCGTCTAGCTGATAAAACGTCTATAAGCCATAATCAAATAAAAAAGCTGCTTGAAGATTCTCAGGGGCGGCTTTGGGTGGCTACCCGAGGTGGGGGATTAAACCTGTTGAATCGGGATCAAAAGTCGTTTACCCATTTTCGGCACAATTCGGCGGTGGCCAGTTCGGTCGCCGATGATGATGTCAATACACTAGCGGAAGATAGGCATGGGAATTTATGGATCGGTACCGAAAACGAAGGCATCAGCGTACTGGATAAAAGCCGGACGTCTTTCAGCCAGTACCCCTACCAGGAGAATGATCCAGATGGACTCAATAATGGCTCTATTTATGCCCTTTGCCAGGATCGGAGCGGTAACATGTGGATTGGAACCTACAGCGGAGGAATTAACTTGTTTGATCACCAGTCGGCCAAATTCACCCGCTATCAAAAAGAACTTAATCAGACAAACAGCCTTACTAATCCCAATGTGATGGCGGTCTTGGAAGACCATCAGGGCAACTTATGGATCGGGACGGATGGGGGCGGGGTGAATGTCCTGCTTAAATCGAGTAAACGTTATGTCCACTACCAGCATTCTCCCGCCGATCCAAGGAGTGTGGGCAGTAACTTTATAATGAGCCTCTACCAGGATAGCGATGGGGATATTTGGATTGGCAGTTACAAAGGGGGGCTGAGCCTATGGCGAAAAAAGTCCGGTGACTTCATCAACTTTACCCAACGTGATGATGCCAAAGGACTCATTCATGAATCCGTTACGACCATTGTAGAAGGGCAAAAAGGGACGATTTGGCTAGGATACATGGGGGGTGGCCTTAGTTGTTATACTAAAAAAAACGGCATTTTTGCTCATTATCGGCCTGATCCAACTCATTCCGGCCACCTTACACAAGGGTATGTAAGTACGCTGTGTTATGACCACAATCATAATTTATGGATTGGTACAGAAGGAGACGGGTTGAATGTACTCAATACCCGCAACGGCACGTTCCGCTCTTATCGTCACAATCGGGCAGTTCCAGGCAGTTTAAACCATAATTTAGTAATCAGCCTTTACGAAGATGCCCAGCACCAGGTTTGGGTCGGCACTTACGGTGGGCTAAACCGATTTGAGCCCCAGACTCAATCTTTCGTCTCGTATACCGAAAAGCAGGGTTTGGCCAATAAAGTAATTCAAAGTATGCGAAGTGACGCCCGAGGAAACCTTTGGATAAGCACTAATAAAGGCCTATCGGTGCTCAATTCTAAAACCAAATTATTCCGGAATTTTGGGGCCGAGGACGGGCTACAGAAAGGGGCGTTCAACCGGATGTCGGTTTTTAAAGGACACTTGGGTAACTTATTTTTTGGCGGCATTAACGGTCTGACGAGCTTTTATCCTGATCGTATGCGTGATAACTCATTTATTCCACCCGTGGTCATTACTAAGCTTCGTGTTTTCAATAAACCGGTTTTGCTTCGATCCAATCAAATTACCCTCGACTATGACCAATCAACGCTAAGCTTTGAGTTTGCGGCTTTAAATTACTCAATACCCAAGAAGAATCAGTACGTTCATAAACTGGAGGGATTCGATCAAGACTGGACTCCAAAAAGCTATACTAGGGCAGCAACTTACACGAATCTGGGGCCCGGCACCTATACCTTTCGGGTGAATGCGTCTAATAATGATGGGATCTGGAATAAACGGGGAACGACTTTTCGGATAATCATTCACCCCCCTTTCTGGCAACTCTGGTGGTTCAAAAGTTTGGTTACCTTATTACTGGTCGGAAGTCTTTATCTGGTGTATCGCCTGCGGGTTAAGCATCTCCAGGCGCAGCAGGCCACCCTGCAAGACCAGGTACGGTTGCGAACCAGCCAGGTACTTCAACAAAAAAAGGAACTACAGGATCAGGCGCTTCACATGCAGTTACTACAGGCCAAAGTAGAGCAGCAGGCGGCTCAACAGCAGCTTCAGGAGAGTGAGCAGCGGTTCCGGGAAATTGCCGAAAACGTCGATGAGGTTTTCTGGATTCACTCGGCTGATCCCTTCGAGTTGATTTATATCAACCCAGCTTGCGAGCGCGTATGGAACACTACGTTTGAGCAATTACGGACAGAGCCCCTTGCCTTTATGGAGAATGTCCTGCCCGAAGACCGACCCACAGTTTTGTCCTTTATGGAGCAGTATAAGGCTGGTGTAGAAGGGGAAATATATTATCGGCTACAGCCAACAGGCGAGCCGTTGCGCTGGCTATTGGTTCGCTCCTTTATCATCCGAAATGATGCGGGGGAGGCCCTGCGCCACATTGGCATTGCCAGTGACGTGACGAGTCAGAAAGAAAAGGAGTTTGTCCTTCAGCAATCGCTCTTGCGGGAGCAGGAGCTGAACCACCTTAAGTCGCAGTTTGTCTCTACGGCCTCGCACGAGTTCCGCACCCCGCTGACGACCATCCAGTCCAGTGCCGAACTGATAAAAATGTATCTGGATATACCGCGTGCCAGTTCCCGGGCCTCCATTGAAAAACATCTGGGTGTCATCGAAAAACAGATTAATCAGTTTGGTGTACTATTGTCTGATGTACTAACCATCGGCCAGATCGAAGCTGGAAAAGTAACGTTTGCTCCTGATTTTGTGGATGCCATTGACCTTTGTGAGGGCTTGGTTCATACTCATTTTAGTAGACGCCCTGATGGACGAAGCGTTCAACTGCTTATTGATGGTACACCCCGCCAGGTCTATCTGGACGCCAGACTAATGAGTCATGTGCTGACCAATCTGCTGTCGAATGCGTTTAAGTTTTCCATCAATACGCCCCCCATTTTGCGCCTTTTCTTTAAGACCAATTGCTTGGTGCTTCAGGTGATCGATAGGGGCGTAGGAATTCCGGCTAGCGAGCAGTCTTCGTTGTTTCAGGCTTTCTTTCGGGCTAGTAATACAGCTGGTATCCAGGGTACGGGCCTGGGGCTGGTCATTGCCCGCCAATTCGTAAACTGCCACGGTGGTCAGTTGGACGTGGAGAGTCAGGAAAACAGGGGAACTACCTTCACGGTTACCTTACCGACTGAATTTCCAGAGCAGGTATTTATGGGGTTAATAGAATAATCAATTGCTTTACGGTACGTTGTCTCAACCTGAAAATATATCGACGTTTTTCTGAACGGTAGCTGAGTAGGAGGGATAGGGCTGGAAACGGCTCTTTTTGCATTCAATAAAGCCGTTCAGTATAGTTGTTCATAATTTTTAAAGGAAACTTGGTTTATTTGGCCGGTTTCGCAAACTCCTTTAACGTGAACAAAGGGGCTAAGAGTCTATCAATACTTTCAACTAACATCTATCCACTTTTGGCTGACCACGTACACCAAAACACTAATTTACTTCTCTAACTTTTTATTGAGTATGGAAGTCACCTTTTTAAGTACTGATTTGTGATTTTAGCATTTGTCTGAGTTACTTCAGACTTGTATGTCCTAGCATACGACCTACAATCTCAAAAGGCAAATCATTAGATAAGGTTACAGTTGTGGCAAACGTATGGCGGGCAGTGGTAGCCTTGTGATTAGCAACGGTCCCTTTTGCAATTTCTTGTGCTGGTAGTTGAGTTAACCTTTCTATGTGCTCTGTGAAGTACTCAATCAGTTGTCGTTGAGTCTTTGTGGCACCGGTATAAATGTCCCGGATGATTTTGGCAGAGATTGGTTTATCAAGATAGTTGAGCTTATCCCTAATCCGACGGATGTCAGAAGCTACTGCATCAAGATTAGCATTTTCGGCACTTCCCTTGAGCGCTGACGTACTTCGTCCTAGTTTTCTCTAATTATTGAAAGCCTTGTCAAAATCTCAGTCTTTTGCCGGTCTACTATGATTCGTAGGTAAATTGTAGATACTCCAGTGGCATTTGGAACTGAGAGGCAGCATTTTATAGAGAAGCTATCTGTCAAGTGGGCTGAAGCATTTGGGCATTAACTGAAACAATCCTGAGACAATTAGCGAAGCAATGCGGAAATATTCGAATGGCTATAAAAGCAAAAACCGCTTCAAAATATATTTTGAAGCGGTTTTTGCTTACTCAAAACCCTAGTTGTCGGGAAGGCGGGATTCGAACCCACGACCTCTTGCACCCCATGCAAGCACGCTACCGGACTGCGCTACATCCCGAATTGGTCTGCAAAGGTAGTGAAGAGTGTAGAATGAACAATAAAGAATAACGAAAAATTGTCTGCTTTACGGCTCATTCTACACGCTTACTTAATTTTTGCCGCTGCCTTGGGTTGCTGGCGGCTGATTAGCTCGCTTCTGTTGCTGCATTGGGTTCGGGCCTTGTGGACCAAATCGCTGCTGTTGCTTGAACAGTTGGAAGCGGGTAGGCTGTGCCATCCGCGGGAATGCGTTGTTTTCCGTATCGATGTCGGCGATTTCCTGATAAGGGTCAAGAATCCACTGCGTTACTTTCTTCGGTGTTGCAATCACTTTCTTGATCGACACGTCGTTGAAACGCCAAATTTCGGCCGGGAAGCGGGCTACTGAATCCGTACCGTCTTCAAACTGCATCCGAATGATTACAGGCATGGGTAAGCCACCTTTGTTCTTCAGCGACAGGGTGTAAAAATTTGTAGCGGCATTTGCTTCGAGAGTTTTACGCTCGTCGGCGCTTAAAGTCGCCAGATAATCCTGGTATTTCTTCTTGTCCGCGTCCGTTACTGCATAGGGGTCATAGTTGTTATAAAAGTCTTTCATGGTTGAATCCTTTGCAACAACTGTTTCGGCCTGTGTAGCGGCATCCCGCTGCTTGCTGATCGTGCCAGCCCGACGCTTTGCTTCGGCGCGGGCAGCAGCTTTCGTTACTTCCGGATTACCTGAATCAACCTGGAACCAATCCACTTCGACCAAATCCTGATCAACGGGCTCAACGCCGTAGAACCAGCCTTTCCAGAACCAATCCAGATCGACACCTGACGCATCTTCCAATGTGCGGAAAAAATCAGCTGGTTCGGGAGATTTGAACGCCCACCGGCGAGCATATTCTTTGAAGGCATAATCAAATAACTCACGACCCATCACCGTCTCACGCAGGATATTCAGCGCTGTAGCGGGTTTGGCATAGGCATTTGGTCCAAGACCAATCACGTTGTCGGATGAGGTCATGATTGGCGACAGAACCGCTTTATCCGACTTCATATAGTCGACAATGTACTGAGGCTCTCCCCGGCGGCTGGGGAAGTTGTAATCCCACTCTTTCTCGGCTAAATACTGGCAGAATGTGTTTAGGCCTTCGTCCATCCAGGTCCACTGGCGCTCATCAGAATTCACAATCATGGGGAAGAAATTGTGTCCCACTTCGTGAATGATAACCCCAATCATACCCGCTTTGGTCTGCTCGGAATAGGTACCATCGGCTTCAGGCCGACCGCCATTGAAGGAAATCATAGGGTATTCCATACCGCCACCGGCTGTGGCGTGACAGGAAATAGCAACAGGGTAAGGGTATTTGATGGTCCGGTTGCCGTACGATTTCAACGTATGCTCGACAACACGGGTCGAATACTGCCCCCATAGTGGGTTGCCTTCCTTTGCGTAATAAGACATCGACCAGATTTTACGCCCATCGCCATACACATCCGTTTGCATGGCATCCCAGATGAATCGGCGGCTGCTTGTAAAGGCGAAATCACGCACATTTTTTGCGTCAAATACCCATGTCTTCTTGGCTACTTTATCCGTTGGTTTAGTTTTTAAGGCTTCTTCCGCTTCGGCCTGCGTAACAATGACAACCGGGTTTTTCGATGTGGCTGCCTGCGCCATGCGCTTTTGCTGGGCAGCCGTCAGAACCTGCTTGTAGTTCTGGCACTCACCAGTAGCGCCCACAATGTGATCGGCTGGCGCAGTAATGGCTACTTTGTAATTACCGAAGATAAGCGTAAACTCACCCTGGCCCAGAAACTGCTTATTCTGCCAGCCGTTTACGTCATTATAAGCACACAGACGGGGAAACCAGTGCGCAATGAAGTAGTTATAATTGCCATCTTTAGCAAAATACTCCATGCCGCTTCGGCCGTAATATTCGGTGATGAAGTAATTCCAGTCAACGTTGAACGAGTAGGTACCGCCCGGCTTGATGGCCGCAGGCAGATCGACCCGCATCATGGTTTGATTAATCGTGTACTTAAGCGCCGTACCTGACTTGGCATCTTTTACGGAAACAATCTTGTAGCCGTATTTGTCGGAAGCCTGCTGACTGCTGCGTTCGCGAACTGAGGTCAGGTTCTGCAACTGAGCGAAACTCATGCCGCTTTCGTTAACGCCCCCCGTCCGGGTTACACTTCCCGTAGAGCCTTTCGCAAATAGGTTTTGATCGAGTTGAAGCCAGATAAACGGTAGCTCGTCTGTCGAATTATTATGATACGTAACCGTTTCGGTGCCGATGATTTTCTGATTCGCGTCGTCGAGTTCGACTTTGATGTCGTAGTCGGCACGGTTCTGGAAATAATCTTTACCAGGAGCACCAGAGGCTGTTCGGAAGGTGTTCGGCGTCGGTAGCATCGGGCCGAGCTGCTCAAAACGGCTGTTCGCGTTTTGGGTAGGGGCCGCTGGTGCCTGCGCCATCAAAGCGGCTGACCAAAGGGTCAGGCCAGCCATTAACAGAAGTTTTCTCATCGTTTATTGGAAGTTAAGATTAGTTAGTTTCGGCCAGTACCCTGTTTCGCGGGTGATTGCTGCCGTTGCTGTTGCATCGGGTTTGGCGCAGTGCCACCACCCCGCTGCTGTTGCTTAAATAATTGGAAACGAGTTGGCTGCGAGACCGGCGGAAATGTGTTGTCTTCGGTGTTTATATCCGCTATTTCGTAGAAGGGGTCAAGTGTCCACTGCTTCACTTTCTTGTTCGTGGCAATGACTTTCCGGATCGACACGTCATTGAAACGCCAGATTTCGGCCGGGAAGCGGGCTACTGAATCCGTGCCGTCTTCAAATTCCATCCGCACAATAACCGGCATTGGAATACCGCCTTTATTTTTCAGCGACAGCGTATAAAAATTGGTGCCCGATTCGGCCATAGCCCGCTCTTCGGCCGACAACGTTGCCAGGTAGTCCTGGTATTTTTTGCGGTCTTCGTCGGTAACGGCATACGGATCGTAGCGATTGTAAAAATCTTTCATCGTACTATCCTGCGCCACCACCGTCTGATCTTTGCTCAGGGCATCCCGTTGTTTGCTGATTGTATTCGCGCGTTTTTGGGCAGCAGCGCGGGCTTCAGCTTTCGTAACCTCCGGGTTCTGTGAATTTGGCTGAAACCAGTCTACTTTTACCAGCGACTGATCGACGGGCTGTACGCCATAGAACCAACCCTTCCAGAACCAATCCAGGTCAACGCCCGAGGCATCTTCCATCGTCCTGAAAAAATCAGCTGGTTCGGGAGATTTGAAGGCCCACCGGCGAGCGTATTCTTTAAACGCATAATCGAACAGTTCACGACCCATAACCGTCTCGCGCAGAATGTTCAAGGCCGTGGCGGGTTTGCTATAGGCATTTGGTCCAAACGTGCCCGGCAGAATGTTATCTGAACTGCTCATGATCGGCATTTGCTTGGTCGAATCGAGCTGCATGTACGGAACAATAGACTGGGGTTCAATCCCCCGCGCCGGGAAGTTGGCATCCCACTCCAGACAGGCCAGTCCTTCGAGGAAACTGTTCAGCCCTTCGTCCATCCATGACCACTGGCGCTCGTCGGAGTTCACAATCATGGGGAAGAAATTGTGCCCTACTTCGTGAATAACCACCAGGATCAGAAAGTTTTTGGTCCCTTGCGAATACGTACCGTCTTCTTCAGGACGGGCACCGTTGAAACACATCATTGGATACTCCATGCCACCAACGGGGCCGTGAACGGAATAAGCCACCGGGTAAGGGTAACCGATTGTCCGACGGGAATAGGAGCGAAGCGTGTGCGCCACCAGTCGGGTAGAGTATTGACCCCAAAGCGGATTAGCCTCTTTTGGATAAAGCGACATAGCCCAAACCTTTTTACCTTCGATCGTTGGGTTCAGGGCATCCCATATAAATTTGCGGCTGCTCGAAAATGCAAAATCGCGGACGTTATCGGCTTTATAAATCCAGGTTTTCGTACCCGTTGGTTTACCTTTTTCGGCGGCTTCCGCTTCGGCCTGGGTGACAATGAGCGTTGGGTTTTCCCCCGCTTTATCGCCTTTGCCTTTTGCGTCATTCCAGCGCTTCTGCTGGGTAGCGGTCAGTACCTGAGCCGGGTTTTGCAGCTCGCCGGTTGCGCCAACAATATGGTCATTCGGAACAGTGAGGGCTACTTTGTAATTGCCGAAAATGAGTGTGAATTCACCCTGGCCCAGAAACTGCTTGTTTTGCCAGCCATTTACATCATTATAAGCACACAGCCGGGGAAACCACTGCGCAATCTCATACACGTAGTTGCCATCTTTCGGGAAGAACTCATACCCTGAACGGCCACCAACATTTTTGGCGTCGATAATTTTGAAATTCCAGTCGATGGAAAAGGTCACGGTCTTGCCCGGCGCTACGGCCTGTGGCAGGTCGACCCGCATCATGGTTTGATTAATTGTGTACTTAAGCGCTTTTCCTGCCTGATCGCGAACAGAGGTAATTTTATGTCCGTAATCTTTGCCCTGCAGGGCCGCGCTGGGATCGATTTGCCGCAACGAAGAACCTTGTTCGGGGTTGATACTGCTCGTTTTGGCCACATTGCCCGTGGCGTCGGGCCGAAACAGATTCTGATCCAGTTGCAACCACAAAAATGGGAGCGCATCGCCCGAGTTATTGTGATAGGTGATGGTTTCTGAGCCCGTAATTTTTTGCTTTGTATCGTCGAGCGTAGCTTTTATATCATAATCAGCGCGGTTCTGGAAATAATCTTTTCCGGGGGCACCCGAGGCCGTTCGGAAGGTGTTCGGCGTAGGCAACAGGGGGCCGAGCTGCTCAAATCGCGTGTTAGCATGCTGTGTTGGGGCTTGCGCCTGTACCAATCCCAGCGGAATGGCCAAACTTGCCACCAGCAAAACTATCTTTTGCATAAGTTAGGTTGTAGTTGTTGATAAGTGAGGTAAAAGTACGAAAAAAAGAGATTATGCGGTTTCAATATGATGAACGGAGATACGGTTATGTTTCTACTTTACTTCATTAATTTACTTAAATACTCGTTATTGATAATTAGTGACAACGCCATCCCGGCCACTAGGCCCGATACAACGAGCGTCCAGCGTAGGCGGCTTCGTCGCAACAGGTCGATCATTACAAAGGCCAGTCCAAGAACAAGGCTGACAATAACTAACTGGCCCAGTTCGAGGCCTATATTGAACGCAAGCAGTGGCTTAACAATATCAGCTTCGCGGCCGAGCAGACTGCGCAGGTAATTGGAAAAACCCATGCCGTGAATCAGGCCAAAGGCCAACGCGAGGATATACCGCCCGGAACGGTAGGTTGGCGGGGCAGTTAAGGAGCGCGATCTAGGCTCCTGAAAGGAAAAATTAATGATGGCGGTAATCAGAATGGTGATTGGGATGAGTAACTCGATCAGCGCCGTTTCGTAGTGAATGAGCTGGAGTGTTGCCAGTGCCAGCGTAACCGAGTGGCCGATGGTAAACGCTGTAACCAGTATGAGTACCTGACGCCATTGCCGAATGGTGTAAACGGCACATAACGCCACAACGAATAGAATATGGTCGTAGCCACTGGGGTCGGTAATGTGGTCGAAGCCCAGGCCGAGGTAGATGAGAAAGTCGTCCATGCGTTACTCCTTAAACCAGCCTGCATACATGACATAGTTGTTGGCCGTTCGGCTGAAAATTTCGGCCTGTTCGGGTGAAACAACTTTCAGGAAGCGCGCCGGATTGCCCGCATAAATGGAGCCGGGCGGAACAATCGTATGTTGGGTTACGATGGCTCCGGCAGCAATGATGCTGCCCGTACCAACAACCGCGCCGTCCATCACAATAGCGCCCATGCCAATCAGCACGTTGTCTTCAACCGTACACCCATGAACGACGGCGTTGTGGGCAATCGATACGTTGTTGCCAATGACCGTTTTGTGCCGTTGGTAGGTGCAGTGAATCACCGCTCCATCCTGAATATTGGTGCGGTCGCCAATTGTGATGCTGTTGACATCGCCCCGCACAACCGCGTTGAACCAGACAGTACAGTCGCGCCCCATAATTACCTCGCCAACGATGGTAGCGTTGTCGGCATACCAACAGTTATCGCCGAATGTGGGATGAATTCCCCGAACAGATTTAATGAGTGCCATAACGCAAATATAGGTCGGTGGCGCGGTATGTACTTTATCGTTCCGTTTGCGCACGAAAAAAGGGCTGATTCAATGAATCAGCCCTCCCTGCACACGTAAATAAATCGCTTATTTCTCTTCTAATCTTTTTTCTTCTCTAGTTTCTCGGCGGCTTTATCCAGGTCCTTGCCCATGTCGTCGATCATCTTAGAGGTCTCTTTCTTCACTTTATCAAAATCATCGGAACTTGACCGTTGAACTTTGTAGTACGAATCGGCTAGTTGACGACGTTTGTCTTCGAGGTCTTTCACGCGGTCTTCGCGTTTCCGGCGCTCTCTCTTGCTTTCATTTTTTACTTCGGATTTCGCATCGTCAAGCTGCTTGTCAACTTTATCCATCTGCTCCGAAATACGGTCGGTCAAATCACGCTTATCCCGGTCCGAACTCTGGTCATTGGACTGACCATTGTTGCGGTTGTTGTCCCGATCACTCATCCGGTTGTCCCGATTATCCCCATTGTTTTGGTTATCCCGGTTATCCGAATTCCGGCGGCTGTCGCGGTCGTCGGATGAGTTGGAGTTGCGGTCATCAGAACGGTAGTTGTCCTGACGGCTGTTCCGATTGTCATTTTGGTTGTTGCGGTCGTCATTCTGACGATTGTCCCGATTGTCATTCCGACGATCGTCGTTCATGTTCCGGTTATCCCGGTCGTTGTCGCGGTTGTCTGAATTCCGGCGGTCATAATCGCGGTCACGGTCATCATTCCGGCGGTTGTTATACCGGTCGTTCGAGGAATACCGATCATCGTTCTGACGATCATAATTACGGTCGTCATTCCGATAATTATCCGAACGGCCATTGTACGAATCGCGGGAGTTCCGGCTATCGTAGCGGTCGTTGTCGTAGCGATCATTGTACGAGCTACGTCTGTCATCATAACGGTCATTATACGAATCACGTCGGTTAGATGACCGATCATCGTAGCGGTCATTGTACGAGTCGCGTCGGTTGGATGAGCGATCGTCATAATCGCGGTCCCGGTCGTTATACGAATCCTGCCGATCATAGGAGCGGCTGCTGTATGGATTGTTGTACGAATCGCTGCCCGACTGACGGCTGGGCCGGTCTGAGTTATCGCTGCGGTAACTCATCCGATCATCCGACCGGTATGGGTTGCGGTACGAGCTGTTTTGCTGTGAGCCACGCGACTCATTCCGACTCATCCGGTCGTCGTCATCCCGATCTCTGTTCCGGCGGCTGAAGATTCCGCCTTCATCGTCGTCGTAGTTTCTGCGGCCTCTCGAATTCTGTTGGCTTCTCGAATCCCGTTGAACAATGTCCTCCCGGCTATTTTCATTGTTTCCGTAGATCAGCCGCTCCGTTGACGCGCAGGATGACAAACCAGCCATCGCTACCAATAGAGCACCTACTACCCATGTTTTGCGTTTCATAACGTTCGTATCATTGTGTTGAGTATATTGATCAAATCAGCTAAACGCTGTGTCAAAGCTGTTTTGTCTGGTATAACCAATGATACGGGGCAAATGTTAGGAATTATAATACCTTGAGGCCCCTACCGAATGAGCAGGGTTCCGGCCCCGTTGTAACTACGATACTCGGCATTATACATCGCATCGGCCGAAACCGGACCCACGACAAAGCGCCCTTTCGATACGGCACGCGCCAGGTAGTAGAACGTCCGTTGGGTGCCAGTGGCTGTTGTATAAAAATTGATCCGGTCGTCGCGTAGATCGAAGTGAGCGGGGCGGGCCAGCGGTCCGGTTGTTGACTTGCTGATCCAGGCCATGTCTCCGGCATCGCGCCCCAGCGATCCGGTCAGGCGCGGGTTTTCTACTTCCAGCCCGGCGGGTAGCAGATCGGTTACCACTACGTTGTCGACGTTCAGTCCATTTGTACTAACCAGCGTTATTTTTACAACTACCAGGTCATTCTGCCGAATTGCATTCATCGGTTTGCCATCACGGCTCAGGTATTGCCGCCGAACCTGTAGGCCATTATCCTCTGCGCTGATTTTGCCGCTGGCTGGCACGCCTTCACTTTGAGCAAAATAATAGACATTCCCGGAGCCTTTGGCACTCAGGCTAAGGGGCACGTTGGTCGGAACCCGTTTGATGTTTACCAGCGTGTTGCTCAGGGTGCCCAGTGGCTTTCCGGCGGCTGTTAATGTAGCGGTGGCGGTACTGTTCGCCGTTTGGCGGGCTAGTTTGCCGAGTGCCAGAAAAGAGAATGCTGCTTCCTGGGTGTTGAGGTAAGTGCTCTGCTTCAGCGCTGTGGCTAATTGTCGGGCCAGGGTCGGAATCTGAATATTATCACGATCAGTATCGACAAGGGCGTCGAGCACCAGGGCCAGATTCCGCAAAGGCGATGCATAACTGCCGCCCGTTTGCCGACCGGTGGTGTTATCGGAGAAGCGCCTGGGTAAAAGAGCCACATAGCTGCGCGTGTCGCCAACGCGGAAAAAGGCCGATGCCAGCAGGTAACGGCTGTCTGTTGTCAACGCGCCTGAACTTTGTCGGAGAGCCGCATCTTTGTAGTAATTCATGGCCGACCGATTTGGCTTGCCCGCTACGGCCAGCGCGTAAAGTGCATAGATACTCGTGCGGCTGGCTACCTGCTTCACGATCCGCGTACCGGTTTGACCTTCATCGACCGTAACTGCGTTTTCGGTAGCGGGGCTATTCGTAAGGGTTGTCAGGTAGTCAATTGCCGAACTTAACACCGACGAGCGCACTTCGTAGCCCGCTTCCTGTGCTTCGGCCAGGAAATGAACGGTATAGGCTGTCGCCCAAGGATCGACGGTTGAACCTGTCGTTGAGCCATCGACGATCATACCCGGCCACATGCTGAAACCACCGTTCTGTATTTGGAGTCCTTCGACTTTTTGTATCGCCTGCCGAACATTGGAGGCTGGATTTAAATCGCTCTCGCCCGCCCGAACGAAGTACGTATTGGCTGATACTTGTTTGGATAGATCGGCAAAATATAGCTGCGGAAAGGCTTTAGAAATCGTCTGTTCCAGGCAACCGTGTGGATAACCCAGCAGGTACGATAATTCGCGGACATATTGCGCAACTGGCGACCGGCTCAGGGTTATACTTGCCTGGGCTGTTCCGGGCAGAAAACCACTGGCCAGTTGAAGCGCCTGGGTCGATCCGGCAGCGACGGCACCCGACAACGTGGTCTTCTGCAGCGATGCTGCGGGACGAACGGTGACTTCTGTTTTCTCCGTAAAGGTTTCGTTGAGGCCGTTGACCGTGATGGTAATCGCTCCGGCACCAATGGCCTGTTTAGCCGAAATGCGAAACAGCGCACGACTTTCCCGGCCGGGCTGAATCGTCAGTTTCTGGGTACTAACACTATCGGTCGCCAGCGGACCGGTCAAACTCAATCGGGCGGTAACAGTGGCGGGCTGTTTGGTCGTGTTGCTGAGGTTAACGGGCAGTTCCAGGTTATCGCCGGGCGTCAGGAAACGGGGTACGCCCGTACTAATGACAATGGGATCCGCGACTTTCATGTTGGTATTGGCCGACCCAAACGCATTGTCTTTATAAGCAACGGCCATCACACGTAAATCACCCGAAAACTGCGGAATGTCCACCGAAAATTCGGCTTGCCCATCGGAACCGGTTTTCAGAATGCCGCTCCACAGCGCGACTAAGCGTACTCGACCGTTGCTGAGTGGGTTAACGCGTCGTTCCAGATCATAGCCATCACCCCCGACGCTCGACGTTGATTTTAACGAAAGTTCGGGGTAAAGCAAGGCGTACAAATCATGGCTATCTACCTCCAGGGCGCGTTTCTGATAAAAGAAGCCATGTGGATCCGGTGTTTTGAAGTTCTTTAGTTGCAAAATACCCTCATCGACAACGGCCACTGTTACCTGGGCATCTGCCACCGTTTTAATTCGTACGATCTGCTTGGTTTTCGAACGGGATTGCCCGACGGCGGTGAGCGTAACGGGCAGCTTTGTGTCCGGGTCCTGTACCGAAACGGGAGCAAACCCGTGTGCCACCGTAAGCGGAAGGTTTGTTCCGTCAATGGCCCGAATAAGCGTAGCCGTGACATACACGTTGGGCAAGTGATCTGCACCGACAGAAAAGCTCCACTCGGCTGATTTATTGGTGGTCGTAAGCCAGTGTTGTTCAAGCACACGGTTGCGCTCTACAGTCACCAGCAACTTACCATCGAAGGGAGCCTTGAACAGTACGTTCGCTTTGTCGCCGGTCTGGTAAATGGGTTTGTCGAGCGTCATAAGCACCTGTCCTTCCTGACTAACGTCGAAGGATGAAGCTGAGGTACTGCCAAAACCATAGGCATAAAAGTGGGTCGTCGCATAGGCGGTTGCCGCTGCGCCCGGCCGGCGAACGCGGATTTCGTATTCGCCGGAAACCGTCGGTACGTATCGGAAGGCGGCCTTCCCGGCTTTGAATAACAGCGTGTTGGCGTACACCGACTTCTCCCGGCGTTTGGTCGTGTATTTAATGCGTGATTGATTCCCATCACCTTCCTTTTCAATAACGGTCTGGTACTCGTAGCGGACAACCTCGACCAGCGCCGAAGCCGACGAGCGCACCTGACCCGCCGGGTCAAGAGCAACCAGATCAGCGGCAAGGGGTGAGTTCGTGGCAACGTAACTGGTCGGTATTCGGGTGCCAAAAAACGTGTCCTGCGTCAGCACGTCCAGCCGCCGGAGCCGATTAACCGGGCGACCATTCTCGTCGAAGACGGTTACGAAGAGTTTGCCTTCCAGCAAGCCAATGTCCTGATAGAGCCCAGAAATGGGAAATTTCTCGCTGGCCTGGCCATTGGCATTCGTTCGGCCCTGACGGAGTTCTTTCGGAAACACATCGGTTTTCGCTTCGTCGCCCGTTGGCGACTGGCCGTTGGCGATGCTAAAATCATAGTCGCCAAATCCTTTGGGGACGAACGCCTTTCGTTTCAGTTGCAACTCCACTTCATAGTTCCGATCGGATGCGGGCGGACCGAACAAGTTCATGGCTGTCAACGAAAGTGTGACCGTTTGCCCGGCCTTATAGATCGCGGGTATGGTTGGGTCGGTCTGTCGATCCGTCGCTACATCCACCTTGATCCGATCCGGTATAAACTCTTCGACACTGATTGGCTCCGAGGTCAGCAGGACATTATTGGCGTTCAACACCTCAAGGGTGTAGGTGCCGGTTACGGCCGCCGGGTCGAGCAATACATCCGTGACCACGGCTCCCTGGGCATTGGTTGTTTTGCGGAACACCCGTACTTCACGGCCATTGGGCGCCAAAAGACGAACCAGCACGGGCACTTCGCCCACGCTTTGCCAGCTCTGCGACCGAATGATCGTGTTGACGTGTATTGTTTCGCCGGGGCGGTAAATGTTACGGTCGCCGTATACGAACGCATCAAAACCCGATTCGTTATCGCGTTTCCCATCGACCTCAAACCGGGAAGTTTCGACTCGTGTATCGGGCAAAAACAGAAAGTTGAAATCGTCCTGATCCGATAGCCTTCCGGCTGCGGTGCTGGTGATGCTGGCCGTTAAGAGAGCGATCTTGAAGCCGGGTGCTTTCTCGCTTACCTTCTCGAATTTGACGAAGCCAGTGCCATCTGTTTTCAGGGTATATACCGATTGGTTGTTGCTACTGATCAGGGTTATCTCAACACTTTGCAGGGGTTCGCCGGTGCGGATCGAGTTGGCCCAAACCAGTACTTCGTCGTTTGTATGACGCGCCACCAGACCAATGTCAGACACCGATACCAACTGGCTAGCCTGCAAATAAGCCTCATCTTTCGAGGATACTGAAACAAGATAAACGCCCCTTAAGGGATGCTCCCGGAGTGGACCCTCCCGGAAGGTATTGTTCTGGTCGGGTAAGGCCAGGTTCAACGCCGATACGCCCCGGACTTTAGGCAGGTCGGTAGTTTCGATGGTTTTGTTAACCAGCACATCGCTCAAGTCGCCGGCTTCGTCGTCGCTGTAGTTGAACGAACCGGATGGACCCCACTCGCCGTTGGCTTTTTCCTGATACTCCTCATACCGGTTGGCGCGTAGGTAATTGAGGATATTATTTTCGTACACCTTCGCAATTTTGACTTGTACTTTAGGGACGTTAACAATAGCAAGGCCAATGTTTCGGGCTCCTTTTGACGATAGGTACAGCGCTTTTTTATTGGCGAACTGAATACTGGCGGGCATTTTCCCGAAAAACAGATCACGGGTAGTAGGCTCTTCCAGTTTTGTGCCTAATACGCCCCGAATCTGATCCGTCAACGTCAGGACATACGTGTCTGTTTCGGTGAAGTTTCCGCGAATAATGAAGCCGTTTTCCGTCAGCTCAGCCGTTGTCTCGACCTGCGGCTGGATGGTGTAGTACTGACTGAGGTCGCCTGCCTGCAATTCCTGCGTGGTAATGACCTTGACGACGCCCGTATTGTTGTCGAAACTGGTTTGTACGTCGGCGATCTCAATCTTGAAACGGGATGGTAACGTACTGGTTTCTTCGATGACTTCTTTGCTGACAAAGGCCGTGTTGGGCACCTTTATCCCTTTGCCAAGTTTTATCGCCAGGGGCTGCTCGTTCTTCAAGGCAGGTGCGTTCGTAAGCGTTAACGCAATCGAATGCTGGGCATCGTTTGGCGCGCTTACTACCGTGAGCGGTTTTTCGTCCGACGAAACGGCTACTTTTTCAACCACGTTTGCGGCCGAAACCGGATAGTTGAAATTCAGGCGGGTTTTGGCCACGGGCTGACCCGTTTCCCGCGCGCGCGACCACCAGTTCTCGACACCCGTCAGTTGCAGATACGGGGTATGAAAGGCAATGGCGTCGCCCGAAATTTTCAGGTCTTTTTTGTCCGAGTGCTTCAGTAAATCGTCGGTCAATTCGGCCCGGTAGTCCGTAGCGGCCTCAAAGGCAAGAGCGGGCGAGAAAACCAGTTCGTTGGGAGCCGTCCATTTGAATTTTCCACGAACGGCCGGAATAAAGCGCACATATTGAGTCGAATCCCACTCGCCGAATTGACTGGTTGGGCCGACATTTTTATTGAACGTAAAGATCAGGTTCTGGGTCTGTTGAACCTCATCATCGAAATTGCGTCCTACAACCGATATGTCGTTGAAGGGTAAGTGCGAACAATGAAAGAATAAAATAGATAGGGTGCTAATTAAGAGGATGTTACGAAGGTGGGAAAGCGTTTTCATGCATGGTGGTTATGAGGGGCCGAAGATAGACGAAAACGCCCACTCAGGATTCATAAGTGGGCCGAATTTCAGCGTGTCACTTACTGAACGGTTATTAACGTGCGGGCGTAAACTGCACATTGACGATTTTCCAGATGCCAGCCTGTTTGGCGATCACCACCGAAAACGTAACACTATTGTCAAACGCCTGTCCCTGAATGTTGCCCTTCGATTTCCAGGTGCCCGTCATGACCGCCGAGTCGTTGTTATATACGCGCGTAACCTCATCCGAAACGTCACCCGTTTCGATAATGAACGCCCCGCCACTCACCCCCTGAACCAGTAAATCGCCATCTATGGATTGTCCATCGAAGCTGATCACCTCCAGATCACTCGAAATCAAACTCTCTACAGTTTTGCTGTCTTCATCGAGCAAAGCTTTGAAAAACGCATGGCCAAGTGCGGTAGGATCTTGCGAGGCTGCTGCCTGTTGGGCAAAAGCAGTGGTTGTAAACAACAGGGCGATCAGCGAAGAGAAAACGTAATTCATTAGGTTGCTAATTAGCTTTTTACGGGAAAAGCGTGAATGAATTATAAAAAAAGCAAAATCAATAAATCGTTACTCATTTTTGATGATCACCCGAATATCACGGCTCTGTCCCCGGTCATCGGCGCAGGAGATTTTCAGCAGCCCCGGGCGTGGTTTGAAAAAGACCGCTTCCGTAGGTTTAGCCCGGCGGTAAAGCTTATCGTTTAAGTACCAGAACACGGTTTGCACACCCGTAGGAACCTGACAGGCCAACTCCAGTTCGGTCTGTTGTTTTGGGTTGATGAAGTACTCACTTCCGTTATTCAGACTCGTGATCAGCGGCCCCGCCTGCTCTGCGTTCTGACTACCAAACACGCGTTCACAAGCGGGATTATGTGGCGGGACGGCTTCGATGGGAATACTGTGGCTTTGGTAAAACGCCCTGATTTCAGGGGATACATTCGGATAGTCCCGGCGTACCGCGCCAGAATCGGGCATACAATGGGCGCAGTAAGAGATTGTTCGGGCTTCGTTGGTGAAAACGGCTTTCCGGTGCTGGCATCGCCGATACCGGGAAATGCCCATGATGCAATAGTCGGTAACTGGATTCGTACAAAACTCACCCGGAACGTCGCCCGTTTCGGGGCAGATAAGTCGGCTGCTCAGTTTGGTGGCGGCTTTGGGTATCTTAAACCAACCCGTCGGTGCGTTGTAGTCCAGTACGTTGAAAAGCTGAAACAACAACGGTGTGGCCGTATTGGCGCCACTCAGTTCCGCTACCCCCGCCCCCGAAAAATTACCCACCCAAACGCCAATGGTGTACCGTTGATTATACCCAATGCTCCACGCATCGCGCCGACCGTATGACGTTCCGGTTTTCCAGGCAATCCGTGGCAGGTGATAGCTGTTGTCGAAATTATTGGGTAAGTCAGGCCGGGTAATCTGGGTAAGCGTATGCGTGACCAGGTAGGCGGCTTCGGGCGAGAGGAGAGAAACTGACTCTGTTCGGCGGTCCGATGAGGTGAACACCAGTGGGCTCACCTGCCCTTCATTCGCCAGACCGGTATATAAGCGCGTCATCTCTTCGAGCGTAACGCCACACCCGCCCAGAATCATGGAAAGCCCCAGCGCTTTTGCCTGTTTCCTGATGGCCGAAAAACCCGCTTTTTGAAGCGTCGAAACGAGGGCCGGAGTGCCTACTTCTTTTAGTAACGCAACTGCCGGAATGTTGAGCGAGTTGGCCAGCGCAAATTCTGCCGTGACGGGACCATTGAAGCGCCGGTCGTAGTTGTCGGGTTCATAACCACCGAAGTTAGTGGGCACATCGGCTAGTTTTGTTTTAGGGGTGATAATGCCTGCGTCGAAGGCTAACCCGTACAGCAATGGTTTCAGCGCACTCCCCGGCGACCGTATCGCCCGGACACCATCGACCTGCCCGCCATCGAATGTATTGCCAAAATCGGCCGAGCCGACATAGGCAACCACCTCATGGGATAGGTTATCCACAATTAGCACTGCCGAATTGTGGATATTATAGGCCCGAATACGGTTGGCATATTGCTGTACCAGCCGCTCGGCCGTTGACTGTATCGTTGGGGAAAGAGATGAGCGAATGATGGGCAGGTCGCGGTTTTCGAGCCGAAGTCGACGCGACAGGTGCGGTGCCCGTTGGGGTGCTTCCCGCCGATAGGCCACGAGTGGTTCATTCAGCGCATCGGCAATCGTGGTTTCATTAAAAAGATGACTCGTTCGGAAGCGGGCAAGCCAGCGGTTTCGCTCCTGCACGACCAGTGCATTGTGGATACCCAGTCGTAAACTCGATGGTCGGTTTGGGATAATGGTCAGCGTTGTCAGTTCGGCCAGACTCAGCAGGGCGGGTGATTTGCCAAAATAGAGAAGTGACGCTGATTTAAGCCCTTCAATGTTACCGCCGTATGGAATCAAATTTAAGTACAGCTGCAGAATCTCGTCTTTCGAATAATGAAGTTCGAGTTGCAGAGCCCGGAATAGCTCGATGAATTTGCTGATATAGGTTCGTTCGCGTGGTTCGAGCAGGCGAACGGTTTGCATGGTAATGGTCGAAGCCCCCGATGTTCGTCGGCCTGTCAGCAGGTTTCGGGCAGCTGCCCGGATCATCGCTATGGGGTTGAAACCCGGATGGTACCAGAAATATTTGTCTTCCTTAAAGAGAATGGCGTTGCGGAGAGTGGGCGTAATGTCGTCTAGTTCAGCATACATTCGCCATTTGTCGTCGCGGCTCAGAAAGGCGTGTAAAATAGAGCCGTCACGAGCGGTAATGATGGTTGAGTAGGGAACACGATTGCGGATCGGAAAGGAAAAATCCAGACCGAAAAAAATCAATAGCGCCACCAGAAGGGTTTTCACTAGACGGTATTTTGCCAACCGTTTGATGATACCACGTACATTGCTCATTATTGACCCGAACATCGCCATACAGGGTGTTACTTCTCGTTAGCCTTTGGTCTCAGAGAAGAATACCTACATTCCTTGACCAATAAAACCTTACGTTAACAAATGACCATTCAATTCTTCGGTGCCGCCCGAACGGTAACGGGTAGCAAGCACTTGATTACCACCACCAGCGGTACACAAATTTTGCTCGATTGCGGGCTGTTCCAGGGCATTGATACCGACGAGCTTAACCAGCAGTTCGGCTTTGATCCGGCTCAGGTCGACTACATGGTGCTTTCGCATGCCCACATTGACCACACTGGCTTGATTCCCCGACTGGTACGGCAGGGATTTCAGGGACCAATTTACACGACTTCATCCACAATTGATCTCTGTGAAGTTATGCTCATGGACAGCGCCCGGATTCAGGAGCGCGATCTGGAACGAGTCAACCAGCGCCGTACCCGCCGGGGGCAGCCCGAAATCGAACCCCTTTACGACGAAAACGACGTGCAGCGGGCACTCAATCAAATGCAGGCCGTTGAGTATGATAAGCCGTTTGTTGTTTGCGATGGCGTGACGGCCTTGCTGACCGATGCCGGTCATCTACTCGGAAGTGCGTCGGTTAGTCTGACGATTCGGGAAGGGAATGTCGATAAAAAACTGTTTTTCAGTGGCGACATTGGCCGCCCCGACGACAAAATTCTGCGCTCGCCCCAACCGTTTCCCCAGGCCGATTACATCATTTGCGAATCGACCTATGGCGACCGGCTCCACGAAGCGGAACCTGATATGAAAGCCCACTTACTGCGTATTGTACAGCAAACCTGTGTTGAAGGCCGAGGCAAACTGATCATTCCGGCTTTCGCCGTCGACCGTACGCAGGAGTTGATTTACGCGCTCGACCAGTTATCGAGCGAAGGGCGATTACCACGTTTGCCCGTTTATATCGATAGTCCGATGTCTGTAAAAGCTACGGATGTCATGCGCGATCACGAAGAGGATTTCAATCCTGACATTCTGGCCTATATCAAGAAAGATGGCGACGCCTTTCAGTTTCCTAATCTGCATTACATAACGGATGTTGAGGAATCGAAGGCTATTAACGATCTGAAAGAACCATGCATCATCATTGCCCCGTCAGGGATGGCCGAAGCCGGTCGGATCAAGCACCACATCAAGAATAATATTGGCAAGGCCAGTACGACTATTTTGCTCGTTGGCTATGCTTCACCTAACAGCTTAGGGGGTGCTCTGAAGCGGGGCGATAAGGAAGTAACCATTTTTGGCGAACGGTATGCCGTTGTCGCTCATGTTGCCATAATGGATTCCTTCTCGGCGCATGGTGATTATCAGGAAATGCTGCACTTTTTGAGTTGCCAGGATGCCGCCAAGGTTAAATCCCTGTTTCTCGTGCATGGTGAATATGACAAACAATTGATCTGGAAAGGCCACTTGCAGGCCGCTGGGTTTCAACACATCGAGATACCAGAGATGCGTCAGAAAGTGACGCTGTAAATAAAGACATGGCTTTTGCTGAATCCCGATAAAACACAAATCCCCCGGCTTGATAGCCGGGGGATTTGTGTAGAGAAAACGGATAACACCGTCAGGTGAACCGTACCCGGGCGAAACGACGATTTAAAACAGCACGATACATTTTGCCAAACTGGACATAACACCAGCGTTTAAGTTGCTTTACCTCTTTTGGAATGAGCATTTTGATGGCTTTAGCCAGCTCTTTATCAAAAAGATTTTTATCAAAACTTACCTTCTGAAGGATCGTTTTGATATACTCAAGCATGGAAAGCATAGGGTAACATATTTTCGGTTGAAGAAGCTAGGATATTGAAAGAGGTTGGACAGTTCGTTCTTATCTTTGGTACCTTAATTCGTAACGGCTGATTTCATACATTGTTGCTCAAAATTAATAATGTTTCTTGCAATATTCCGAAAAGTTGTTGTATTATTTTTTTGTTTCCTTTTCTCGGGATTTGGGCAATCTATTGATAATCTGTCATCTATCGAATTAGGCTCCACAACTTTTCCGATTGAACGGCCCTTTACCATTTCGCTCATCATTCCGAACAGCGAAACTCGTGCCACAGTCACGTTTCCTGACATTGCTGGCTTCGTTAAAAAAGGTACCTCAACCAGCGTGACACCAGTCGAGGTAGGGGGCAAAATGCTTACTAGCCAGGTTATTACACAGAACTACCAGGCAAAAGCGCCTGGTCGCTTTCGGTTGCCACCATTCACCATTATGATGAACGGTGAAATAGTCCGTTCGGAAGGGGCGACCCTCATTGTTCAACCGTCGGCAACTTTGTCAGTACCGGGTAGCGCAACCCTCAATACAGTTGCGGTGGTACCCGAAGGAGCGGCATTTTTGTCACTTCGGGCGTCCAGGCAAGCCATTTATACAGGCGCCGAAGTTGGGCTAACCTTGTCTTTTTTTGTTGCGGATAATTATCCCTACGAACTTAGCTTTCACGCGCTCGATAAACAGTTGCAGACAATTGTTAAAAAAATTCGTCCCGCTAATTCGTGGGAGGAAAATGTGCCGATCAATGACTTGAAACCGATTCCAGTTGTTATACGCAAAAAGAAGTTTAGAGAGTACCGGATTTTTCAGTCTGTCTTCTTTCCATTGTCCAATCAATCCCTGCGCATTCCTGCCGTATCGCTTCAATTAAACCGTCGGCCAGTTATTGGTCCGCCATCCCCCCAGCCCGAGACCGCCGTATTTACCAGTCAGCCCCTTATTGTTAGTGTCAAGTCACTGCCGGTTCATCCCTTGCGGGGGCGCGTACCAGTCGGAACGTTTCGACTGGAAGAAGCCCTGGAGCGGCAGCATGTGGTTGCCGGGAAGAGTGTGCGCTACACGTTCTCTATTTCCGGCAAAGGTAATATTGCCACCTTGCCAGAACCCGGATTACTGAACGGACGATCCGAAATTGATATCTTTCCACCGGAAGCAAAACACAACATCACGCATGGCGGGAGTGAGATAACCGGCCGAAAAACGTTTACGTATTACATTGTTCCACACCAAAATGGGTCGGTTACGTTGGCGAATTACTTTCAATGGGTTTACTTCGATCCGCAAACGGCTCGTTACGACACGCTTCGGCCCCAATTACAACTTCAGGTTGGGGGCAATGGAGCGGGGGTTGTAACGAACACAAACATAACCAGTAGTTCAATAGTCACGAACGGCGAGACTGTTCCGGGCACACCGGTGGTCAATTCAATCTATGCTGGTATCGAAGGAATGGACAGCACCCGGCAGCCGGTTAGTGTTTCAGTACTTATTCGATCAGTAGCTAATGTGTTGATTTTGATCATGTTGCTGGGTATGGTTTTTGTGTTGATTAAAAAATAAACTTGGGCTGAAAGACGGGTTGTCTTTTGGTTACTAATCGGGGATGAAGTCCCAAAACAGGTAGCATGAGTAGTACTTACGGAACATTATTTAAGATTTCTACATTTGGCGAATCGCACGGGTCCGCCATTGGTGTTGTCATTGATGGCTGCCCGGCGGGGCTGGCGTTTGATACCGATTTTATTCAACACGAATTAGACCGGCGGAAACCCGGTCAATCACGGATTACAACCCAACGGCGCGAAGCTGACGAGTTCGACGTGCTGTCCGGCGTTTTTGAGGGCCATACCCAGGGAACCCCCATTGCCCTGATTATTCGAAATACCGATCAGCGCAGTAAAGATTATGGGCATATTTCGGAGCAGTTTCGGCCTTCCCACGCCGATTATACCTACCAGACCAAATACGGTTCACGGGATTATCGGGGAGGAGGGCGCTCATCAGCTCGCGAAACGGCAGCGCGTGTGGCGGCTGGGGCCGTGGCTAAATTACTGCTTGCCCAGGCGGGTGTCCAGATCACAGCCTACGTTTCGCAGGTTGGAAAACTAAAACTTGAAAAAGCCTATCCGGAACTGAACCTGGCGCTTGCTGAAGAGAATGCGGTGCGTTGCCCCGACCCTGAAACGGCCGAGCAGATGTTCCAGTACATTGATGGCATTCGCAAACAGGGCGACTCCATTGGCGGCATTGTCGATTGTGTAGTTACCGGCCTGCCTGCTGGCCTGGGTGAACCCGTATTCGACAAACTCCATGCAGAATTGGGTAAAGCCATGCTCAGTATCAATGCGGTAAAAGGCTTCGAGTACGGCAGTGGATTCGCTGGTGTAGAACAGCTTGGCTCCGAGCATAATGACGAATTCTATACCGATGAGAGCGGGCGGGTGCGTACGAAAACAAACAAGTCGGGAGGGATTCAGGGCGGAATTAGCAACGGCGAGGATATTTACTTCCGAACGGCTTTCAAACCCGTAGCCACGATTATGCAGGATCAGGACAGTGTCGACGTACATGGCCAACCTGTAACGGTGTCAGGAAAAGGTCGACATGACCCTTGTGTCGTTCCCCGTGCCGTTCCCATTGTCGAAGCGATGGCTGCTTTGGTGCTAGTCGATATGTATTTACGAAATAAGGCGGCCAAGGTGTAAACGACCCTGATCCAATCAAAATGGGTATCTTTGATTAACCAGCAATGCTCAACATGGAAACAACAGCAACGTCTTCTCGTAAAAAACGCCCATCGGCTCCGCAGACAGTTGCTGAGTTTGAGCAGTGGCTTGCGTGTAAAAAAACCGATGCGAACTACGAGTTTGTACGGGGGCGTATCATCAAAAAGCCACCCGTGAAGCAGGCGGAGTTATTTATTGCCCGATTTCTAATGCGGGCCTTTGCCAAAACGCAATTGTACCAGAATGGATCGGAGATGTTGTCAGAAGGCGATGCTTATGTTGACACGTTTCGGAAACGGATTCCTGACCTGGCGATTTTTACGGACGAACAAATCTGGGAGGCTAAAATAGGCAAACGCTTTATGCCGCCGTTGGCTATCGAAATACTTTCCGATTCTGAATCGCAGAATGACGTGCTCGAAAAAGTGCAGGATTTTTCGATGCCGGGGTTCAACTGGTGAGGTATGTAGCGCCCAGGCAACAGAAGATATACGCCTATACCTCACCTGATGATATTAAAGTCTATAAGGGCCAGGATGTGTGTTCCGCAGCGCCCGTTGTGCCCGACTTCCAGTTTGTTATCCAGGATTTGTTTCAATCCTGAATAACAAACTGTCAATCAGTGGTAAGCTATGCCGTCCCTTAATTAAAACGGCTGGCTCGATTTATTTTTTCTTGAAGACAGCCTGCATAATGGCGAAGCCTAAAAAAGCAAAGCCAATGGCCTGCGCTGAAATACCAATGGTTAATAGTGTACCCGTGGCGCTCCACTGGTGGCTTTTGCCGTAAGCACCCGCTAATGTTAAAGCCAGGCCTGAAAGCCAGAAACCGGCTGCCAGCAGGATGTATTTATTTTTGATAGTAACCATTAGTTGGCTAATTCTGGAGGCTGCCTGTTAAACTATTTTGAACACTCATTTGTCTCTTCGCTTCCTAACCGGCTTGCTTACTGTGGTCAGTCTACTACCGGGACTGGTCACTGCACAACCCAACCTGTCGCGTTTTTCGTTCCGCCGGGGACTGATGGGTACGCAGTTCAACGTCATTTTTTACGCACCAGATAGCCTAACTGCCCAGCGGGCTAATGCGTCTGTCAATGCCCGCATGGACTCGCTCAATCAAATTATGAGCGATTACCTAGATGGCTCCGAAATAAATGAGCTGTCAAAAACGGCGGGTTCCGGAAAATGGGTGCCCGTGTCGGTCGATCTGTTTGCTGTGTTGAAAAAAGCAAAAATGATTGCCAGCCGCTCCAATGGATGTTTCGATCCAACCCTTGGTCCCCTAACCCTGCTGTGGCGCCGGGCGGTTCGGCGGAAAGAGTTCCCAACAGATACCGAACGGCATCGGGCCAGACGAGCGGTCGGGTATCGCCTGATGGACCTCGATAGCACAACCCGCTCAGTTCGCCTGCGCCGAACCGGCATGCGGCTGGATGTGGGCGGTATTGGCCAGGGATATGCTATCGACGAAGCGATAAAACGCTTATCTAACTTTGGGATCAAGTCAGCCCTGATTGACATTGGGGGAGACATTCTGGTCAGTGACCCGCCCCCAGGCAGCCAGGGTTGGCGGGTAAGCATTGGCTCGGGTACAAGGGATGACGCCGATACAACGACGATTTTCCTGAAAAATGCGGCTGTTACTACCTCAGGAGATACTTACCGCTTTCTGGAATACAAAGGTCAGCGGTACTCGCACATTATGGATCCACGTTCTGGATTAGGGCTTCAGCACTTCGTTCGGACCACGGTGCTGGCACCCGATGGCTACCGGGCCGATGCCCTGACGAAAGTATTCAGTGTGGCGGGTCTTCGCAAAAGCCGTCGATTAGTAAAGCGCTTTCCGGGGGTGAAACTGCTAATTCTGGAAAACAAACGGGGCCAATTGCACAGATGGCAATCGGCCCCGTTCTCGTAACGTCAATATTACACGGTTACCGTTTTTCCGGGCACCGCAATTGGGTATAATCCATTGGCATCAGGCACACTTTTCGGCATGGCGTCCCAGGCAAGTTTGTCGGGGAAGAGGTCAATTTGCGAGTTAAGGGCTTCATCCCACTTTACCACTTTGCCCGAATACGTAGCCATACGGCCCATAATGGCAGTCATTGTGCTCTTGGCCACGCGTTCGGCATCCGCAAACTTGTATTGGCCTTTCGCAATCGCGTCGAATAGTTCGTCGTGCTCGATTTGATACGGGTTGCCATCGTTTTTGGCGTTGTGGCTGTAAATAGGTTGACCGTTGTAGCCCAGAAGGGCGCTGGTTTTCTTTTCCATGCCTTCCACTTTTCCTTTTGTACCCAGGAACATCTCGTCTACCCGGCTGTAAGTGCCTTCGTAGTGGCGGCATTGACTATTAATGGTTGTTCCATCGGCATATACAAAATCGACGATGTGGTGATCGAAAATTTCGCCGTAATCTTTGCCCGTCCGTACCTGCCGGCCACCCGTACCCTGGCAGGAAACCGGATAGCTGTTTTTTACCCAGTTGGCCACATCGATATTGTGGACATGCTGTTCATTAATGTGATCGCCACAGAGCCAGTTGAAATAATACCAGTTACGCATTTGGTAGTCCATTTCGCTTTGGCCGGGTTTGCGGGGTTTCTGCCAAACGCCACCACTGACCCAGTACACCTGGCCGCCCACGATATCGCCCAGCGCCCCATCGTGAATGCGCTTGATCATCTCGCGGTAACTTGGCTGGTAGCGCCGTTGCAGACCAACCACGACATTCAATTTTTTCCGTTTCGCTTCTTCCGCAGCCGCCAGCACCCGCCGAACGCCCGGTGCATCAGTCGCTACGGGCTTCTCCATAAATACCTGCTTGTTCTGCCGAACGGCTTCTTCAAAATGGCTGGGCCGGAAACCCGGAGGGGTGGCCAGAATAACGACATCGGCCAGAGCCATCGCCTGCTTGTAGGCATCGAACCCTACAAACTTATGATCTTCCGGTATATCTACTTTTGGTGAACCATCAGCCGCTTTTAGTCCCCGTTCTGTCAATGCTTTGTAGGCGTCATCCAGCCGATCCCGGAAGGCATCGGCCAGGGCCACGATTTTGACGTTTTGCTTCGTGTTCAGCGCCTGTTGAGCTGCTCCTGTGCCCCGTCCACCACAACCAATGAGGGCTACTTTAATGGTGTCATTTACCGAAAAATGGTAGCCTGGATTACCAGCCGCTTTGGTTTGAAAAGGCAGACTACCTAGCAGAGCGCTCCCTGTCAACAGGCCAGATGCCTTAAGAAAGTCCCGGCGTGCCTGGTTCGATTCAGTTGTCATATATAGAAGAAATTTCGGTTGAGAAAGTTGTCTGATACTAAAGGAAATACAAATTAAAATTTACTAATTATTATTGGCATGATTGAAATTCATAAATTATGCATGAGTAAGATGTAATTTATTAATTACAAGAAAAATTTGTACAAAATGAAGGGTTATCCGTATGTTTAGCGTCTAAGACGATTTTGTAACCAATTCCTAACTTGTTACTATACACCTATGGGAAAAATTATTACTTATTTAGTGTTACTTCTCGCTTTATTTAATGCCTTTGGCAGTGATGCCATTGCCCAGACCAAAATTGCCGGGAAGGTAACAGACGATGTAAAGAAAGAGGAATTAGCTGGGATCAGTATTGCGGTAAAAGGCAAAGTCATCGGAACCATTACGGATCAGAAAGGTAACTTTTCGCTAACAACAACGACTCCAACGCCTTTTACAATTGCTATTTCAGCCGTTGGTTTTCAACCACAGGAATTTGTTGTCAATGGCAACCGAACCGATCTGAACGTGAGCCTGAAAGAGCAGGTGACCATGGGGCAGGAGGTTGTCGTGTCGGCCTCACGGGTGGAGGAGAGTGTACTCAAGTCGCCCGTATCCGTTGAGCGGCTGGATATTCGCACATTTCAGTCTACGCCAGCGGCTACTTTCTATGATGCATTGCAGAACATCAAGGGCGTGGACATGAGTACCCAAAGTTTAACGTTCAAGTCCGTCAACGTACGTGGGTTCGGCTCGAATGGCAACACTCGGGTGGTTCAACTGCTCGATGGGATGGACAACCAGGCGCCCGGTCTTAATTTTTCGGTAGGCAACATTGCCGGGGTGTCGGAGCTTGATCTGGAAAGTGTTGAACTCCTGCCCGGTGCGGCCTCGGCGCTCTATGGCCCGAATGCGATCAACGGCTTATTGCTAATGAATTCGAAAAGTCCTTTTCTGTACCAGGGCCTGAGTGCCTATGTGAAAGGGGGTGTTATGAATGCCAGCAATCGGTCAACAGCTACGACTCCGTTTTACGATGCCGCTTTTCGTTATGCCAAGGCCTTTAATAACAGACTGGCCATTAAAGTTGGCGTTTCTTACTTAACTGCAAAGGACTGGCAGGCCACTGACTACAGAGATCAGGGTTTTTCGAACGGCTACAATCTTGAGACGGGCAATCGTGCCAACAACCCTGGCTACGATGGAATCAATATTTACGGCGATGCCAGCGCTAACCTGTATTCCAACCTTTTAGGGAATGGCCAGCCTGGAACGGGGGCAAATGGGACATCTGCCGTTCTGGGGGCTATCGCTACCACCCAAATCCCGCAGGCGGGCAATGCGACCTTACCACAACTGACAGGATTGACTCCACAACAGATTTTCAACAACATCATTCCCAATCTTAACATTTCGCGGACGGGTTATCAGGAGAGCGATCTGGTCAATTACAATGCGACAAATCTGAAGCTGAATGGGGCGTTGCATTATCGGCTGAACGAAAATGTAGAAGCGATTATCCAGGCCAACTGGGGCACTGGGACAACTGTCTATACCGGCGCTGATCGTTATTACCTCAAAGGGTTCAAGCTGGGCCAGTATAAGCTTGAACTACGGGGATCAAACTTCTTTGTTCGGGCCTACACTACACAGGAGCGTTCGGGAGATGGCTATGCCACGTCAATTCTCGGCCAAGGTATTAATGAAGCCTGGAGTGGTAGTGCAGCCAAATGGTTTCCTACCTATTTTGGCACGTATGCCCAATCGGCTTTACAGGGATATGCGGGTGCTTACTTAACCGCACTTGGGGCGGGGCAGGCGCCGGGGGCTGCTCTTTCAGCTGCGCAAACCTATATAAACAGTCAGCAAACGGCTTTGTTGAATCAAGCCCGAGGGGCTGCCGATCAGGGCCGCTTATTGCCTGGTACAGCTGGTTTCCAGCAGGCCATCGATGCTGTAACCGGCAAACCGATCCCTGGTGATGCAACGGGTGTCGGTGCCCGGTTTCTGGACAAAACTAACCTGTATCATGGCGAGGTGATGTATAATTTCACAAAGTTGATCGACCCAAAAACGGTTGAGTTAATTGTGGGTGGAAACGTCCGTCGATATGCGTTGAATTCAGAAGGTACGCTGTTTGCTCGTGACGAAAACGGGAAAGAATTTACTATCGATGAATTTGGGGCATATGCCCAGGCATCGAAAACGCTGGCCGATGTTCTGAAATTGACCGGTTCGATTCGTTACGATAAGAACCAGAATTTCAAAGCGCAGGTAAGCCCCCGTTTTTCGGCCGTTCTGACGGTTGCTAAAATCCATAACTTCCGGGCGTCATTTCAGCGGGGCTTCCGGATTCCCACCACCCAGGATCAATACATTGACCTGAATACGCCCAGTGCCCGGCTCATTGGCGGGTTGCCGTTTCTGAAGGATAAATATAACCTCAATACAAACCCGACCTATACCCTTCAGTCGGTGCAGGCATTTGGGGCTGCCTTGCAGCAGGGAGGAACGGCCGCTTTGCCGCAGGCAATTTCTCTTCTGCAAAAAACGCCTAACCTGGGCTATGACCCGGAACGCGTAGAAACATATGAAGTTGGCTATAAGGGACTTATCGGGAAAAAGCTGTTCATCGATGCCTATTACTACTACAATCGTTTCCTGAATTTTCTGGGAAGCCAAATCGTCGTGCAGGGTAAATCGCCGGTGTCATTGACGGATCCCGTCTCGACATTGCAACTAATTAGCGGTTCAACCCGTTCGGTGTATTCATACCCCACAAATTCGCCAACACAATTGAAAAACGCGGGTTGGGCCGTTGGCGCCGAATACGTGTTGCCGGGTAATTACACCGTTGGGGCTAACGTATCGTCGAACTATTTGATCGATGAGGACAAGATTCCAACGGGGTTTGTCACGTTCTTCAATACACCGAAATATCGGTATAATCTGTCGTTCGGTAACCGGAATGTACGCGGTACGGGTTTTGGATTCAATGTGGTGTATCGTCAACAGGATTCGTTCTTGTGGGAGGGTAGTTTCGCTAATACAGAAGCAACGGCTCGTAAGCAGACGATAATCCCGTCTTACAGTACGCTCGATGCACAGGTCAGCAAAAAACTTACCAGCTTCAAGTCTATTCTTAAAGTGGGTGGGACCAACCTGACAGGCAAGCTGTATACCCAGGCCTGGGGAAATCCCAGCGTCGGCTCCATGTATTATATAAGCCTTACGTTCGATCAACTGATGAACTAACCATTGTCCTTACTTGCTTTTCCAGTGCCCTGCTTTTGCTGAAAGCAGGGCACTTTTTTGTTCGACATAATTCGAACTTTTAGTCGCTTTCTGGCCTTTCTCAGATAAGTCAGAACCTTTTCGTGATTCATGCCATGCGCTGTTGTCTGGCCGTCTGAGTCGGTGAAGGTAAGAACGAAAGCCTGTTATCCAGTACGCTATTGAGTAACGCTACCTCTCCAGACCAATCGTCCGATACTGCATCGGCTGCTCTGCCCCGTAATTTAACGCTGCTGCAAGGTACAGCGTTGAACATGATCGACATGGTCGGCATTGGCCCCTTTGTGGTATTGCCGTTGGTAATCAAAACCCTGGGCGGTCCGCTTTTTATATGGGCCTGGGTACTGGGCGCGTTTGTTTCCTTAATTGATGCCTTTGTCTGGTCCGAGTTAGGGGCCGCGTTTCCGCAGGCTGGAGGGAGTTATAATTTTCTGAAGATTTCCTATGGTGAACGGCGTTGGGGCCGTTTGTTATCCTTCCTGTATGTCTGGCAAACGTTGATTCAGGCTCCGCTGGTTATGGCATCCGGCGCCATTGGTTTTGCGCAGTATGCGTCTTATCTGCTGCCTCTGGATGAATGGCAACGCAAAGGAGTGTCGGGCGTGGTGGTTCTGATTATCATTGCCCTTTTATACCGAAAGATTGACTCGATTGGCAAAATTGGTCTGGTTATGTGGGGGGCTGTTCTCTTAACACTGGGTTGGATCATTATTGGCGGGCTGAGTAATGCCCGGATTCCACTGGCCGATACGTTTCAGTCAATTGGATCGGTGAGTGGCGGATTGCTGGCGGCCGGATTGGGGCAGGCATCTGTCAAAACGATCTATTGTTACCTTGGCTATTACAACGTTTGCCATCTGGGCAGCGAGATTCAGAAACCCACCCGGAATATTCCAGCCAGTATGTTTATTTCGATCTTGGGGATCGCGGGTTTGTATCTGCTTATGAACCTGAGTGTTGTCAGTGTGGTACCCTGGCAGATTGCCCAGAATAGCAATTTCATTGTCAGCACGTTCGTCGAGACGCTTTATGGCCCTGGTGCTGCTAAATTCGCCACGATTCTGGTTTTGCTGGTTGCTTTTTCGTCGCTTTTTGCTGTTCTACTTGGTTATTCACGCGTGCCGTATGCGGCTGCGGTAGATGGGCAGTTCTTTAAAGTTTTCGCGAAACTTCACCCAACCCGCCAGTTTCCGTATGTGTCGCTGCTTTTTCTGGGTGGGTTGGGCTTTGTGTTTAGTCTGCTATTCCGGCTGGGTGATGTAATTATGGCTATTCTTGCCATGCGGATTGTGGTTCAGTTTGTTGGGCAGGCCATTGGCCTAATGCTACTTCACCGCCGACGGGCCGCTGCTGAATTTCCTTTCCGAATGCCGCTTTATCCGATACCTGTACTATTGGCCATTGGCGTTTGGCTCTTCATTTTTTTCTCGACAGGCCTGACGTTCATGCTATCGGGGATAACCGTTATTGGGTTAGGCATTGTTGCTTTTCTCATTTCGGCGGGCGTGCGAAAACAGTGGCCGTTTGAGAAATAGATGGGCATGTTGCCACTGATGCCCACGACTGCATCAAGGCAATTCCACGCGCAAGTCGATCCAGGCAATGTCATCTTCGCCGTTGAAGTTATTACCAGTTGGGGTTAAGGATCCCGGTTTCGAGTCTGGGTCGGCTACGGCTGATGACCAGATCTGAGCGGCATTGGTTATATAACCTGCTGAAGTAGGTGTCGCCGTAAAGGCTACCTGCGTAGTTGCATTGGCAGCCAGTGAAGCAACCGTTCCTTCAATAATCGTGTAGCCCGCTCCAGTACTTACTACATTAAATACTGGCGATGAGCCGGTCAACGTCAATCCGCGTAAGGTGTCACGGACAACAATGTTGGTAGCGGGCAGGCCGCCTTCATTCCTGATGCTGACGGTGAATGTAACGGACTGGCCCGCAATTGGTGTACGCAAATCGACAGCCATTGCCAGTGATAGGTCGGCTTTGTCTGGATCGGGAGCTGGCTGACTCGATGCAACGGCGGGTAAGGGAACCTGATTGGGGTTGGGCGAACTATACACGGTGCTGGTACTGGCTGCAGTGCGAATGTCGACCGAGGCTGCATCGTCCTGCCCGTCGCCGGTTCCTGAACCAGGCTGGCTGTCGGGGTCGGGTAGACTGCTGGTCATAATTTGAGCGGCATTCACAAAAGTGCCTCCCTGGGTTGGAAGGAGATGATAAATAAACGTAGCGGATTGGCCATTCGCCAGCGCTATATTACTACCGCTAACGGCCGTACCGGAATTGACAACATTCGTACCTCCACTGAGAAAGCTCACATTGGCCGGTAGCCGGTTTTGCCAGCTAATATCCGCTGCGTCATTGGGGCCGGCGTTGCGGATGGTCAATGAGTAACTGACGGGTTGATTAGTTGCCAGCGTTCGAATGCTGCTTTGCAGGGATAGACTCAGATCGGCCGATGGAGGAGTTGGGCTAACTACGTTTAGCGTATAGTCTTCGGCCTCCCCGTATGAATAGGTTCCGCAGGGAATGTTAGGAATGGTGGAATACGCAGTAATAGCCCGAATAGACAGGGCACCGGCCGATAAGCTGGCTGGCAGGGTAAGGCTACCCGCAAATTGTCCCGTCACGTAAGAAGACGTTTGAAACAGGCGCTCCCCCTGGTTAGCATCATACGTTCCATCCCGGTTTAAATCTGCCCAGATCGTTACGCCCTGGTCATAAAATGAGTAAAGAAAAGCGCCTGATACGGGATAAGACATACCGGCCAGGACGGTGGTCGATGTGCCAAAGGTCCCATATCCTTTCGACGAACAACCTGAGTTTTGACTCAAAGCGACATTGTTTACGGCCATACTGGAGAAACCTACCGGATAATCACAGGCATAAACAAAAGATGGACGGCAGGCGGGCGTTTGGATGTTGATTATCTGACTTATTCCCGTTGTTGTGGAATTCGATGGTTTTACCCGGTAATAGTAAGTGGTTATAGGGGTAGTTTTAGTATCCGTAAACGTGGTCATATTGGGCCCAACGCCACCAATTGGCAAAAAGCCCGACGTAGGAGAGCGGGAGCGTTCAATGAAATACCCCATTTCATTGGTGCCATTGTCCTGCCAGGTCAATGAAACATTCCCATTGCTAATGGACGCGACCAGATTGGTTGGCGCAGACACCGCTGTTGGTGGACAGTCTAATGAGTAAGCTGTATGGGTTTGGCGTAAGGCCAGCCCAGCCTGCATCCGGTCATATTGCCCTGCGGTGAAATCATGAGCGCAGGGAAAATAATAGGACATGATGTTTGTTAGGGATGGATTGTAGGCTTGCCCATTCGCGTCGCGGGCCGTACTGCTCGGGTCATACTGCGGGCAATTGTTTACGTAAATGATATTAGCCCCGTCGACATTGTAAGGATCTGCGGGCGTATCGCATATGTAGTCACCTTCTGTTGTGCAGTTAGCTCCGGCGCCCCGCGTCACTAATTCAAAGGTGGTTCCTGAGCCTAACGTACCATTTCCGGCGCGCTCACCAAAGGTGTGAACAAGATTGAAGTTATGACCTAACTCGTGTGGAATGAGTCGGTTGCCCATATCTTCTTCATTACCGGCTTCATTAAGGATAAACGAATGAGTTGAGTACAGACCGTTAGCTGGATAATAAGCATAGCCACCTGCACCTGATGCGAAGGAATTGACGTAATACTGATTCATTGCATTTGTTACATCATGCCCTTGCGTTATAGCTGACTCATTGTTGATGTCGAAGCTATTGTATTGTGTATCGTTATTGATGTAGTCTGGCGAAGTCCCACAGAAGTAGAACTGGATTCCGTAGCCATTCAATAAGTAGTAACTGTTTGTAACGGCTATGACCTGATTGAGGCTCGCCGTTGACATACCACCTGTACCGTCGCTTCGCCGAAGAATGTGTGGTCGAATGGGTACATAGGTAATGCTGGCGAATGCTGCATTCGAAGCGCGCTTCTGAGCCAGTGCCTGCGATGCCTGCAAATTAAGTTCTTTACGTTGCGCTGCTGTTAAATCGAAGGTAGCACACAGCGGTAAGGTTGGATTTGTATGAACTGGCTGTTGAGCCAAAAGAACGGCTGGCAGCCACAACCACAAAAATAATACCTGTACATATTTTCCCATAGAGCGGTGTTTAAGGGAAAGTATGTACAAAAATTATGCCTTTGTGTACTGTCGATTAAGCTAAGAATACAGGCCGTATCCTTAGCTCGTGCATCGGTGACAAAAACTTAGATCGAATGAGTCCACACTGATTATGCAAGACTGTCTGGACTTTATTAAGCCGGTTTTTAAGGCCAACAATAATTAAAAGGTTACAAAAGAGCATCAAATAAAATCTCAGCGGGGTGTTGTGATTTTCGGTTTGTCCCATCCTTTATCTGGTGGCGGCAGGATGTGCCGGGAGCCGCAATAATCACGCCATCAGGCTGTTGGCGGACGGTTGGGAATAAAACAAGCTCTCCAACTTTCATAGAAACATCGTAGTGTTCAGCTTCGTATCCAAATGAACCGGCCATACCACAACAGCCTGATGGAATTAACTGCACGGTATAATTTTTTGGCAATGACAGCACCTTCTTGCCTGGTACCAATGACGAAACGGCTTTTTGCTGACAATGTCCATGTAGTTTAATTAACCGGGTTTCGGTTGTAAACTGCTCTGGTTTGATGTGGCCGGCGTCTGCCTCCCGTGCTAAAAATTCTTCAAAGGTTAGGGCATGTTCGGCGATACGTTTTGCGTCCGCTATCAACGACTCATCGACCAGGTCAGGATACTCATCCCGGAATGTCAATATAGCTGATGGCTCCAGACCAACCAGCGGTGTGTCAGCGGATACCACGTCCTTCAACAGACGAACGTTTTTTTCGGCCAGTGTTTTGGCGTAGGTAAGCATTCCTTTCGATAAGGCTGCCCGGCCACTCTCGCCATGTTGAGGGATGATAACGGTGTAGCCCAACCGCTCAAATAGCTGAACGGCTTTTTGCCCAACTTCAACATCATTGAAGTTGGTGAACTCGTCGCAGAAAAGCAGGAGGGAGCGGCCAGAGGGTTTCGTAGCTTTCGTTTCCTGTTTTCTATTCCGCTCAAAAAACCACTTTTTCAAGGTTGTTTTGCCCATCATCGGCATTGTCCTGTCGGGGTGAAAGCCGACGAGACGATTGGCGATGCGCCGGAGCGAAGGTGTGCCCAGAACGCCGTTCCAGGCCCAGGGCGCAATCGACGCTAAGTTGGACAAGCGGGCAAAGTTGGCAATCAGCCGTGATCGGACAGGAATACCATTCGATTCGTAGTAATGCTGTAAAAATTCCGCTTTTAGCTTGGCTACATCCACATTGGAAGGGCATTCGTTTTTACATCCCTTACAGGACAGGCAGAGATCATACGTTGCTTTTATTTCCTTATGATCGAAGCGGTTTTCTTTGGGTGAACGGGTGAGCATTTCCCGTAGGATATTGGCCCGTGCCCGTGTCGTATCTTTCTCGTCGCGGGTAGCCATGTAACTTGGGCACATAGTTCCGCCCGAAGCCTCTGTTTTGCGACAGTCGCCCGAGCCGTTGCATTGTTCTGCGTGCTGAAGAACATCCTGATCTTTGTAACGGAAATACGTTTTAAAGGCGGGTGTTTGCTGACCGGCTTCGTACCGCAGGAAGGTATCCATGGGTGGCGTTTCCACAATTTTGCCGGGATTGAAGATGCCAGCCGGGTCCCAGGTATGTTTGATCTGCCGCATCAATTCGTAGTTGTGCGGGCCGACCATCTGCGGAATAAATTCGCCCCGAAGACGTCCGTCGCCATGCTCACCCGATAAAGAACCGTCGTATTTTTTTACGAGTGTCGCAATTTCCTCTGCAATCATCCGGTACTGCCGGTGTCCTTCTTCTGTTTTGAGGTTAATGATGGGGCGCAGATGCAACTCGCCCGAACCCGCGTGGGCATAGTGTACTGCATGCATGTGGTGCCTGGCCAGTATCTCGTTAAAATCACGGATATAATCCGGTAGATCACCTACATCAACAGCGGTATCTTCAATAACAGCAACGGCTTTCTCGTCGCCGGGCAGGTTGCCCAACAACCCCAGACCCGCTTTGCGAAGCGTCCATATTTTTTTGCTATCCTCACCAAATAGCAATGGATAATGGTAGCCCATATTCTCCGCCTGCATGTCGGCAATCATAGCCGCCGAGAGCTGCTCGATTTGAGCCCGTGTATCGCGCGACAAATCAACGACCAGAATAATCGGGAAATGATCGGTGGGCGTTTTCTGGACGAAGAAGCTGTTTTTTCGTTGTTCCGGGTTGGTATCGGCCCGCTCCAAAATAATGTCGTCGATCAATTCAACGGCATAAGGCTTGTATTTCAAGGCGATCAGGGTAGCGCGCAGAGCCTCGTCGATGGAATGGCAGTGAACACAAACCAGCCCGCTTTCCTTGGGTGGTAGTGGAACGATGTTCAGCTTTATTTCGGTCAAAAAACACAACGTTCCTTCTGAACCGGCAATCAGCTTGGCCATATTGAACAATTCGCCTTCCGGGGCGAATGGCTGCATATCGAGCAAGACATCCAGGGCATACCCCGTGTTGCGTCGTTCAATGGTTTTCTTGGGAAAATTTCGTCGGATTTCTTCCTGATTCGCAGCATTCGATAAAATGGCGTTTGCTTTCAGGATAATCTTGTCAGCCAGCGTGGCTGATCCATTCTTACGGCTGGCTTCACTAACCTGCTTGGTAAAGTCCCAGCCACTAACCGGACCAAATTCAGCCTCCGATCCATCGGCCAGCAATACCTTTACGGATAATGTATGTTCTCGAGTATCCCGGTACACCACTGAGTTCGAGCCACACGAGTTATTCCCCACCATACCGCCAATCATGGCCCGGTTCGCCGTTGACGTTTCGGGGCCGAAATAAAGGCCGTAAGGTTTAAGAAACTGGTTCAACTCATCCCGAATAACACCTGGCTGCACACGCACCCACCGCTCTTCGGGATTGACCTCCAGTATTTTGGTAAAATGCTTTGATACATCAACAACGATGCCGCTGCCAACTACCTGTCCGGCCAGCGATGTGCCCGCTGTACGGGGGATCAGCGCTGTTTTATGTTCATTCGCAAAAGCGATTAACGCCTTAAGGTCGTCAACTGTTTTAGGGATAGCCACCGCCGTTGGCATCTCCCGATAAGCCGACGCATCGGTTGCATACAGGGTTCGATACGTTGTATCGTCGAAGAGATCACCGGTTAACTGGTTGGCTAGATGTTTAAGGAGGTCCGCACGCATAGAAACACACAAACTGCCTATTGGCTATTAGGCAATGGAATAGTTAGGCAAAAGTAGGTGTAAATACTACATTTTTTTGAGTTGATAGAGTAAAAAATGAGGGGAAGGCGTTTATACGTAAAGTTATAATTAATTCTAGCTTATTTATGTTGTAAGGCATTGATCATTAGTTGTTAAGGAAATATAATATACTATTAAAAAATGGAATAATATTAAAATGGTCATTTATTTTAACAATTATTGTGATACGATTTTGCCAAGAATTACTCGCATTTTAACCTCATCGCATTTGTATTTTCGTCTTATCCTGATGTAATTCGCCAAATGGTTCAGGTTTTATTCAATAAATTCTCGCCAAGTTGATACAACCCAGACGTGTGGCTACATGCTTCGTGTATTGTCGAGAACTTGGTAACAAACGAGAACGAAGGAGTAAATTTAACCAAACTAAGAATCAATATCTATTCATTTTTACTTCAAACCTATGATGGACAAATCCTACAAATTGAGTCACTTCGGTGGTAACGTAGGTCAGGTTGGTATTGGCCAACCCCAAGCATCCAACCAAAAGGCTTTCTTTAGTTTTTTGACGATGCTGGTAATGATACTGCTGCTGGGTAATACCTCAGCGTGGGCACAAGGGCGTACTGTAACGGGGAAAGTATCTGATCCAACCGGTTTTGGCTTACCAGGTGTTAGCGTTCAGATCAAAGGAACAACGCGGGGGACAAACACCAATGCGGAGGGTGTGTATACACTATCGGATGTACCTGAAAACGCGACAATCATACTTAGCTTTATTGGCTACACAACGCAGGAGGTAGCAGTTGGTAATCGCGCTACGGTAGATGTAAAGCTGGTCGATGACACCAAGGCACTTCAGGAAGTAGTTGTGATTGGGTATGGTACGCAAAAAGCCAAAGACGTTACCGGATCAGTAGCGACGCTGGGGCCAAAAGACTTCAACAAAGGGGTCATTTCGTCGCCGGAACAATTGCTGCAGGGTCGCGTAGCGGGTGTGCAAATTACACCGGCTAGTGGGGAACCGGGCGCTGCCAACAACATCCAGATTCGGGGTGCTGTATCGTTGCGGGGTGGTAACACACCGTTATACGTAGTTGATGGTGTTCCACTCGATGGTGGTGACTTCAGCAGTGGTACGCCGGATTTCGGTACGGGTACAACAACGGCTCGTAACCCGCTGTCATTCCTGAACCCGAGCGATATCGAAAACATCTCGGTATTGAAAGATGCTTCGGCGGCTGCCATCTATGGTGCACGGGGTGCCAATGGTGTTGTCCTGATCACGACCCGGAAAGGGAAGGCCGGAGCGCCACAGTTCAATTTCTCGGCTTCTGCCGCTGTGTCGACCTCGCTGAAGAAATACAACCTGCTTTCTCCCACTGACTTTCTGGCGGGTGTAAAAGCAGCCGGTGGCGATCCAACGCTGTCGACCGTTAACGCAGGCGCATCGACGAACTGGCAGGATCAGATTCTACGTACCGGTGTATCGCAGATTTACAACGCCAGCTTTGGCGGTGGTACCAACGATACCCGTTATCTGTTCTCTCTAGGTTATCAGGATCAACAGGGCCTTGTAAAAGGAACGGGACAGAAACGGATCACAGGTCGTATCAATGCGTCGCAGGATTTGTTCAATAAAAAAGTAACGATCGCTGTTAACGCAACGACTTCATCGGTAACCGATCAATATGCCTTGACAGGTAACCAGGCCGGTGCGCTGGGTAACCTGTTCGGCGCTATGATCAAAGCCAACCCTACGTATCCGGTTTTTGCAAATAGCAGCGATACCGCTTCTTATTATCAATTGGCGGGTGGTTCGTATCGTAACCCACGGGCTATGTTGGATTATTACCACGATAAAGGCGTTACGAATCGTACGTTGGCCAACGTGAGTGCTACCTGGACGATTATGGATGGTTTATCCGTAAGAGCAAACTTTGGTGTTGATAATTCTACCTCGACCCGGACGACCACCATCGATTCACGATTGAATGGACAGTTCAACGTTCCGCTGGGCTCGGTAACAAACCCAGTGTATGCAGATCCAAATACGGGATTGGGCGGAGCGGCTTATATTAATAACCTGAATCGCTTGTCTAAACTGGTCGAGTACACCGTAAACTACAACAAAAATGTAGGTCCTGGCGTACTTGAAGCTGTAGCCGGGTTTGCTTACCAGACGTTCGGAACACGGACGAGTTATATAGCTGCCAGCCGTTTCCCCTTCAATGAATCGGTCATCGATTATGCCGATAACATTGGATCGGCAAACACCCTGACGGGAACGGCCATCGGTGGTGGTTCGACACGGAACCAGAACGACCTGCAGTCATACTTTGGCCGGGCTAATTACAACCTCAAAGAAAAATACCTGTTGACGGCAACGGTACGGGTTGATGGCTCGTCGCGCTTCGGTATTAACAACAAATACGGAACTTTCCCGTCAGTAGCGGCTGCCTGGCGTTTATCGCAGGAGAGTTTCGTTCCGAAGAACATTTTCGATGACCTGAAACTCCGGGCCAACTATGGTATTGTGGGTAACCAGGACTTTACGGGTGGTGCCTCGAAAATCATTTATACCTACAACAACACGGGCGCGCAGGTTCAGCAGAACAACCCGAACCCGGATTTGAAGTGGGAACAGAACACAACGACGGGTGTTGGTATCGACTTCAGTGTGCTGAAAGGTAGACTGGCCGGTTCGATTGACTACTATCACCGTGCTGGTTCGAACACACTGTTGCAAGTATTCTATGCACAACCAGCTCCGGTTAACTACAAGTGGATCAACCTGCCAGGCGAAATCGTCAGCAAAGGTATAGAGTTGAACCTGACGTACCAGGTTGTTCAAAAGCAACAGTTTGGCTGGGAAGCGTTGTTTAACTTGACCACGGTTGATGTTAAAGCGCAGAATATTGCAACTGACCAGGCTGTAGGCGCTATTAGCGGACAGGGCCTATCGGGTGCTTATGCAGAGCGTATTACCAGCGGATATCCACCGTTTGCTTTCTTTATCCCGACCTTTACCGGGTATGATGCCAATGGTTATGCGACCTATGCCGACAATAGCCGGGCCAACTACCAGGGAAGTCCATTTGCTAAACTGCGTTTGGGTTTAACGAACAACTTCACGTTTGGCCAGTGGACGGCCAGCCTATTCGTGAATGGTCAGTTTGGCGGCAAAATCTACAACAACACAGCCAACGCCTTGTTTGCTAAGGGAGCCCTTAAGAACGCGGGTAATGTAACGTATGATGTCGCTAACAGCGCAGAAAATGGCTTGAACCCAGCTTCGGTTTCGACCCGTTTCTTAGAAAAAAGCGATTACGTACGGATTACGAACTTGACGATTTCTCGTCGGTTTGACCTACCCCAGGGCGGCTTTGCCAAATCACTTTCGTTGTCGCTCACTGGTCAGAACCTGTTCATCTTTACAGGCTATACTGGGTTGAATCCAGATGTTAATACGGTTACGTTCAATGGTAATGGCAATGGTATTCCATCGCTGGGTATCGACTATACGCCCTACCCAACGCCCCGTACAGTAACACTGGGATTAAATGTTGGATTCTAAGCAATCTTAAAGGCCTTCTGTTCGTAAGTACTAACCAGATTAGTTGATTTATAGACAGAAGGCCACAACACACTACTTATTTCTATACAAAATGAACGTATCTAAATATCAGACCATTGGAATACTGACTGCCACCTTATTGGTTGGTTCGTTTGGTATCAATGGCTGTACAAACCTGGACGATAAAGTGTTCGGGTCACTTTCATCGACGGATGCTACACTCGGGGCCGTTACATTAGATCCTACTGCTACGTTGCAGGGGGCTTACCAAGCCCTGAATCCGATTGCCAATAGCCAAGGCAGGGCTTATGCATTGGAAGAACACCCCTCTGATGAGATGATGGGACCAACGCGTGGGACAGACTGGGACGATTTTGGCGTATGGCGTAAACTGCACCAGCATACCTGGGACTCTCAGCATACAGAGGTGTTGAATGCCTGGAATGATTTGAATACGGGCGCTTTCCGGGCTTCTCAGGCCGTTTATGCGGCTGGATCGAATCAGACGCTAGTAGCTCAGGCTAAATTTCTACGTGGTTTCTTTACGTCTTACATCGTGGATTTGTTTGGCCGCACCCCCGTTCGTCAAGTAACGGATGCTGCTGATGCCAATCCAGCTGTGTTAAGTCGCCAGGCTGCGTCTAACTTCGTTATTTCTGACCTGCGTGCTGCCTTCAACGGGCTTCCTACCTACACAACGGCAACAGCTAACGTAGCTACCAAAGAGGCAGCAGCAACTATGCTGGCTAAGATGTACCTGAACCGGGCCGTTTATAATCAAGACCCCAAAAGTCCAGCGGGCCCTTACACATTTGCGAAAGCGGATATGGACTCAGCCGTATATTTCGCCAATCAGGTGATTTCTTCAGCTAAGTTTGCTCTGACCGCGAAAGGTAAATACTTCGATAACTTCCACTGGGATAACGATGCCCGTTCGCAGGAACTGATTTTTACCATTCAGAACACCGCGACGGCTCAGCCAGGCAGCGTTCAGAACCGGTATTTTATGACCGAACACTACAACCAGTACATCGGTGCCTGGAATGGTTTCACAACGCTGGCTGATTTCTACAACAGCTTCGAAGCCGCTGACGAACGTCGTGGTGCATCTCCGTCTGACTTGACGCCCCAAACTGGTATGACGGCTGGTTTTCAGGTTGGTCAGCAATATGGCGCACCGGCCAAGGGTAGTACCGCACTTGTTCCGCTGAAAGACCGTAGTGGTAACCCACTGGTCTTTACGCCTGCTGTAAACATCGCCTTGGCTAACGAGGTAGCTGGTATCCGGGTCATCAAGTACCTGCCAAACCCGCTTACCTACAACAACCCAACCAACGACTACGTCCTGCTGCGTTATGCCGACGTTCTGCTGATGAAAGCAGAAGCGATTGCGCGCGGTGGTACCGATCCACAGGGGCAAACAGCCGCTGGTATCGTAAATAGCGTACGGACAACGCGGGGAGCCTCAACGCTGTCAACGGTCGACCTGCCTGCTATTCTGGCCGAGCGTGGTCGTGAATTGTACTGGGAAGGCTGGCGCCGGAGTGACCAGATTCGCTTTGGTGTCTTTACGAACCCAGTTGATCAGCGCCCAACCAAGTCGCCTGATACAGCCGTATTGTTCCCATTCCCACAACAGGCCATTGACAGTAACCCCAATCTGCAGCCGCAGAATGCTGGGTACTAAACGAGCCTGATTCGATTGACAGGACAGCAGCCCGGTATTGGGCTGCTGTTTTGTTTTCCTATCCATAGCAATACGCCTTATCCGGTAGCGTTTATTGGCCAATGAAAGCTGTTCTTTTCGTTCTTGTTCTTCTTACCTGTCTTTCCTGTCGTGATGATAAACCTCGGTTTATCATCACGAATCCGGCCGAAACGGGCGTTGCCTTCACAAATCAACTGACCGAAACGGAACAGGAAAATGTCCTGGCATTCGAATATTTTTATAATGGGGCGGGAGTAGCCGCCGGTGATCTGAATAACGATGGTAAAGTCGATCTGTACTATACCGGAAATCAGGTAGCAAATAAATTATTTATTAATAAAGGGGGGCTGACCTTCGATGATGTAACTACCAAAGCGGGTGTGGCTGGCCGTACCGATGGCTGGAAAACGGGGGTTACGCTGGCCGATGTAAATGCTGATGGCTGGCTGGATATCTATGTTTGTTACGGGGGCTTGCGACCCGATTCCCTTCGCAAAAATCAACTGTTCATCAACAACCATAACCTGACCTTTACGGATCGGGCCGCCGAATACGGGCTGGCCGATTCTGGCTATTCGGTACAGGCTAATTTCTTCGACTATGACCTGGACGGCGATCTGGACTGCTTTCTCATTAATCATAATCTAAAGAATTACCAGCGCAAGGAAGCGTCGGTTATGCGGGCCGAACGGGATTATAATGCGGGCGATAAGCTATTCAGAAATGATGGTAAAGTTGGCTCAGTAACTTCCATTCACTTTACCGATGTGTCAGAACAGGCCGGTATCAAAGGTAATCCGCTGGGCTTTGGCCTTGGAGTCTCGGTGTCGGATATTAACCGGGATGGCTACCCCGATGTCTACGTTACAAATGACTTCGTTGAAGATGATTACTGCTACATAAACCAGGGGAATGGTACGTTTCGGGACGAGCTACGGAGCCGGATCGACCATACATCCTATTCGGCGATGGGGGCCGATATTGCGGATCTAAACAACGACGCCCGACCCGACATTATGACGCTGGATATGCTCCCTGAAAGCAACGCCCGGCAGAAACTACTGCCCTGGCCGGACAATTGGAACGTGTACCAAGCCCAACTGAAGAATGGTTTCTGGCACCAGAACATGCGGAACATGCTCCAGATTCAACAGCCCAATGGTGAGTTTGCCGAAATTGGTCAGTTGGCCGGTGTCGCTGGTACCGACTGGAGCTGGGGCGTCGTGCTGGCTGATTTCGACCTCGACGGTTATAAAGATATTTTTGTCAGTAATGGTACCCTGCGCGATTTTACAAACGCTGATTTTATCAAATTTTCGGATGATAACGCGGCTCGGCAGGCGGGCGGGTCAGTGCTCGAACAGATCAAGCAAATGCCATCGACCCGGACAAGGAATTACATTTTTCGGAACAACCACGACCTGACGTTCACGAATGAACAGGCTGCCTGGGGCTTCGACGACCCAACGATCTCCAATGGATGCGCCTACGCCGATTTGGATGGCGATGGCGATCTGGATATCGTGACGAACAACCTGAATGAACCCGCCCGAATCTATCGGAACAACACGCAGGAAACGGCTTCTACTAACTACCTCAGTATTCGATTGAAAGGCCCGTCAAGTAATCCGTTCGGTATTGGGGCCACTGTAACCGTTGGTGTCGGTAAAGAGCAACAGGTGCAGGAGTATTTCCCAACGCGGGGGTTCGAGTCCTGTAGTCATGGTAATTTGCTGTTTGGGACAGGAGCGGATGCTCAGACAGTGCGTGTTACCGTGCGCTGGCCGGATGGCAAAACGCAGGTGTTACCCGCCGTGACAGCCAACCAGATGCTTTCCATGGATTACCGTCAGGCACATGCTGGCGCGTTAGCCTCTCCACTCCGAACGGGTAATCCGCTTTTCTCGGCGGTCAATGCCATCGCGTTCACGCATAAACTCGATTCGACCAACAATTTTGATCAGCAGATTTTATTACCCATTCAGTATTCGGCTACTGGCGTCCACATGGCCACAGGCGATGTAAATAACGATGGTCTGGTGGACTTGTTTGTGGGTGGAAACCGCCTGCAGCAGGGGCAACTGCTGTATCAGAATGTCAATGGTTTATTTAAGCCAACCACATTACCGAATCTGGATGGAAGGACAAATACGGATGCTGTTTTGCTGGATGTAAACGGTGATAAACAACTCGATTTGTATGTCGTCAATGGTGGGTATAGCGTTCGCGAAGCGGAAAAGCGCCAAGATCAACTCTGGCTGAATGACAAAGGTACCTTCGTGGCCAAAGCGTTACCCACCGAAACCGAAAACGGAAGCTGTGTTAACGTCATTGACATTGACCGCGATGGGGATTCGGATTTGTTCGTGGGCAGCTCGGTTCGGCCGTTCAAGTTCCCGGCCGCCGACGAGAGCTTTTTATTGATCAATGATGGCAGGGGGAACTTCAAAAAACAACCTCTGGGACAGCTAGGTATTGTATCGGATGCGGCCGTTCTGGACATCAATAAAGATGGTTGGCCTGATCTGGTGATTGTCGGCGAGTGGATGCCCGTTACGGTTCTGCTGAATCAGCGGGGGAAATTGTCGACTACGAACCAGAAGGTTTACGAAAACCTGGCAGGCTGGTGGAACCGAATCGAGAAAGCCGATCTTGATGGTGATGGTGACGACGATTTGATTCTCGGCAACCTTGGCCTGAACACGCAGGTAAAAGCAAGTGAAGGCCAACCGGCTACGCTAACCTACGACGATTTCGACCAGAACGGCACACTTGATTTCTTTATGAGCTATTCGGTTCAGGGGAAGGTGTATCCGGCCTACTCGCGCGATGAGATTTGTGAGCAGGTGCCGTCCCTGCGAAAGCGATTTACAACTTATCAGTCTTTTGCCGACGCAACCCTTAACGAGTGCTTTGATGAACAGCAGCTTCGTCAGGCTAAAACCAAGCAGATTGATGAGCTAAGAACGCTCGTTCTGGAAAATAATGACGGCGATTTGGTTGCTCATGCGCTGCCTATAGCGGCTCAGTATGCGCCTGTCTACAGCATTTTGGTGGACGACTATGACCGGGATGGAAAACCCGATTTACTGCTGATGGGTAACAACTCCCGCATGCGGTTACGAATTGGTAAAGTGGACGCAAATCATGGTCTGCTACTCCATAATGAGGGTAAATGGCACTTCAGTGAGCGTTCATCGGAGGAAACCGGCTTTATGGTGCGGGGTGATGTTCGCGATGTAAAAAAAGTGAACGACTATATCGTTGTTGGTGTCAATGGAGAGAAGTTACTAACGTTTAAGCAAAAGCCCTGACGGGTAGAAGCCCCTAGCCTGACACACTGGCTGCTTTGATGGACTACGTAGCTTGATAAATTAATTAAACGAATGAACAAGAAAGTAGGCCTGCTGATCATCTGTATGAGCGGATTGATAGCATGTCATAAGAAGCCCGAACCGCTTTTTGAAAATTTACCAGCTTCAGAAACCGGTGTGGATTTCGTAAACCGGAGTCTGGATAAAAAAAACTTTAATATTTTCAACTACCGTAATTTCTACAACGGGGGAGGAGTCGCCATTGGTGATGTGAACAACGATGGCCTACCCGATCTGTTTCTAACATCCAACTTTGAAGCCAATAAGCTTTACCTCAATAAAGGCGGGATGAAGTTTGACGATGTTACCACAAAGGCGGGGATTATCGGTAAGAAATTCTGGTCGACTGGCGTCACCTTTGCTGACATCAATGGCGACGGGCTACTGGATATTTATGTCTGTAATTCAGGCAGCCGCGATGAGCGGGGCAACCAGTTGTACATCAATCAGGGCGTAAAAAACGGCGTGCCCACTTTTGTTGAGAAAGCAAAGGAATATGGTTTGTTTGATGGCGGTTTCTCGACCCACGCGGCCTTCTTCGACTATGACCGCGACGGCGACCTGGACATGTACCTGCTCAACAATAGCTTCACACCCATGGATCGCCTGGGGTTCGCGAATATGCGTGATTCCCGCGACAGACTGGGCGGGGATAAACTGTTTCGCAACGAAGGACCGGGTAAGCCGTTCCGGGATGTGAGCGCCGAAGCGGGCATTTACGGCAGCCTGATCGGTTTTGGATTGGGTATTACCATTGGGGACGTAAATAACGATAACTGGCCGGATATTTATATCTCGAACGATTTCTACGAGCGCGATTACCTGTACATAAACCAGAAAAACGGCACGTTCAAAGAAGACATCGAGAACGAAATGGGGCACATCAGCCTGGCATCCATGGGAGCCGATATTGCCGACGTCAATAACGATGGCAACTTGGATATTTTCGTAACGGATATGCTGCCGGACGATGATTATCGCCTGAAGACCACAACCGCTTTTGACAGCTATGAACTGAATGAACTCAAAGAAACCCGCGATTTTTATCACCAGGATTCCCGAAATATGCTTCACCTCAACAATGGCGATGGCACATTTTCGGAAATCGGGCGGATGGCGGGCACCAGCGCCACCGATTGGAGTTGGGGCGCGTTGTTGTTCGATATGGACATGGACGGTAAGAAAGACGTGTTTGTGGCCAATGGTATTCTGAAAGACTTGACGGATCAGGACTACATCGCCTATCTGGCTGACAATCCCGATCTGCAATCTATGATTCAGGGCACCAAGAAATTTGATTACAAAGATTATGTCAATAAAATGGGCTCCAGTCCCATTCCGAATTATGCCTTTCGGAATACTGGCAACGGGATGCAGTATGAAAATAAAGCCGCCGACTGGGGACTGGGCGAGCCTAATTTTTCGAATGGCTCAGCCTATGGCGATCTGGATAACGACGGCGACCTCGATCTGGTGGTCAACAACAACGATTCGCCGGTGTCGATCTTCAAAAACACATCGGTAGAGAAAGAAAAGAAGGCTTTTTTACGCGTACAGCTCAAAGGGGGCGCCCAAAACCCAAATGCCATTGGTGCTAAGGTATATGTGTATCAGGGCAAGGAATTGCAATACCTGCAACAGATGCCGAACCGGGGTTTTCAATCATCCGTAGACCTGACGATGGTGTTCGGTTTGGGGAGCGATGTGGCGGGCAAACCGCCGGTTATTGATTCGCTCGTGGTGGTTTGGCCCGACCGATTCAATGGCGTCGATAAAAAGCAGGTTATTCGCAAACCCGCCGTTAATACCACGCTGCAATTGTCCTATAAAAATGCGGATCAACTGGCGTTACCGCCCGCCAAACCAGACCCAGCCGGACGGTTGTTTACCGACGTGACGCAGGCCGTTAAGCTTGATTATGTGCACAAGGAAAATGACTTTGTCGACTACAACCGGGATGGCTTACTGAAGCAACTACTCTCCCGCGAAGGCCCTGCTCTGGCAGTAGGGGATATTAACGGCGACGGGCTAGACGACGTTTTTCTGGGTGGCGCGGCCAACATGCCCCGATCGTTGTATGTGCAGCAGCCGGGGGGCACATTTGCGCTTCAAAAACAGCCGTTTCTACTCGATGCTATTTATTCTGAAGATGTTGCGGCCACCTTTTTTGATGCCGATGGCGACAGCGATCTGGATTTGTATGTGGCAACGGGCGGCAACGAATTTGACGATGTTACGTACCTGGCGGACCGGCTTTACCGAAACGATGGAAAGGGAAACCTTACCTGGGACAGAACCATGCCCCGCAGCCTGAACAATAACTCCTGCGTTGCTGCCGCCGATTTCGACCTGGATGGCGATCAGGATCTATTCGTAGGTAGCCGGATGATCTCTGGACAATACGGCCAGAATCCCGACCAGTTGTTCATGGTAAACGATGGCAAAGGAAACTTTAGGAAAGCGACATCGGAGCTCATACCGTTTGCCAAAGAGATTGGCATGGTGAAAGACGCTGTCTGGGCGGATATTGATCATGATAAATACCCTGACCTGATCCTGGTAGGCGATTGGATGCCCATCACTATTCTGAAAAATAAACAGGGCAAGGGGTTTGAGCGTGTTGAGGATGATAGGCTGGCCAATTCGGGCGGTTGGTGGAATACGATCCATGCGGCCGACCTCGACAACGATGGCGATACAGATTTTGTGCTTGGTAATCTCGGGCTAAACAGCCGATTGATGGCGTCGGGTACGCAGCCTGCCCACCTGTATGGCAATGATTTTGACCGAAACGGCTCCTACGAGCAGATTATAACCTGCTACCGGCCAGGGCCCGACGGAAAAGAACACGAGTGTGTAGTGGTTCAGAAGCCTGATTTACAAAAACGGATTCCGTCCATCAAAACTAAGTATATTAAGCACACGGATTACGCAAAAGCCAGCTTTGAGGACATTTTTTCGGCGCAGCAGCGCGAAGGCATGACCGTGAGGACCGCTCAAATGGCCGAAACATCGATCCTGATCAACGACGGCAAGGGCAATCTTACGCTCGAAGCTTTACCCATTCAGGCGCAGACGTCGCCCATCCAGGCCATTTTGACGGGCGATTACAACCACGACGGGAAAACTGATATTCTGTTAACGGGTAACTTCTTCGACGTCCTGACCGAAGTGGGTCGATACGATGCCAATTATGGTTTACTATTGCTGGGTAATGGGCGGGCGGGAGATGGTAAATTACGCTTTACCGGCACGAAGCCCGAACAGACCGGTTTCTTTGTGCGTGGCCAAATTCGGCGGATGATGACCGCCCGTGGGGCAAATGGAAGTCAGTTCATTGTACTGGCCAAAAACAACGACCGTGCGCAGGTTTTTGCGGTCTCGAAAGGTGGAAAACCATGATACGATTCCTGCAGGACTTAGGTAACACCGGGTTGAAATCCGGCGTAGATGATCTGATTAATACATTGCGCCGGGTTGAAACCCGCTATTGCCTGAATTCTATCCTTCTTGTTTTAGTCGGGTGCGCTCTTCTCCTGTCGGGTTGCTCTTCAGGTCCGACGGCGCAAGAAAAACCTCTCTTTCAGTTGCTGGATTCGGCACAAACGGGCGTTGGATTTCGCAATGAGTTACGCAACACCGACAGTTTGTCTATTCTGGATTACCTGTATTTTTATAATGGTGGCGGTGTTGCCGTTGGCGATCTGAACAACGATGGCCTGAATGATCTCTACTTCGTTTCCAATCAGGGAGCCAATAAGCTTTACCTAAACAAGGGGAAGTTTGCCTTTACTGACATAACCACTCAAAGTGGAACCATAGGCCGGGCCGACTGGCAAACGGGCGTAACAATGGCCGATGTTAATGGAGATGGCTGGCTCGATATTTATGTGTGTGCCGTCAATCACTTTAAAGGCTTAAAAGGTGTTAATGAACTGTATATCAATAACGGCCCCGGCAAGGGTGGTATCCCAACCTTTACCGAACGGGCTGCTGAGTATGGGCTGGCGTTTGCTGGTTTCTCCACCCAGGCTGCTTTCTTCGATTACGATCACGATGGCGATTTAGACTGCTTCCTGCTGAATCATGCCGTCCATACATCCCGTAGCTTTGACAATGTGTCGACCCGTAACAACCGAAATCGCGAATCCGGCGATTATCTGTTTCGGAATGATGGTGTCAAGGCTGGTCAGGCGCATTTTACCGATGTAAGTGAGCAGGCAGGTATTTTTGGTGCGGCCATGGGCTATGGCCTGGGCGTTGCTGTTGCTGATCTGAATAACGATGGCTGGGAAGACCTGTACGTTTCCAACGACTTTCACGAGGACGATTATTACTATGTCAATAACCACAAAGGCGGCTTTGTTGAGTCTGTCAGGCAGGCGTTCGCACATACGAGCCGGTTCTCGATGGGAAATGACGTGGCCGACGTGAATAATGATGGCTTTCCTGATGTAATGACTCTGGATATGTACCCGGCAGATGAGACCGTCGAGAAGTCATCCCAGGGTGAAGACCCTCTGGATATTTACCGGTACAAGCTTTCGTACGGCTACATGAACCAGTATAGTCGTAACTGTTTGCAACTTAGCCTGTCTGGAAAGAAATTTATGGATATCGGCGTGATGGCTGGGGTAGCGGCTACGGACTGGAGCTGGGCGCCTTTGCTGGCCGATTACGACAATGACGGAATCAAGGATTTGTTCATTGCCAACGGTATTGCCCGGCGGCCAAACAACCTCGATTACATTAAGTACATCTCGAATGGAGCGTTGCAGAATGAGTTGAGGTCTTCCTCGCGGCTGGATGAAAAAGCAATTCAGCTTATGCCCGAAGGGAAAGTGCACAATTACCTGTATCGCGGAACACCCAGCCTTCAATTCGATGATAAATCGGCGGCCTGGGGCTTCGAGATGCCAACGCTCTCGTGTGGGGCCGCTTATGCGGATCTGGACAACGATGGCGATCTGGACCTGATTACGAACAACATAAATGATCCCGCCGGGCTTTACCGAAACGAGGCAACGACGTTGTTTTCAGCAAATACCCATTTGACGGTTAAGCTTAAAGGCAATTCACTCAATACATTTGGCGTGGGTGCTAAAGTCATTCTAAAGTACAGTGATTCCCTTCAGTTCCAGCAGTTAATGCCAACTCGCGGTTTTGAATCCTCGGTCGCGCCCGAACTATTGTTTGGTTTGAGTAAACGGACGGTTATCGATTCGCTGATCGTGATCTGGCCGAGTGGCCGCATGGAAGTTCAGAAGAATGTCAAAACCAACCAGATTATTACCCTTCGACAGGCAAACGCCCAACTGGACGGCACCACCTATCGCTACACCATTGGCCCTGGCAAACCGCTATTCGCTGAGGTGACAAAAACGGATACAATACCTTACCGGCATCAGGAGGATACAGATTATTTTGACTTCGTTCGTGAGTCACTGATGCCGTTCAAAGTCTCAACCGAAGGCCCACACTTAGCCGTGGGTGATGTGAATGGGGATGGGCTGGACGACATCTACGCCGGAGGAGCTCGCTGGCAGGCGGGTAGCTTGCTGATTCAGCAGCCGAATGGCAGATTTAGTCCATCAGTCCAAGCCGACTTTCGAAAAGACTCTGTGTATGAAGATGTAGACGCGGTCTTCTTTGATGCCGATGGCGATAAGGATCTGGACCTGTACGTCGTTTCGGGTGGCAACGAGTTTTATAATAAAATGCCCGAGCAGTTTGACCGGCTATATGTGAACGATGGTCAGGGAAATTTCAGCCGGTTAGCCAATGCGCTTCCGCCCATGTATGACAATAAAAGCTGCGTTCGGCCGGTAGACATTGACAACGATGGTGATCTGGATTTGTTCATTGGTGGGCGGGTGGTAGGCATGGCCTACGGCAAGTCACCGAGTTCTTATCTGCTGGTTAATGATAGTAAGAAGGGCAGCCAGCCGCATTTTTCGGATCAGACCGATAAGATGGCTTCGGATCTGCGCAAGGCAGGTATGATAACGGACGCCGTCTGGGCTGATTATGACGGAGATAAAGACCAGGACCTGATTTTGGCCGGTGACTGGATGCCGATTCGCATTTTTGTCAATGAAAACGGGAAATTTACCGAAGCGAAATCCATTGCTGACAATGAAACGCCCCTGAGCGGGTTCTACCAGCGAGTGATTGCGGCCGACTTTGATAAAGACGGCGATATTGACCTAATGGCGGGTAATTTAGGAACAAATACTAAACTGCGTAAAACGCCCGATTCGTACCTGCGAATGTGGGTAAAGGATGTTGATAACAACCAAAGCACGGAGCAAATTATCGCTTATAACCGTGGGAAGGAAATGTACCCACTGGCGTTTAAAGATGAGTTGGGTAAGCAAATGCCCAGTATTGTCAACAAACGATTTACGGATTATGTGTCCTTTGCCGGAAAGCCACTCGATGCTGTTCTCTCCGACGACGATCTGAAAGGTGCCGATGAACGCACGGTCAACCAATTTGCTTCCGTTTACCTCGAAAATGTGAATGGTAAGTTTGTCGTTCACGAATTACC